>CAYPSL010000057.1:0-2077 GCA_964413615.1 uncultured Candidatus Saccharibacteria bacterium | reverse complement strand
ACGGCCGCACCATGGCTGCATGCGCCATAGAAAGCGCAACGCATGCGCATCGGCACGTGCGAACGGTTGCGTCCCCAAGCGCTCCAATTGCTATTGCGGAAGGGGTGTTAGGAGAACGTCGAAAGGGTGGAGAGGGTCTTTTGAGTCTTTTAATGAAGCAAGGAGTAAAAGAAATTTCAGAATTTGAGCCGAATACGATTATTGCAGAAGTTCCGCTCTTTGTGCCTCGGGTAGCTCAAGGTGTGCTCACCCGTCTTGTTCCAAGAGTGCTCGTGCTAACTCATATAGGGTCTGAGCATTTGGATATGTTTGGGTCACAAGAAATGATTGCTCATGAATACCTCGCACTTGCACAATCATTAGCCTCTGATGCGGTGGTGATACTCAATAGCGACGATGCGCAGCTCAATGAAATTCGCGGACACATTGGCAGGCCTGTAATCACGTATGGCGTACATTCTGAGGCAGATATTCGAGCAACGCGTGTGACTAGATCAGAAGGTGGCCGCGGGCTGTTTCTTGAAATTGCGAGCCACGGCGTACGCTACGAAGTATTCTTGCAACATCTTTTTGCGAAACAGCATCTCTATGGAGTGCTTGCGGGAATTGCGACAGCTCATGGGCTAGGAGTATCGGTGCAGGATGCAATTGCAGGAATAAAACATATGCACCCGCCTGCAGGATTGTTTTCTTTGCCGAACGGATCACAAGGGCCATCCATTATCGACGATACGGGCGGGCAGTCTCCGGAGAGTATGGAGTCTTCGTTAAAATCGTTTACCGTATTTCTAAGTAGCGGGAAAAAAATAGCAGTCTTGGGAGATATAGAAAATCTTGCATCGTATTCCATTCATGCGCACGAGAAGATTGGGATTCTTGCCGCGCACTCCGCACAGATTATTGCGTTTGTGGGCGACGCAATGCGCCATGCGCAAGCAGCTGCGCTGAAAACAGGGTTACCGATAGACACACACCATTTTATTGATAGTACGGAAGCTGCGGTATGGCTCGCGGATCACATGAAGGAAGGGGATGCTATATATATTGGCGGTGGAAAGCGGATGAACATGAAAAAAGTGATACAAAAACTTCTTGAGAAGAAACATACGCACGGGATATTGACAAAATTTGGAGATGTAGTAAGGTAATAAAAGTCCAAGTTTTTCCTGTTCTTTTTTAGCAAATTAAATCTTTCACGGTAGGGGGTCTTGGTTGACTCGAATTGTGCAAGCGATGACTCTCTCACTCTTCGCCGGGAATTGGGTCATTGCCTAGACGTGGTGTCGCTATAGGGACGCGGTAGCCGACCACGAGCACTTTTCCTCGAGTGTCATTCCTCGACCCCCTACCATTTCTCTACAGCCCAGTTGTTCATAATGAACTCTGGGTTTTTTCTTATATAAAAAACCGCCACAAGGAGGGTTTTTATGCTTGATGCAGCCCCACGGGGAATCGAACCCCGATTTTAGCCTTGAGAAGGCTACGTCCTAGCCGTTAGACGATGAGGCCGTGTACTACGCTTTATAAGTGTTTTTAGATGATTTGTCTATCTAAAAAGGGGCTTGTATATAAAAATCCCGTGGTTGTATGGCAACGCACGGGAAGTGAGGTTACGAAGAGCGATGTTTGTACCACATCATTTGGAATACAATAATCGCCATCAAGACGGCTCCGGGGACATTCGCAGCTATTAAGAACCAGTCTGATTTGGAAAATCCATAGCAGCTCCAGCTTGTGTATCCTGCAAGCACGGAATACTGAAGTGCTGGAGAGAGCCCGTTGCAGCTTTTGTTCCGAAAATTCTGAATAATCTGGGAGGGGAGCCCGATCATGATAATCGCATAGCCTGCGATCATCGCGAGGTATCCGCAGATTGTGGGCAGTGGTGGCATAGCCCCGCCTTTCGTATATATGAGATGAAAAAGAGCTAGAATCTTACCGTACGTACGATACGTGGCAGACGTTCTAGTATTTCACAGATAGCAGGGGAATACAAAGAAGTAGCCTTTCTTTTTGCATAAAATATCTGTACATTAAGAGAAGATGCCCTTTGCAGACATCACTAATCCGTGAAGGA
>CAYPSL010000056.1:0-2108 GCA_964413615.1 uncultured Candidatus Saccharibacteria bacterium | reverse complement strand
TAACTGAATTTTGTTTTCTTTGCGAGCGGTGTTACCAACTCTTCGTGTGTAGAATTTAAGATATAACGGCTATCGTTGCGTTTGAGCGATGCTTCGTTTGCTCCGCGCGCCTCTAGAAGTACGTCGATTCCTGTTCTTTTTGTTGTTTCCCATAAGTCTACGGGAGAGAGCGCGGGCATTAACAGTTCGGATCCGAGCGTGTCCATTTCTTCGCGTACAATGTTTTCAATTTTATTTAATGTGCGAAGTCCGATTGGTAGCATGGTATATACGCCAGACATTACCTGATCGATAAAACCGCCTTTTTGAAGGAGCGTTGCGTTTACTGAATCGAACGCCTTTGCATCTTTATTAGTTCGTAAGAAGTAAGAAGAGTATTTCATATATTAGAAGTAACGATATGCGTCTTTAAATGTAATAACAATCATAAGGCCAACTAAAATAATAAATCCCGCAGTATGGACATAGCCTTCAATGGTTGCAGGAACTTTTTTCCCAATTGCTTTTTCGATGATTACGAATAGAATTCTGCCTCCATCAAGCGCAGGCAGCGGCAATATGTTAATAATCGCAAGGTTGATGCTGATCATGGCCGCAAATTCTAAGAAGTACGAAAGGCCAAGCGATGCCGCTTCTTTTGTATATACGGCAATTCCAATGGGCCCCGTTAGGACTTCGCCAACACTCTCGTTTCTAAAGAGCTTTGCTATAAGGCCCCCAAACTGATCAAGAATAGCACCCGTCATAAATGCAGTACGTTGTATTCCGTGCCATGGGGCTAAGTACCATGGAGATTTAATAAGGCCTGTTTCCCCCATGCTTACTCCGAGCGCTCCTTGCCCTTCTGGTGGATTTGATCGAGGTGTTACTGAAACAGTAATATGCTGCCCGCCTCGCTCTATTTTAAGAGATATTTCTTGGCCTGCAGTTTTTTTGGTTGCTTCTTGAACATCGGTTACGCTTGGTTTTGCAATTTCTCCGTATTGCACAATTCGATCGTATGGTTGTATGCCGGCTTGCTCCGCAGGAGAGCCAGGCGCAATTTCCAGTACATATGTCATGATATTTGAAAGCGTGTGGCGGTTTTCAGGCGTTGCGATAGTGGGAGCGCCAATTCCACTTTCTATTCCAAGTAAAAATGCTGCAAGTATAAGGTTCATGACAACTCCTGCAGATAAAATTGCAATACGCCACAATGCGGATTTGCTCGCGAAGCTCGTTTCCGCAGGATTTTCCTCACTCATATCTTCTCCTTCAATTTTTACAAAACCTCCAATTGGAAGCAGGTTAAATGAATAGAGTGTTCCGCGCCACATTTTCGAAAATAGCCTTGGGGGGAATCCAAATCCGAACTCTTCTACTTTGCATCCTGCCTTTTTTGCCACAATAAAATGCCCCCATTCATGCACTAGCACCAGCACCAAGAGCATTCCGAAAAATATAAGAATAGTGGTCAAAACCATAGTTATTTAAGGGTATCGTACATCTCTCCTGTGCGCTAGGGAAATAAAAAACCCAGATCCTCTGTGGGTGGTCTGGGTATAGTGGAATTTGCTTCGGTAATAGAAGCTATTCTTTATTCTGAGTTTTCATGTTAACGCTTGACGCCTTCTTGCGAATATCTGAGCTTGATCAAAAAGCTCATTTATAGTGATATCGAGGGCATCACACAGGATTACGATCATTGGAAGGGTCGGTATTTTTTCTCCCTTTTCTATCTTGAGAATTTGGTCGTAGGGGATCTTTTTTGTGCTCTTTTTGATGATTTCGACTGCAAGCTCTTGTTCTGACCATTTCTTTTCTGCTCGATACCATCGAAAGGCTTTGCCGATTTGCATAACAATATCGACGTTCCTCACATCACCTGTTTTCATGAGCACTCTCCTTATGTGCGTAATTTTAAAAGAACGAACCCATTCGTAGGTTCGTTCTTTATACTTTCAAATTGCTATATTGTCAATATATCTTGTTCTTTTGACTTGATTCGTTCTTCCAGTTCGCTTTGAGCTTTTCCAATAAGTTCATCCAAATGTTTTTTGCCTCCGTAGAAGTCATCTTCTGAAATCGTCCCTTTCTCCTTTTCGTTCTTAAGGCCTTTAATAGCTTCA
>CAYPSL010000055.1:0-2333 GCA_964413615.1 uncultured Candidatus Saccharibacteria bacterium | reverse complement strand
TAACTGTATCATGGGGATGTAGTGCGGACAACGGAAGTAATATTGCCTATAGCCAGGGTTGTTGCCACCTCTTCGCCCACCGAAATATCAGAAGCATGTTTGATAATTTTTCCGGATGAATTGCGAGTAATGCTATACCCTCGCTCGATTGTTTTTTGCGGTGAAAGTGCCACGAGGATTCGTTTCATACCGGTGATTTTTTCAATAGAGGTTGTTATTGTGTCTCTCAATCGGAGTGAGACGGAGGAAATTCTTTGGATAATTTGCCGAGCGTTTTCAGAGGTTTGCTTTAGTCTCCCCCCTATGGCGTGCGTCATGCGTATTATATGTGACTCTTGTTGTGCAATCTTGTTTACGAGCGATTGTGAAAGCGAGGACTTCATTCGCGAGATATCTAGTGTAATTTCTTCTCGTGATCGTACTAAAAGTTCCGCTGCGTTGCTCGGGGTAGATGCGCGGATATCGGCAGCAAGCTCCGCAAGTGATACGTCTCGTTCGTGCCCGATACCTACAATAGTGGGAGTGCGAGATTCTGAAACTGCGCGTACTACATGCTCGTCATTAAATGCCATCAAGTCTTCCATGCTTCCTCCTCCGCGAACAAGAATGATTGCATCGAGGTGTTGTAATTCCGAATTTGCAGTTCTTAGTGCTCCAATGATTTGATCGGGAGCTTCTGCGCCTTGCACTTGCGTATGAATAAAAGAAATAGTCAGGCCTCCCTGGCGAGCAGCAAGCACTTTTAGAAAGTCGTTGTATGCTGCTGCTTCTTTCGAGGTAATAAGTGCGATGTGCTCAGGAAATCGTGGAAGGCGCCGCTTTCTTTCTTGAGAAAATAATCCTTCCGCCTCCAACTTTCTTTTTAGGAGTTCAAGCGCGCGTTTGAGGGATCCTTCTCCTGATGGTTGTACATTTTTTGCAACAAAGCTTAAGAATCCTTTTGCGCGCAAATTTGCTTGGCCGGTAACTTTTACCAGCATCCCATCTTCAATCTGCGTGCGCAAGCTCCAAACGGTCATGAAGCATTTTAGAACGCTCTGTTTATCTTTAATGTCGAACGTCACCCATTTATTTTGGATAATCCGAAATTCTGACACTTCCCCTTCGACCGTAAGTTCGCCTAATGAATCTAGTGCAATATTAATTGCTTCTACGCATTGGCTCACGGTAAGTACAATTTCCATATCTTCTATCCTACAACGATGATATACTTGCTGTATATGAAAACATGGAAAAAGGTATTACTGGGCGTAGGGGGCGTACTTGGCCTTGCGCTCGCATGGTGGCTTGGCTCTCCGCTTTTTATAACTAATCGTGTAAGCGAAGCATTGCCAACGGTTCCTGTAGAGACATTTGCGGCCCCAAGTGCAGTACCTCCCAAAGATCGAACGGTCGTAATAACCCCGGCCATTCCTGGGTTTCTTGCAGAGGGCCCATTTTCTGGGTTCGATAAACTTCATCGCGCAACGGGTACTGCGCGTCTCATAAAAACAGGAGAAAAAACATATGTTCGATTTGAAGAAGATTTTACAGTTACGAACGGCCCAGATTTATTTGTGCACTTGGGAAAAGATGGCAAATATGATCCGGCTGTAAACCTAGGTCGCTTAAAGGGTAATGAAGGTTCTCAGAATTATGAAATTCCGGCAGGGGTTAATGTGGATGAGTATTCAGAGATTTGGATATGGTGCCGAGCATTTTCTGTTCCGTTTGGAAAGGTAGTGCTTACTCGAGCAGCTGTATAGAGTTTTTCACATAAAATTGTTGACATAGCAATAAATAATTGCTATTATGCTACTTCCTGTATTCGGAAAAAGTTCTTACCCAATTTAAAAGAGAGGTAGTGTTGTGGCAAAAACAGTGCTTGTGATTGAGGATGATTATCCTCTTCAAGAGCTCTTCGAGATTCGGTTTAACGAGGCGGGAATAAGGGTCCTGAAGGCCTACACACTCGCAGAGGCCGTAGAGCAATACAGAAAGAACCCAGATGTTGATGCTGTGCTCTTCTGCGGAAAACTGATCGGAGAAACGACGTACGACGGCAATGACCCCGGAACCGTTCGCTGGTTTAAGGATCGAGGTTATGCTGGCCGAATGTTTGGATGCTCTGCCGATGTTGATTTACTTCATTTACTGGAAGATGCGGGATGTGAAATGGTGATGGATAAAATGAACGCCGTACCTCGCCTTATTGAAGCGTTTTCGTAAGTGAAGGTTTTGTTCTTTTACACCAAAGACCGCTCGATATATGTTATCGAACGGTCTTTTTAATTTATATGTTCCCGGGCAGGGATTCGAACCCCGATTCAGAGATCCAAAGTCTCTTGTCCTGC
>CAYPSL010000054.1:0-2881 GCA_964413615.1 uncultured Candidatus Saccharibacteria bacterium | reverse complement strand
GCGCGTTGTTTTACATGCACAATCTGCAGAGAATTTTTTCTTTAATCATCTGTTTTTCTTTCTCACGAAACGATCACACGATTTTATCGGGGTTAATTATTGTGATGCGCGGCTGCCCATAGTAAATTCTTTGCTTGATATGAAGCAATACAAAAAGCCTATCTATATTACAAGCGATGGTATTGCTGATGAGGGGGATACTATGCGCGCCGATTTTATCCGTTCTCGTGTTCGCGCGATCGAGAAAGCGCAGAGTGGTGGCGCCGATGTGCGGGGGTATCTACACTGGTCACTTCTTGATAATTTTGAATGGGCAGATGGCTTCGCCCCACGCTTCGGGCTTGTTGCGGTTGATTACAAAACGATGGGGCGAACGGTGCGCCCAAGCGCATGGGTGTATAAGGCAATTATTGAGCAGTCGCATAGGAAGTAAAAAATGTGGTATCCTTACAAGCAAGCACTATGACACTGAATAACAAGTTAGCGTTTGAGATTTGGATTGGAATTGTTGTGCTCATTATTGTTATTGGGGGAGTTGCTGGAGTTACTCTGATGTTTGGGAACACTGACGTGACACCGCTCTTAATCAGAACTCAAGTAGATAGCCCTGCTTCTTCTAGCGCCCCTCTTCCATCCGCAACTCCGTTTGTTTCTGATAGTACTATCCAGAATGTATCTTCGGACATTTCAAGGACTCTTTTAGGTGGCGTTCCCGCCCAATAATATATTTCTATGAATCGGAGGGTTCTTTTTATAACAGGTGGAGTAGCTCTTGTTATTGCTATTGGTGTTACTGTTTGGATTCTTATTGCCTCCCCCTTTTCGTCTTCCGATACGCCACCTACTCCATCCGCAACTCCTTTGGATGATGGCTTCTTGCCTATTACATCTGTTGGTCCTCTTACAACTCCTTCTACCCCTCCCCTTGCGTTTGGTGGAGTCTGTTCTGATACGTGGGCAGGGCAACAAGATATTGATCGGGATTTGCTTCCTGATGCAGTTGAGGCAACATATGGAACGGATCAGAGTAAAGCGGATACTGATGGTGATGGATATAATGACGGAGAAGAAGTT
Organism: uncultured Candidatus Saccharibacteria bacterium; assembly: GCA_964413615.1. Taxonomy (GTDB): domain Bacteria; phylum Patescibacteriota; class Andersenbacteria; order UBA10190; family UBA10190; genus HO2-45-11b. The sequence goes on along the minus strand of CAYPSL010000054.1, from coordinate 1,807 downwards.
CGCGCCGGATACAATCCATTAAACAGGGATTCTAGTTCTCGGCTTGATAGCGATAACGACGAATTGTTTGATCATGAAGAGTGTCAGTGGGGAACAGACTCTTTTAATCCGGATAGCGATAGCGATGGATTTAAAGATGGGGCAGAGGTTGCCAATGGATTTGATCCCGCAAAGAAGGGTGATGGGAATGGGAGTGATAGGATCGCAGTAGTTACTCCAGCACCTATTGGCACTCCGTTAATTGATCTTTCTCAGCCAACTCCTACTCCAATCCCGATTTTCACCAATAACCCAGGATTCATTACGCCTACTCCGGTTTCTCTTCCTCCTGTTGCGGCCCAGTTTGCATTAATTCCGCTGTCGCAATTAAATATTACGCCTGCAGCAGCTCCCGCAGATGTGCGAACGTATCTTGCTCAAATTGATGCACTGCGCCCGCCGGAGCTTTCGGATGGGCAAGCTATTGCAAGTGCAGTTGAGAGTGCTGCGAGTGGAAATGTTCAGCAGCTCGCTCAAGTGCGCGCGCGCATCGGGCAATTTGCAGCTGCGCTAAAAGGCGCAACAACTCCAAAGCCCGCGCAAGAATATCAGCAGTTGTATGTTTCCCTTATTGATTTCACAGTTTCCCGACTACAAGTAATCGAGCAGAATGCAGCGGGTGATCAGCAAAAGGCAGTGCAAGCAGTGCTCGATATGCAGAATGTGCTTCCTTCTCATGTAACGCAGCTTTCTCAATTGCGTACTTCGCTTGAAGGTTTTGCGGCTCAATAAAAACATTTATTATCTTTTTGGTATATACTTATAACTATGAATCAAAGATCCTTTAAAAAATATATTTTGGTATATACTACATAGTATGAATAAAAAATCCTTCACAAATAAAGCGTTGAGCGTGGCGATGCTTTTATTGTTTCTCGGAACTCCATTTGGAGCGTTCGCACAATTTACGACAGCGAACTACGAGCAACTTATTTTTTTACAAGCATTGGAGCAGTCCGGAGAAATAGATGAAGAGCAAGCAGCGCAGTTGCAGCAGCTTCTTATACTCCAGCAGTTACAGAACCAGCCGGGGCAAGGGAATAATAACGCCCTTCAAAACTACGCGCTTTTACAAGCTTTAAACGGTTCGGGTGAAGGAATAGACCCTGCAACGTTAAGCCTAGCTATGATGGGCGGCGGAAACTTAAATGGTGCATTCGGACAAGGCCAGCAGGGCGGAGGAGCCCAGGGTGCGCTCGGGAAAATCGGCCAAGGACTTTCTATGGCGGGTGCGTTAAGTGGCAATATGGGGCTTACGATGATTGGAATGATTATGAGTATGATGGGCGGTCTCGGTGGCGCTACTCCGCAGCGAGGTGCAGTAGATGAACAGTATGTAGGTCAGGGTCAGGCGCGCCCACAAGGCATGGGGAGCGGCGGCAATGCAGTAGCAAATAATCCGTACTATGCAACTCCTACCCCAAAACCAAACCCAGTTTCAACGCCAGCAGCAGCACAGTGCAAGCAATCACTCTTCTTGGTAAAGGATACAACTGCAAACCCTGTGGCAACGAAGTCATACCCTGCAACTATTACGATTGCAAAAGATGAATGTGTGCTCGCTCTTAATTCTGATAGTGCAGCTCATACGGTTACTGCACGGCAACAGGGCAAAACGGATGTGGTTGCAGCGCAGCAGGTTGCAGCGAGCCAATCCCGAATATTCCGATTCCCTACAAGGAATGTGTATGCATTGTGTGTTGATACAACAACAGCTTGTACGTTAGTAACAGTTCAATAACAAACCTATGAAAATAAATTTCTCATT
>CAYPSL010000053.1:0-2972 GCA_964413615.1 uncultured Candidatus Saccharibacteria bacterium | reverse complement strand
TTGCAAAACAAGAAGGCGGATTTATGGTGCGCACTATTGTAACAACAGACATGCTGGACGCAATTGCGGCAGACTTTGGCCTCAAAATATACAACCACATTTTAATTGGGTTTAAATACGTAGCTCAGCTCATTCGAGAGCATCAAGATGGCGGAACTGAAACATTCGTACTCGGAGGAGAAGAAAGCTACGGCTTACTAAAAGGTTCCTACTGCCGAGATAAAGACGCTGCAATTGCTGCACTGTTACTGTGTGAATTAGCATCCGAACTAAAAGACCAGGGTAAAACGCTCATGTGGCAGCTTAATGAGCTGTACAAAAAGTATGGGGTGTTTACGGAAACGCTTGCAAACATCAGCTATCCAGGAGCAGAAGGGTTCCAAAATATGCAGCGCATTATGGGACAGCTTCGCACCAATCCGCCACAAGAAATTGCCGGCACCCCAATTGTAAACATCATCGACCGGGAAACATTTTCCGGTACAGAAAAGGGTAATGTACTCATATTCGAACTATCAGATGACCACCATTCCCGCCTCACTATCCGCCCATCCGGCACGGAACCAAAGATTAAAATATATACGCAATTACATGCGCCGGTTGACCCAGCTATTTCCGATGCCGACTTAGAGCAGAAAAAATCAGAAGAGTTAGCACGAGCACAATCCCTAGCCGAAGCGTTCCAGAAATTGGCGGTGTAACAAAATTTATTTCTTTACGTCGTGGCCGCCGAATTGGTTGCGAAGCGCTGATACGATTTGCCCTGTGTAGCTTGGGTTATCTTGTGATTGCAATCGGAACTGAAAGGCGCCTTCAATAATAGGAACAGGGATTCCAAGCTCCTTTGCTGTTTCCACCGTCCATTTTCCTTCCCCGCTATGCGCAATAGAACCAGAAATGCTTTCCAAAGAGTCTCCGTATGCCTCGTATGCATCTTTCAGCCAATGAATAAGACGGGATTCAATCACGCTTCCGTTATTGTACAAATGTGCAATGCGTTCTACATCGATATCGTCGCGCCACTCCTTAAGCACTGCAAATCCTTCTGCAATTGCCTGCATCATTCCATACTCAATTCCGTTGTGAACCATTTTTACAAAATGGCCTGCACCGCTTCTTCCCATATAGTCATATCCGCCCGCTACAGAAATATCAGAAAATAGTCCGAGCAATTGTTTGTATGCGGACTTTTCTCCGCCAATCATAAGCGATGCGCCCTTACGCGCTCCGCTCGGGCCCCCGCTTACCCCTATATCCAAATAATGAACGCCAAGCTTTTGTAATGCTTCACCCCTTCGGATAGAATCTTTGTAAAACGAATTTCCGCCCTCGATAACAATATCGCCTGCCTGCAGGTGAGGAGTTACTTCTGCTAATACTTCATCAACAGCTTGGTGCGGCACCATAATCCAAAGTACGCGTTCCGTTTTTGGAAGCTGCCCCACTACATCGGCCGCAGACGTAGCTGCATGCGCCCCAAGCGCAACAGCTTTTTCTCGCGCAGCAGGGTCCGGATCATACGCCACAATATTCCAGTTATAATCGCGCAAACGCTCAACCATATTTGCACCCATTTTCCCAAGCCCGATATATCCGATTGTTTTTTCAGGCATAACAGCATCTGGCGCATCAAGAAGAATACTCTCGGGTTCTGATCCTTTTTTATATACTGCAATTGCACCCTGCTGCTGACCCCATGCATGAATAATAGGATCAATAAAATTCCAACTTGCTGTAATTTCTTCCGTAGATACGAATGATGTTTGGTTCCCTTCAATAGCATCTAGCAGTAGCCTGCTGTACGCCTCAAGCGCTTCATCTTTCGAGAATGCGGTTCCGTAATCGAATGAAAATGCCTTTTCCTCTACCACCATTTCAGGGCCCGGCTTTTTTGCCCAAAACGATGTGGTAATTTTTTCATTCGGCTGCACCTCGTATCGCAATACATTCGTAAAATGCTTTCCGGCAGGGCATAGGCACGGCGTATGATGACGGAATTCAACTACTACCTCCACTTTAGATTCCGCAACTGCTTTCCCGCTCTCAAGAATAATTGGAACACCCCTCCACTGCGGAACATTTAACCTAGCTTCTACTTTAAAATATGTCTCTGTTGTAGAGCCCTTTGCTACCCCTACTTCATCTGCATATCCGCTATATTGCCCACGCACGGTATGGCGAGCAACATCCTGAACATCCATAATCTCAAGCCCTTCCAGCACCTCCGCACGCGCCCGGCGAATCGTATCTGCGTCGAATGCGCCCGGATTATTCATGGTAAATAACGCGAGCAATTGCAGCATGTGGTTTTGACCCACATCGCGTAGCGCACCTACACCATCATAAAATGCGCCTCTGCCGGATACGTCACCATCTTCAAATAATCGTACATGAATACTTGCAATAGACTTTGCACTCCAAGAAGGCTCCAAAAAGGTATTGGAAAATCGGAATGCGAGAATATTCTGCACAGTATCCTTCCCTAGATAGTGATCAATTCGATAAATTTGCTCTTCTTGGAAGAGTTTGCCCAGAAGCTCATCTAACTCTTGCGCAGTAGCTAAATCTTTTCCGAATGGTTTTTCTACAATCACCCGAGTCCAACCTTCTTCTCCTCCACACGGAATTGTAAGTCCGGAATGTGCGAGATTTTCTAAAATTCCTTTGTAATGTTCGGGTGGTACCGCAAGGTGAAATAACTTATTCGCGCATGTATTCCAATTATCGTCTTGCTTGCCGAGCAATGCAGCCAAACTTTCGTATGAATCCTTTTGAGTAAAATCTCCCGCCCGGTATGAAAACATTCTAGAAAATTCTTCTACTTTTTCAGCAGGCTCCATACCAGCCAGCGTTTCCCGAACATGCGCCTGAAAATCCTCATCAGAAAGCGGCCTGCGAGCAAACCCAACCACGTGCATCATTTGAGGGAGCGACCCCGCAGTATATAGCTCAAAGAGGGCAGGAATGAGCTT
>CAYPSL010000052.1:0-3064 GCA_964413615.1 uncultured Candidatus Saccharibacteria bacterium | reverse complement strand
CAACGCATTCCGGAATTTCCGAAGAAATGTCTGGCTTTCCATTGCGACCACGGTCATCATGACCCTTACACTGTGCATTATCTTATTCCTGTATGTAGTAAACGTGCTTGGGGCAGAATTTCTCCGAAACGTTGAACAAAAGGTAGATATTGCCGTTACATTCAAAGACAGCACTACGCAGGAACAAATCAGCACCATAGAGCGCGATATAGCGGCGCGTTCCGATGTTGAAAACACTAGAATCGTTACAAGCGATGAAGCATTAAAAGAATATCGCCGCCGCCATGCAGATGATCCGTACATTGAGGAGGCTCTTCGAGAACTTAATAAAAATCCGCTTCCAAGCAATATGTACGTAGTAGCAAAAGATCCTCGGTTTTATGAAAACATCACGCAAACGTTAAAATCGGACCGATACGCCGTATTCATTGAAAAAATAAACTTCCAGGATTCCAAAGCAATCATTGAAAAAATGATTTCAATTATGAACCTCATTCGCAATGCCGGACTCATCGCAACGGGAATATTCGGCATGCTCGTAGTGCTCATTATGTTTAATACTATTCGGCTTGCCATCTACAGCTTTCGAGAAGAAATCGACATCATGCGCTTAGTTGGAGCTTCGCGCTGGTATATCCAAGGGCCGTTTCTTATGGAATCAGTAATCGTTGCGCTTATTAGCGTTACCATTACGACAATAACGCTCTATGTAGTTATGAACGCTACCGCCACAAAAATTAACTTGTTCTTCTTTACGGGCCAAAACACTGCATTCAATATTTACGAATATGCAGTTTCCCACTGGTTCCAAATTATCGGCCTGCAGCTTGCAGCATCTATCGGCCTTGCAGTTATCAGCAGCTATATCGCCGTACGAAGATACTTACGGTAGGGAATCTAAAATATCACTAAAGGGCACCGGAAGCTCTTCTATACTAATAAGAGGAGCTTCGCTTAAAGCGCTATACAACGCGGGTAAATAGCGGGAATTTTGAATGGTAATGCGCACGCATGTGCCTTCAAACCTATCGGTCGGCACCAGCCGCACCTCAAGTACTCCAGGGTGAGAACGAAGCTTGCGAAGCATGTCGTATCGCATCCCTTCGATCCATGCGTGAATAACCCGCTCTACTCCGGATGCGTGTGCAATTTCTTCCTTTTTCCCCGCATGGACCAACGATGACTTGTGTAGCAATAAAATAGGAACATCGAGCGCCTCTGCTATATGCACGCTTCGAGTTGTCATACATACCGTTCGACCGGTAAATAGCGTGCTTAAAATAATTCTCATTTCAACTGCGCCCAAAATATCGGCAACATCATCAAGCAGTATAATAGGCGCATCAGACAATGCCGCTCGAGCAATTTTTACTCGCAAACGCTCGCCCAAAGAAAGCGTATCTACGTTTCGGTGCGCTATATCTTGCATATTCATAAGTTCCGTAATCTCTCCAATACGCGCTGGTAAATTTGGTATATTGTGCAGTACTCCAAACGCATGAAGCGCCTCGTGCACAGTAGAACCCTTCATGTCGCCATACCGCAAAGAAACATATCCGTGCAGCAAAGCAGGAGATGCCTGTATTTTTACTCCGTTCATAGTAGCTGTTCCGGAGTCGGGCGCTATAGATCCAGATAACAGGGCAAGAAGCGTGGACTTCCCAGAACCAGCAGGGCCAAATATTGCAATATGTTCGCCAGAATTGAGCGAAAAAGAAATATCTTGCAATGCCACAATTGGAGCTGGAGTTTTTCCTAAAAGAGCTCCAATTCCTTTTGCTGGCTTATATGCCGCGTGCACATGGCGAAATTCTACAAATGCCCCGTCCATCTTATTAGTATAGCACAGGGGGCTTTTTTAGGATTCTTTTCGAGCAGGCAAGCAGGAGGCCAAAGAAACAACCAGTGCAACTAATGCGATATTTTTAATAACATACTGACCCTCCAGCGTAGGAACAAAGTACCCGCTCCATGTTTCTTGGGGAAGTAATACCAAAAGCGCGCTTGTAGTAATCATATGGAGCACAAAAAGCGGAATTGAAACTTTATCTGCTTTTTTAAATAGAAAGAGGATACCAATTACAACTTCAAATAATCCAAACAGCACAATAAATACATCGAACGACATAAATGGCATCGTCCGCTCCAACAGCGCTTCTACAAGAGGATCAGCAGGGGATAGGCCTGCTACTTTTAATACTCCAAACCACGCGTATATTACAAATATAGCGAACCGAGCCATAGGCATACTGAGTTTTTCACATGTACCAATTACGCGCTCATTCCAAAATCTCATACTGCAAGTATATCACGAAGTATTTTCCAAAATAAAAGCAGAGCTGGTAAGGCTCTGCGTGTACTAGAAAGTACTATTCTTTCGGATAAGGAATCACTTGAAGCAGTGTTGAGCACTGATCCCTCACCAACTTGGCAACCTCGTAGGGTGAATAGACGTTGGTAGTGTCGTCCGGCAACTCAACTAAAGGGCCGCCGTTTCGCTTCAGTAAATCCACAACCACTGCGTAGGAGTTAGATGGGACATCGCTCGGTCTCCAGCTTACTCGTCCATCCGCCTCCGCAACGAAAAGCGCATCTTGAAGTTGCCCAAAGATTTTTCTGACAACTTCCGGAGTTTGCGCTCCGGCGTCGCTTCGAGCAAATTCCATTGCCGCGCTCCCGTCTCCGCTCAAAACATGGTCTCGAGCAGAACGAAAGTAGAAGAGGCCAGTGGCGAGGTCGCCTTCAGCTACCCCTCCGTTTTTCCTTCCTCTCAACAACGCAACCAATGTATGCCGATAGGACAAAAACAACGTTTTCATCACGTATTCCTTCTTGTAAGTAAGAGAACATTCTTTTAAACCTTCTACTATTATATTCCTATTTATACATTTTGTCAAGTTCTACTATGAAATAGCGGGGAAACCTAATTCTTGCGAAAAATCGAAAATACTTGCATTATAGGCACTTTTCATCGAAACTTAGGGATATTCCGGGATCGTCTAGCGGCAGGACGTCAGACTCTGAATCTGAAAACTGGGGTTCGAATCCCTGTCCCGGAACCACT
>CAYPSL010000051.1:0-3402 GCA_964413615.1 uncultured Candidatus Saccharibacteria bacterium | reverse complement strand
ATCAACCCACAGACAAAAAATCGTTATCACTATTCCTTTTCTCTAGGATGATTTTCTTGTCCAGAGGACCTCGCTCAGCGGGGTCGTGGGATCTTGTGCCTTGGCACAATTAGTACTTATCCACTATAGGGCCTGCTAAAAAGGGTGTCAAGAGGCTATTTCTCCTCTATTAAAAAACGACCCACCTACTGCTAAGGGGTCGTTTTTATGTTATGTAGACACGTGCTTTTGTGGTTTCGCCCAAGAGCGAAATCTCATGTCTTAGTTATGCCTTTTTCCTGAAAGATCATGCTCAGCTTTTGCAAGCCATTTTGATGCAAGATCTTTACCACCTAATCCGAACGCGAGCCCGCCCGCGATAGCTACCATCGCGAAGAATGCGGTCAAGAATGTTTGGAGAAGTTGGGTTGCTACGTTTAATTGAAGCAATGCCGCAAAGAGTGCAAATATGAGAATTGCCCACTTGCTGATTGCTGCAACTGCGCCGCCGCTTGTGAATCCTGCTGCCTCAACGCTCGCAAGAACTGTGCGATATACAAAGTTCGCAAGAACTACAGAGATAACGAGGATAATAGCTGCAACGACAACGTTTGGAATATACAGGAGGACTGCTTGGAGGAACTGGGAAACTTGGGTTAAGCCCAAGATATCCGTAGAAGCCAAGAGTGCAACGATGATAAGGAACCATTTGAAAAGTTCTCCTACAAAGTGAGCAACATCAAGCTTAAGTCCTGCTTGTTCTACGGCTCTTCGGAGGCCACCGACAGACTCAAACGCGCTATTGATACGAAGTACAACGAGTACTTTTTCAACGAGGCGTCCAAGTGCGATCGCAATACTCCAAAGAACTAAGAATACAACAACGGCAATGATAACGTTTGGAATAAATGTAATGAATTGAAACCAAAGGCCAGCAAGCGACGTTGTTACTGCATCTGTCCAGACTGATAGGTAAGAGTTGAATTCTGCCATATGTGACACCTCCTTTCGATGCAAGTATGAAGGATGAAAACTGGTTTAATCGTATCCTCCTACGTAAGAGAAGTCAAAGGGTAAAACAGTTATTTTCTATAGTTTTGTAGACGAGTATTGCGTATGTGCAATAGAAAGAAAGTGGACCCCAGCGGATTCGAACCGCTCACCTCCTCGGTGCAAGCGAGGCGCTCTACCAAATGAGCTAGGGGCCCTTATTATTCACAAATGAAAAGGCGTGTCCTTATTCATTCGCTATAAAAGACATTAAACAGCTTTGCGTAAGTTTTTGCAACTCTTTACTTAATTCCTGTTGGCAAATACTGCCCTACTACGAGGTAGAAAAAATCTTCTAAAATACCAAAACCTACGAGGAATCCGATAAAGAGCAAGATAACTCCCGCAATTTTCCAACTCGAAAGGCTGGATCCGCGAATGCCAACCATCGCACCGATATCTCCCCAATTATTATCGAACCACGCAGTTTGCCATACCATCATGAACCCTGTTCCCATCATGAGGAGGCCGAGAATAAAAAATCCAAATGTCATATAGAAGTATTATACATGATATTTCCGTTTTATTTCATCTTCTTTTTTCTTTTCTTCCTCCAAAATAGCTGCTTCTCCCAAGGCTTTTAATTCAGCAGGAGATGCATCTTGTAACGTTTTTGCGCGTTCGAGTAAATAGTCTTTTGTATTTTTCTTTGGGTCTTCTAGTACTTCGGCTAAGAGCGCGCTTAAGATGCCTCCGAATATTGGTCCTGGGCGCATGCCAAGATCGCTTACGAGGTCAGTTCCAGAAATTGCGAGCTGGCCTACGGAGATTGGTTCTTGTGAAGCTTTTTCTACCATGAATTGCAGATGGCGGAGCCTGTATGGTTCTGCCTTAGGGACTCCCGATCCCTTCCGTTCCGCAATGCGAAGCTTTATTAAATCATCGAAATGCTCTTTCCCTACGCGGCGAAGTAGTCTTCGGGCGCCTGCAGGGGTTACTTTGCCCACATCGTAATAAAACATATGTTGGCGCACGAGGTGTGATACTTGCTTTGTGAGGCTTGCTGGAAACTTGAGGCGCTCCATTAATGTTTCTGTCATGCGTGCACCAACGATATCGTGCGCATAAAACGTATAGTCGTTTCCTTGGAGTCGTTTGGTACGAGGCTTTCCGATGTCGTGGAAAAGCGCAGCCAGCCGTACGTGCATAGGATAGTCATAATGCGCTGCAAACTGAAGAGATTTTACGCAATGGTCGAATACCGGATAAATATGATGCTTGTTTTGCCCTACGCCTACCCCCTCTTGGACTTCCGGCAGGATAATTGCAAGCAGTCCGCTTTCCTGCAGAATGTTCAGCCCCTTTTCGGGATTTTTGCTCATCACAATCTTAATAAGTTCATCTCGGATGCGCTCGTGGGATACCGCAGAAATTGCGGGCGCATATTCGGTGATCGCTTTGAGCGTATCTTCTTCAATCTTAAATCCAAGTTGCGCAGAAAAGCGGACAGCTCGCATGAGGCGCAGCGCATCTTCTGAAAACCGTTCACTGGGGGTCCCTACTGTTCGAATTATTTGCGCATTAATATCTTGTAACCCGCCAAACGGATCAACGATTGTCATGCCGTGAATAACGACAGAATCTGGTAGCTGTTTGCTTGTGGTGGTTGATGCGTTTTGAAGTGCGATCGCATTCATCGTAAAATCCCGGCGCGCCAAATCTTCCTTGAGGCTAGTAGTAAACGAAACAGAATCGGGGTGCCGCTGGTCGTTATAATCTGCATCTATTCGATAGGTTGTTACTTCTATTTCTTCTATTGGTTTGCCTGGCATCCGTACGGTAACAGTGCCGAAATTGTTAGTATAAAAAGAATTCGGAAATACTGTTTGAATTTCCTCGGGGTTCGCGGATGTTGTTATATCCCAATCTTTTGGTTTATTGCCTAGTAGTAAGTCACGCACGCATCCGCCAACGGCATATGCCTCGAATCCAGCACGTGTGAGTGCTGTAATAACTGTTTGTACCTCTTCGGGAAGGTTCATGTCTTATGAGTATAACGTATAAGTTGCGTTTCTACCGCCGTGCTCTTATAGAGCGAAAGGGGTGCGCGTGCCAAGACTCGAACTTGGGACCTCCACATTATCAGTGTGGCGCTCTAACCGGCTGAGCTACACGCGCATGTTTATATAGTTAACATTTTTTATGGGTTTTTTGCAAGAAAAACAGCCCGCTGGGGGCTGTTTTTCGGCATCTGTCGCCGCTTTGCGCGATTGTAAAGTGTTGCCTCTTTTGCACACCACATGTGTTAAAGGGAAGGTGTGCTTTCCGCTTATTCTCAAAGAATTGTGACTCGCGCCCTTACTACCGAAGTAATAAGGGTTACAAGCCTCGACTTCCAGGGCTCTTGTGTTTGGTTAACCGAAACACAAGAGC
>CAYPSL010000050.1:0-3663 GCA_964413615.1 uncultured Candidatus Saccharibacteria bacterium | reverse complement strand
GGCCCCTTGAACCTGTGTCGCAATAACCGCAAAGGGAGCCTGGAGGTCGGTAGGAATTCCAGGGTACGGAAGTGCCTGGACTTTAAATGGCCTCAATGAGCTCTTTAAAACTTTAACAGTACTTTCAGAAATTTCGTATTTAATTCCTATTTCATCACAAAGCTTAAAAAATAAAAGCAAATGATCTGTCGGCACATTACGAACAGAAAGCTCAGAATTCGTTGCTGCAGCAAGTAAGATAAAAAAACCAGCCTCCAGCATGTCCGGAATATTAGTTAACTCTGCCCCATGCAAAGCCTCACTCCCTGTAATAGAAATAGTATGCGTGCCGTCTCCTTCTATACTTGCTCCCATTGCGCGTAATAAATCGCAAAGAGCAACAACATGCGGCTCTGCAGCAGCAATATGAACAGTTGTTTTCCCGGGTAATGATGCAGCAGCAAGTAAAATATTCTCTGTGGCAGTAACGGAAAATTCTTTGAGCACTACCGTGCCGGGCTTCATATTTGATCCATCAATTTCCACAATATCAGAGCCAACGGTAACCTTTGCTCCAAGCTGAGCAAAAGCATCCAAATGAGCGTCAATCGGTCGAGCGCCAATAATATCTCCGCCTGGCCGAGGAAGCGATACCTGCTTGCCCCGCCCCAGCAAAGCCCCTAACAAAAGTATGGATCCCCTAAGTGCCCCCACGGCATCTGGAGAAATATTCTTTTCATTCACATGTTCAGCCCTAACAGAAACAACATCATCACTATGCCGCACTTGGGCACCCAAGGAGGATAATAGTGCGCACATTGTATCTACATCCCGAATAGCTGGTATGTTGCGAAGAGTCACTTCTTCTTTTGTGAGCAGGGTTGCAGCAAGGAGCGGCAGAGCGGCATTTTTTGACCCATACACAGGTATTTCTCCAGACAAGCCTCTTGACTCTTGTATAATAAGCTGCATATCACTTAAGGCTACCGGATATGGCAAGAACTTTCAATTGGAGTACTATGCACATATGAGACTACACATTCGAAGAATTTTACTTGGATTTTCATATACAGCGTTTGTAATTATTGCACCGCTAATCATTCTGTACGCAATAGGGTATCGCCCACAAATATCTTCCCCCATTCCACGCGCAGTGGGAGTTGTTCTCGCTGATGCAACACCTGGGCGCGCTACCATTTCAGTAAACGGAACAGCCTACGGAACACTTCCGCGAGCAGTTCCGAATATAGATCCAGGACTTACGCTCGTAGAAATAGCGAAGGAAGGGTACACGACTTGGAAAAAAAACTTAGAGGTAAAATCAACCCAAGCAACAGACGTGCGCTCTGTCCGGTTACTTCCGTCATCGTTTGAAAGTGAAATTGTAGCAAACAATGCCCTCATGTTTGCCGCCTCGCCTACAAACCTCCTTATTGCAACAACGGATAAAGATAATGTGCTATCCGTACGAGACACAGACGGAACAATTGTTCCTCCAACCCACCCACTCCTGCGCCAACCAACAAAAATATCTTGGTCCCCCGACGGAGCCTATATACTCGTTAGTTTTCCAAAAAATTCTTATGAACTTTTTCATATTAATCGCGCACAACTAGAAAAGGTTCCAAGCAAGCTGCTCAACAATAGTACAAATATTATTTGGAGCCCCATAGCACCAAATACGCTCTATAGCCTCACAACAACAGGTGATCTTATTTCTCACGATATTTCAAAAGGAACAAACGAAACAATTGCACAGAATATTACAACATACGAAATATCAAATCGAACAATATACTACCAAACGTTTGAGAATGAGTTAATCTCTCAACCTCTACGATCACAAGACCCCCGAACGCTTATTCAGGATACTGGAAAATCCATCAAGAAAATTTCAGCAGGAAACAATAACACCCTCGCACTCTTGTTTATAGATGGTGAGCTTAAGCTGTATTCCGGAGAAGGGTCCGGAACCACAATCTCTCCATCCGTACTCCATATGTCATGGTCTCCGGATGGCCAGCTTCTCTTACTACAAACCGCCCCCACGGAACTTCATGTATACAATGTTGGAAACGAACGATTGTTTGCAATACCGCAAGGAGAATTGCGCCTAATTACAAGACTATCCCAACCTATAACATTCCCTGAGTGGTTTTCAGATAGCCAGCATATAACGTTTCAAGCAAGCGACACGATAGTATTTTCAGAAATCGACACTCGCGATCATGCAATTACAACGCCCATCGATACAACACACACCCGCCTCCCAATAGCAATCGGAAAAGACTCTAAAAGTATTCTATACATAAAAGAAAGCGGATCTACATCGCGCCTCGTACAAACCTGGCTCCTCACACCAGCGGATCGATAAGATTTAGACAAAGAAAAACCGAGTGGAATTGTTTTCACAATTTCACTCGGTACGAATGAGGACTATTACGAAATCTTTGACGAAATGTCGGTTTCTTCTTCCGAGTCCTCCGCCAAATCCTTCTGAATAGCTTCATACACTTCCATTCGATGGACAGGTTTCTCTCTTGGGGCAACGATCCCCAACCGAACCCTGTCCCCTCGAACCTCGACGACAGTAATTACGATATTGTCGTCAATAATGATGCTTTCGTTTCTTTTCCTGCTCAACACTAACATAAACTTCCCTCCTGGAAATAGGTGGGGGCGAAGGGCAGACTTCGATTGTCTGTCCGTGGGGGGGGTAAAAGAGCAAGCCACAACGCGTAGCTTGCGCCATATTATCACAGTCAATTATTATTTGTCAATGCCTACCAATAGTGCTTTTGGTTTTCCTTGTAATACTTAACCATACGAGCAATCCCCTCCTTAAGAGGCACAGAAGGCTTCCAGGATGTTATTTTTTCTATTTTGGTAGTATCTGCTATGTAATTACCGGTCTCGTTTTTCTCATAGTGCTCAGGCCAAGGAATGTGTATCTTCGATCCCGATCCAACCTCAGCTAGCACCGTATCAACCATTGAGCCAAACGTTACTCGTTCTTGCGTTCCAATATTGTAGACTTCTCCGCCCTCTCCGTGCATGGCAAGTTCTATAAACGCATCAACAATATCATCAATATACAAGTAGTCCCGTTCCTGCTCCCCATCCCCAAATACCGTAATCGCCTTGCCCTCCATAGCCTGTCGCACAAACCATCCTACAATAGAGTATTTATTGTGCTTCATTTGTTGACCTGGCCCATAAGGATTAGGGATACGAATAGAAACCGTATCTACGCCAAATGTATGGAAAAAATACTGATAGTACTTTTCCGCAAGAAGTTTATGAATACCATACAGCGAAAGGGGTTCAGTTGGATGCGTTTCTGCAACTGGATTTGTAAGAATTTTTCCATATACCATGCGAGAAGAAGAAAATAAGATTCGAGCATGTGGAGCATGTTGCCGTACAGCCTCTAGCACAGTAAGGTGCCCCTTACCGTTAAATTCAAGATCAAGAAATGGGTCTTCTTTAGAGTCTAAATAGCTTACCTGGGCAGCAAAATTAAATATAATATCCTTCCCAGCAACAACGCGATTCATAAGCTCTTGATCCCTAATATCACCCTCAACAAAGGAGATACGGTCAATAATAGCCTCAAGATTGAATAGGTTCCCGCCATATAGAGGCAGCATCGCGTCCACAATCGTAACATCCGCGCCGAGAGAA
>CAYPSL010000049.1:0-3944 GCA_964413615.1 uncultured Candidatus Saccharibacteria bacterium | reverse complement strand
TACTCACAAAATACCTATGAACCAACCAATGCTTATACTTGTAGATGAGCACGATAATGAAATCGGCGTAGAAGAAAAGCTGCCTGCCCACGAAAAGGGTTTACTGCATCGCGCTTTTTCAGTCATTATTTTCAATTCCAAAGGCGAAATGCTTATCCAGCAGCGAGCGCTTACGAAATACCATGCAGGCGGACTATGGTCGAATGCGTGCTGCGGGCATCCGTATCCAGGAGAAGCCGTTGAAGATGCTATTCACCGCCGATTACAGGAAGAAAACGGGTTTGACACCACACTCACCAAGCAAACTGAATTTATCTACAACGTACCAGTTACCAATAACCTCATAGAACATGAATACCTGCACGTATTTAGCGGTACCTATGAAGGCGAGATTCACATCAACCCAGAAGAAGCAGCTGCAGTGCGCTGGATTAGCGCAGATGCCCTGCGAGAAGAAGTTGCAAAACAAAAAGAACACTTCACCCCCTGGTTTTTACTTCTATTAGAACGAATTCCGTTCATATAGCATTTTTGCACTTCCCCCAAGCAACTAGTCAAAAAAGTGTGGTATAATTATTTCAAAATATTTACATCATCACATCTTTTATGGCTAAAAAAAATAATGCGTGGATCGTTGCGGGGTCATTAATACTACTCGCAGTTGTTTTATACTTAGTGTATTCATACAGCGGATTGCTCACCACAAAAACATTTATGGGAAGCAGCTCCGTAGTTGCTACAAAGCTAGACTGCAGGCTAACTGCTGACAACACCCTTGAAGCAAGGTTAACTGTGGATGGCTCGGGGAATCCCGCTGCACTCTCACGAGGAAGCGGCCTACAAGCAGAAACTATTACCTGGGACACTTCAGAATCATTTGGAGTTATCACACCAGCTACTTCAACTACAGATGAAGACGGTGTTGCTCAAAGCACATTCAAGCCAGCAACTGGCATTACAGAGCCAGCCATTACCGCTACGTTTAAAGGAGACCGAATTGAAGTAGACACTCAAGGAAATGCTGAGAATCCAGAAGTAAGAACAATCGTTGTTGAATACGGACCATCTTCATGTGATGTTCCGGCGGTAAATTAATAAAAAGGTTTTACATCATCACATCTTTTATGGCTAAAAAAAATAAAAATAATGCGTGGATCGTTGCGGGCTCAGTATTATTACTCGCAGTTGTTTTATACTTAGTGTATTCATACAGCGGACTAATAAAGACTGCGGCTTTTACAAGCAGTACGAATATCAATGCGAAGATTACAATCTCAGAAGTGTTTAATACAAAACAGGGAGACACAACTCCTAAATCCTTCTTTGGGAACGGAGACCAACGCGGGAGCGGAGAATCTTTCCCCTTGGTAACAAAAGGGAAAGTAGTAACTGACTCAACGCTTCCGAAAGACGTAGAAGGACTTTCCGTACAGCGTGGCGATGGATTCATTAAAGTGTCTATGGATTCCCGCCGAACAAAAGGGAAAGAAGGTGCGAGCGGCACAGTAACTATTGAAGGCGCTACATTTACCTCTATTACTTCCGCAGGGCGCCCAGAACGAGTAGACGATAGGAAAAAGCGCGAAGAGAAACTAGGAAAGGTTCTCCGGGACGAAGCTATCCTTGTATCGTCTAACCAGGCTCGATTCACTCTTACCTCTGGTCCAAAAATCGACACGTTTACTATCTTCTACACAGCTCCGACCGCAGCTGCAGCAACAGCTACTCCAACATCCACGCCTATCGCAAACGCGCCTCAATGTTCAAACGGTATCGATGATGACAACGATGGATCAACAGACCTTGCAGACTTTAGCTGCCAAAACAATGCAAACCACAATGACGAAAAGAATCCGAAGTCAGCATGTCAGGATGGCGTTGATGATGACAAGGACGGATTAACAGATATGGACGATCCGGGTTGCAGCGGTCGCCAGGACAACGATGAAACAAACACGGCATCTACCCCTGTTCCTACTGCAGTACCTGCGAAAGTTACCAAGACTACGTGTATCGACCAGAATGGCAACACTATCACAACAACTTCAAACAAAAATGTTAACTGCAATAACATGAAGTCCGCTATTAAAAATGTTCCGGTTCCCGTAACAGCAAAAACAGGACCAACTGAAGTTGCAACCATTGCGATTTCTACCCTGCTTAGCGGTTCTGGACTCGCCTACGCACTCAAGAAATACTTGAAATAAAGATAGATTGTATTTCGCTCAAAACCCGCCCTATGAGGCGGGTTTTGTTAACTGCGTAATACCTGTTAATTCTGCATGGATTAATATTCTCTGTTTCGTTGACCAGATTGGCCAACATGCCATAAGAGAAATAGTAGGAACTGGCCTATCTGAAACTACTTGAAAATCTGGAGTAGGAGTAATAATCTCGCTACTTGAAACGCGGTATGAATATCGCGCGCCTCGAAAGTCTACATACAAAGCATCGCCCAGCTTTAATTCATTAATACGAATAAACGCAAATCGATACGCACCCTTCCATGGCTCCCCACTCGAATGAGCAGCTATAAAGGCATTCCCCAACGCTCCCGGCGTTACCCCATTAGGATACAATGCCGCTCCTTTGGAGAGCGTAGCAATAACGTCCTTATCTTCCAGGGTAGGACTTTCAGCAACAGGAACATTTACATCAATTGCGGGAATAATAATCCGATCAGCACCTACTGTTTCCCCTTTCGTGTATTCGGCAGGTAATGGCTCCCCAGCAGGGTATGGATTAATAACAATGTTAGGGTTAGGCGTAGAAAAAGGAATTACCCTCTCTTGAGTTTCCGGTAACTGCGGAAGAGGCGTTGCTTTGTTCGCAAGCTTTGAGGAAATAAATGGAAGCACTAAGGGCCTAAATGTCCATACCGTCGCCGCAATACCCACAAAAAATAGAGATGATAAAGCAAACACGAGAACAAAGACATAGATCTTTTTCCCCAGAGACACCTCTTTGATGAAATACTCTTTAGGCCTTTTCATGGTACGCAATATAGTATATCCATAATCCTACCACGATACGCCTATTTGACTTATAGGGAGCATTCTGCTATGCTTATTACATAAGTTTCCTATAGGCACCGATCTAGCTAGTTTGAGAAGTATTCGGAAAAATATTCAGAATTATCCTCAAAACCGTTAGACGTAATCTAAAAATGAGAGTTCGCTTGGTGCGGACGCGTCCATCGTTTTATTATTAACTGTTTAAGAAACAAATAAATATGGCACAGATTCCGACGCCGCCTCCTGTGCGGCCCAGAACACAACCCTCGCAGCCGTCGAGTTCACCATCGGCAAATACACCAGCAAAAAGCGTGCAGCCAAAAAAACAATTTCGTCCACGACCAGGAGCAGGTGCTCCTCGCGGAGGTAATCGCAAGCGCCATGGCAATGGTCGCCCAGCAGGCCGCGGTGGCCGAGGCCGCCACAGCCGAGAGCGAAGCTCTGGAGTCCACTTTGGACCTCCTCGAGATTTTGATGCGCCGCTCGTAAAGCAGCCTCCACGAAATCCTGATGGAATGTACGTACTTCCATTAGGAGGACTTGAAGAAATCGGAAGAAATTCCGCAGCCGTTGAATATAAGGGTGATATCGTTGTTATCGACTTGGGATTAATGTTCCCGAACGAAAATATGTATGGAATTGATTACATCATTCCCGATATTTCTCCGCTCATCGGCAAAGAGAAAAATATTAAAGGCGTTATTATTACTCACGCCCATTACGACCATTTCGGTGGCGTTCCCCACTTGCTTCCAAAGCTTGGTAATCCGCCAATCTATGGATCTGAATTTACGATGCGTCTTGTTGAAAAGCGCCAGGCTGATTTCCCGATGTACGCAAAGCCGAAAGTAAATATCATCAAGCCGAAAGAAACATTCCGCCTTGGAAAATTTGAAATTGAAACATTCCACGTAAACCATTCCGTACCAG
>CAYPSL010000048.1:0-3981 GCA_964413615.1 uncultured Candidatus Saccharibacteria bacterium | reverse complement strand
CTACGCCTATGCAAGAAGAATTGCAGTAGCTTTTTTCACATCTTCTGCAATTGCAATTGTAAGGTCTTCTATTGAGGTGAATTTCGCAATATCTCGAATTTTTTGGATGCACGCAAATCGTATCCGCTCACCGTACAAATCTTTGTGGGGGAAATACAGTAGGTGTAGTTCAACAGAAGGTGTAATTCCCGGAAAGCTCGGCCTTGGGCCGGCGTGGAGCGCTCCTGCGTATAATGTTGGATTATTGCCAATGATAGCGCGGCATGCATAAATGCCTTCTGAGACTGCGGGGGAATATTCATCGAGTGCAATATTTGCAGTAGGAAACCCGAGCGCTGTGCCTCTGCCTTCTCCGCGTACGGCAGTGCCAGTATGCCAGGTGGGTTGCTGCATTTTATCTGTTTCAATATTCACCGTGCTCCCAACTTTCTTTGCGCCGAGATTTGTGTGCGAAAGCGTGTATGGCATGAGTGAGACGGTGAATGAGGTATTTGTAGTGTCTACTACCGTAAGGCTGACGCCATCGAGCGCAATGGAGCCTTTGGGTTTTATATATTGAAGGAATTCAAACGGGGGAGTGATTGTGTATATACGATCATCGCCTTGGTTTTTGATGGCGGAAATTTTTGCAACGCCATCGACGTGACCTTGAACTATATGGCCATCGAGCCGGTCACCAGCTTTCGCGGGAAGCTCAAGATTAATGGGTTGCCCAACAGGCAGCGAAGATAGTGTTGTCTTTTTGATAGTTTCTTCCATGAGGCGGCATGTCCAATGGGTGCTCGTATGGGAAAGTACAGTGAGGCATGCGCCATTTACTGCCACGCTGTCTCCTTCGGAAAGTTTGTTGGAAAAAGGGGCTTCTATGGTGAGCAGAATGCTCGCGTCTTCCTGTGTGGTGGTTTCCGCGATGCGCCCCATATGGCGGATAATTCCAGTAAACATAGGTATACGAAGTAGGGTATAGTAGAACGTATGGATATCACAACTATTCTTGTAAGTTTGGTCGCTGCGGTTTTGGGCGCGGGGATTGTATGGTTTATAACAAGGCGCCAGGGCGGAAATGGTGAGCATGCTCAAATGATGGCGCAGATGCATCAACAGTTAATGCAGCAGATGGATCGCATAAACCAGCAGGTGGACCGCAGGCTTTCGGAAAATGTGCGCGCAATGGCAGAATCCGAGCGGTCGGTACGATCTGTGAGCCTAGGGTTAGGAAAGCTGGAGCAGGCAACAGCTTCGCTTCAAAGTACGAGCAATGAAATTGTTTCGTTTCAAAATTTATTAAAAGCTCCGAAGATTCGCGGAAGTTTCGGGGAAGTATTACTCGGAAACTTGCTCGCAGATGTGTTGCCGCAGGATCGATACGAGTTGCAATACTCTTTTTCGGAAAGCCGTGAAATTGTGGATGCAATTATTCGATTACAAGATGGATACATTGTGGCCATTGATGCCAAGTTTCCGTTTGCTAATTATGAAGCGTTTATGAAAGAGCAAGACAAGGATTCACGAGCGAGCCTGCGAAAAACATTTATTCGTGATGTGAAAAAGCATATTTCGGACATTTCCCAAAAGTATATTTCTTCTCATCAAAAAACATTGGATTACGCATTTATGTATATTCCGATCGAGGGAGTGTACTACGAAACAATGGTGCACGATGAAGATGGAAGCTCATTGTGGGAGTTTTGTTTGCGCAACAAAGTAGTGCCAGTTTCGCCGAACAGCTTTCTTGCATACTTGCAAACGGTGTTAGTTGGGCTTCGCGGAATGAAGATAGAGCAAAAAACGCGAGAGATATTGCAATATATTGGCGCACTTCGGCAGGATTTTGGGAAATTTTCTGAAGATTTTATGCTGGCAGGCAAGCATTTGAATAATGCAAAAAGCAAATACGAAGATTCTACTCGCAGACTTGATAAGCTTTCTAATAGATTTGAACAAATAGAAGGTGCGGAGGAAGCTCAGGCTCAAATAGAGGGGGAATAAATCATATATTGACAATTTAATAAAATAGGAGTATAATGTACATATTGTGGTTCTTGGGCACATTTACAGTAACAGTCCTATATAGGAGAACAGTATG
Organism: uncultured Candidatus Saccharibacteria bacterium; assembly: GCA_964413615.1. Taxonomy (GTDB): domain Bacteria; phylum Patescibacteriota; class Andersenbacteria; order UBA10190; family UBA10190; genus HO2-45-11b. The sequence continues at coordinate 1,895 of CAYPSL010000048.1, read as the reverse complement.
GTTGCGTCTTTTTTCACAAATACCCCGTACTACTACTGGCTGTATTTAGTGGTGTTTGTCTTCGTATTCGCGATCTTGCTACCAATTACTTACGTTATGGTCGGTGACGCGAGGGAATCCAGGGGTAGAGAGAGGCTGTACTCAAGCTTGTTTCTCTTGGGGATAATCGCCCTCGATGCTTTCGTTGTGTACCTCTCCGTTCAATTCGTTCAGCAATGGGTGGCGCACTTTACGTAGAAAACTAACGCAGCTTATATGAATTTCATATAAGCTGTTTTTTTATTTCTTTTCTTCTTCGTATCTGCGAATTACGCCGCGGACAATTCCTTGAATAGTTGGATTCTTTACGTAAATTGGTTTCATCTTTTTATTCGCAGGCTGGAGGCGGATGCGGGCCTTTTCTCGGTAGTATCGTTTGAGTGTTGCATTTTCATTATCTACAAGAGCTACTACCACGTCGCCATTTTTGGGGTAGAAATTTCGTTCAATAATAACGTAGTCGCCATGCAGGATGCCGTCATCGATCATGGATTCTCCACGTACTTGGAGTACGAAACAGTTTAAATTTGGAAGTAGTTCCAGCGGAACGGTGATTGTTTCGCGCTCTTCAATTGCTTCAATGGGCGAGCCTGCTGCAATAATTCCGACTAATGGTAATTCGATTCCTTTTGTGAAGATGTTGGACTTCTCGGTAAGTTCAATAGAGCGCATTTCGCCACCGCGAATTTTTAAATAGCCTTTATCTTTGAGTTGCTGTACGTGTGCGTATGCGGTTGCCGGAGATTTGATTCCCATCGCTTTCATAACGTCTCGGTAGCTGGGAGCGTACTTATATTTTGCAAGAAACTTTTGGATAGCGTCTAACGCTTCACTCTGTTTTTTGCTTAAATCACTCATTGGCATACGAACAGTATACCAACAAACAAAAAGGAAAAGGTGAAAGGTTTTCCACACCAGGCCTTGGAATGAATGAAGTGAAGTCGGTATGATAGGATCTATGCGTATCGTATTAGACACTAACGTACTTATAGATGGGTTTCAGGATGACTACAGCGCCGAGGCGAAGCTGGTAGAGGCTGTGCGCTCAGGAGAATTAACCGCAGTGGCCAGCGAGAAGATGTTAAAAGAATATCGCCTCATTTTAGGGCGTTTAATTGAGGATGCGGAGTATAGGGGGAAGATAAAAGACTTTTTTTCCATGTTGGATGAAGCGGAGCCGGAATTTGTGGACGCAGTAATTGATGACGAAGAGGACATGAAGTTTTTGGAAGCGGCAGTTGGAGGAGAAGCAGAGCTCTTGGTAACGAGCGACCGTCATCTCCTTGATGTCGGTGAGGCAGATGGTGTGCGAATTGTAACCCCTGAAGAAGCAATGAATCGGCATGAGGAAGAATCTGATGGTGCGCGGGAATGGCAAGGCTTGATTAGCGGATGGGGGATTGAGGCACATGATTCTAGTGAAGAGAAAGGGGAGTAGCGTGTGAATACCGTAGTGCGATCCCGTGTGCGCGCAGCTGCATTCTTTGTTTTGGTTTTCTTTTCTTCTTCTGCCTTTGCGCAATCACCAAGCCCTACTCCGCCCGCAACGTCTGCTACGCAGCTTGCTGCTATTGATGAACAGATTGCGCAGCAGCAGAAGGATATAGCGGATGTAAATAAAAAAATTGCCGAGCTAAGCGCTAAGCGCAATGAAACTGCGGAAGAGGCGGCAGCTATTGCCCTTGCGGTTGAGCAGTTAAAGGCAGAGCTTGTAAAGGCAGAGCGTGAGCTCGCGAAAACGAAATCAACAATTACAAAAGTTCAGGTAAGCCGCGAGCAAACCACAGAAGAAGTTCAGAGGGTGGAGGATGATATTGTTCAGAAAAAAACTGAACTGATGGCGTTGATCCGGCAGC
>CAYPSL010000047.1:0-3995 GCA_964413615.1 uncultured Candidatus Saccharibacteria bacterium | reverse complement strand
CCTTTACGACTCCACTATTTTTTATTCCAATAATACTTCTCTGGATATGGTATGGCATATGCACCTACGCTAAAAAGAACATACCACCGTGGATAGTTCCCTTAATTACCTCTGCAGCCTGGGTCACTATTGTTACAATCTCATTATTCGCAAAGTCGCTTTTTGTAAGCAATATATCCGCTATTACAGCCTCCCTCCTTTTTGCAAGCATTCCAATTTTTCTCATACAGACAAAAATGCGTGGCCTAGTAATACTGCTAGTGGCAATATCACAAATTCTTATTGCAACTTGGTTTCATCCATTCCCAAAACACTATCAGCAATCATATCCTTTTATAACTATTATTCTTGCAACAGGCTTACTATCCTGGCTTCAATCAAAAAAGAAGCTCCCTATAGCCACGTCCCTTGCGCTTACATCTCTTCCATTTCTATTAGTGGCAATATTTTTATCACAAAAAATGAATGCCGAAATAGATAACTACAACGAAGATGTTGCATTAGATTCTGTAAGCTATCGTGCCGCAAGGGCTGCCAGGGGCTTGCCTGGGCCAATTGGTTTCGATCAGGCATACTTACCTGCAAGACTCTATTTTGATCCGGAAGCAAAATACTTCCCAGACGAAGATAACCCAACAAAACAAATGGAACAAGAATGGCTAGAAAAAACACCCCTAAAAACCATTATCACTACCAATGGTAATAATGTGTTTAAGCAACCAGCAGCAAATTGGGAGCTTCTTAAAACCTTTAAGGCGGCAGGAGAAGATGAGAAAATATTTGAAAGTGCGATATATTCTATTCGAGAATAGCTCATGACAACCTCTTTCTCGTTTGAAATCATTCAAGGAATTCTCGTAGGCATTATATTTGGCTTAGGCACTCTTGGTATTTCGCTGCTCCCTAAATATAAATGGGCAGCAGCTTCGGCTCTTTGCATCCTCATAACCCCCCTTGCGCTTTTACCTTTCTGGTTTTCGTATGGCCCCCTAGGGATTTCTGATTGGGACTACTACTTTTCCATGCACACCAATCTTCGAGAAGCAATCGTGCATTATAAGGAGCTCCCACTATGGAATCCCTATACCTGCGGAGGCACATCAGCGCTTGGTGACCCAGAATTTCCCGTCTTCAGCCCTCTCTTCCTCCTAGAACTCTTCTTTGGCACACCCGCAGGCTTACGACTTTCCATATACGCTTCTACTGCAGTAGGAGCACTTGGCATGCTTCACCTATCAAGAAAATTAGGCATTGGTGTACTAGGAGGACTAATTGCGGCTCTTGCCTTGGCATTTGGTTCGGTAAACCTACTAGAAATAGTAGAAGGTCATCAAAATATTTTAGCAGCAATGTATATTCCGTGGGTATGGTATTTCTGGTATAGCGCGTACACCTCTTCCGGTAAAAAGCAACGGCTTTACATTATCGCAATAGCGACTCTTCTCGCTCTTATGTTTTTTCAAGGAGGCATATACCTGCTTATGTATATGACAGGCGCTTTTGCAATAATTACCGCCCTCGTTACAAAACCAAAACAAGCAATGCAAATAACCCTTCTTGCAGGACTCCTTGGAGCAGGATTAGCCTCCATAAAACTAGTCCCGGTCGCACTATGGATACAAGAGTTTTCTGATAAAGCATACGCAAGCTCTGCCTACACGCTGTCCTCCCTCGACGATATTTTCTTAGGGAGAATACTCTATGGAGCAGAAGATATTATTCCTTCCCAAGGAGGCGGGTGGCACGAATACGGAGCATACATAGGGCCAGTAGCGCTATTGCTTTCATGTATTGGTTTTTTGTTTTATAGAAAAAATAGAATTGTCCAAGCGCTCTTAATTTCAGCAGTCCTTGCAACGGGCGTATCTTCTCTTGGTCCGTACTTAAAACCAATTTTTGACCAGTTGCCATTTATTCCTCGCTCCAATATTTCCAGAGTTATTTTATTTGCAGTTATCCCTATTTCACTTCTTGCCGGATATGGCATAGAGGGCATTCAAAAACGCTCAAAGTTTATGAGGTTTCTTTCTATTGCACTTATTACAATAGCAGCAGTAGATATCATAAGCTTGGCATACCCACTCTCGTCTCAATCATTCGTGCTACAACGAGTAGAAAATGAAATACCCCAATCCAAGCTGCCCATTTCATATAACCCACTAACATATAAAGTACGACACAGAGGAGTAGACTACACTCGATCATACGAAGCAACCCTAAAGGGGTACGGCAACATGACGTATTGCTCTGTTCTTGGACCAGATCCCGCCGTATCCGTTATGACCGATGAGGGAAGAGGTGACATTCTTTCCTTTTCCGATGACAAAGATGCATCATTCACACTTACATCCTGGAGGCCTAGCAATGTGCAAATTGTTGCGCGCACAACAAAAGAAACTGAGGCTATCCTTAATGCAAATTATGCAACTGGCTGGTATATAAATAACATACCAGCAAAAGAAATAGGAAACCGCCCAGGAATACTCCTTTCTGCTGGCGAAACCGCTTTGGAGTTTTCATACGTACCCCCAGGGCTATATGCTGGAGCTCTTATATCCGCCCTTTCAGCCCTTATTCTTCTTTACTACCTACTTCGTAAGTAAAATGCTTCTCTTGTAGGCATCAATATTTTCGAGTGCCGCACCCGCACCTTTTGCAACACACATGAGCGGATCATCGGCAATATAACAAGGAACCTGAGTGGCCTGAGAGATAAGCTCGTCAATATTCTTCAGTAACGCACCACCACCACTCACGACAATTCCTTTATCTATAATATCAGCCGCAAGCTCTGGTGGAGTATCTTGAAGCACATACTTAATTGCCTGAAGTACCTCAAGAAGCGGGTCCCGCAGAGCTTCGGTTACTTCAAATGAAGATACGACAGTCTCTTTTGGCAGCCCGGTTGCCAAATCTCGCCCCCGAATACTCATAGAATCGGCGTCATCTTCTATTACTGCGGATCCGATTTGTTTTTTAATATCTTCTGCAGTCATTTCTCCAATCACGACCCCGTATCGCTTCTTTATATGCTCCGCAATAGCATGGTCAAACACGTTGCCTCCAACTCGAGCAGAGTGGGCAACAACAATACCTCCTAGCGAAATCACAGCGACCTCCGTAGTGCCTCCACCAATATCTACAATCATGTGCCCTGAACTCTCTCCAATAGGTATGCTTGCGCCAATTGCCGCAGCTACAGGCTCTTTTATTAAATAAGCAGCCTTTGCGCCGGCAGAAAGCGTTGCATCAACTACTGCGCGACGCTCCGTACTTGTAATGCCAGCCGGAACAGAAACAAGCACCTCTGGGCGCAAAAAACGAACAGAAGCGCCAGTCTTTTTTAATAAATATCGAAGCATTGCCTCTGTAACCCTATAGTCTGCAATCACGCCATCCCTTAAAGGTCTATGAACAACGATACTTTCAGGAGTACGCCCAATCATTGCATATGCATCATCCCCCACTGCAAGCACAGCGTTATCTTGTTGAGAAACCGCAACAATAGACGGCTCATTTAGAACAATTCCCTTTCCGGGAACATACATAATCGTGCTAGTAGTACCAAGATCTATTGCAATTTTTCTTGTAAGAGCCATTATTCTTCTTTTGTTATATGAGCCCCTACTGCCTGGAGCCGAGAAACAATATTAGCATATCCTCGCTCAATAAGCTCCGCCTGTTCAATAACCGTAGTGCCGCGTGCAATAAGCCCAGCAATAATAAGAGAAGCTCCGGAACGAATATCTAAGCTTGGTATTTTTCTTCCAACAAGCTCAGTAGGCCCCGTAACAATAACGCGATGAGGATCACACACCACTGCTTTTGCGCCCATCTTTTCTAATTCAAAAACGTGCTTAAAGCGCCCTTCATAGAGCGGGTCATGAATAAGAGAGGCCCCTTGAACCTGTGTTGCAATAACCGCAAAGGGGGCCTGGAGATCGGTAGGAATTCCAGGGTACGGAAGTGCCTGGACTTTAAATGGCCTCAATGAG
>CAYPSL010000046.1:0-4285 GCA_964413615.1 uncultured Candidatus Saccharibacteria bacterium | reverse complement strand
TTTCTTCTTTTCTTGAAAGATACAAAAAATGTATATTACCAATTTTTCATTGAACCAAAAGTTGACAATCTACTTGATAATGATAAGTGGATATATGATTTTCTCGAAGATATTACAGCAAAGTATCCCAAAGATATATTGAGAAAAGAGAACAAGGACTATATTTTGATAGGACTTCCTTTATACAACGAAAAACAAAAAGAGGACTTTATGATTGAATACGATAAATTGCTTTAGCGCAATAATCGTGCTTTCGAGAAATGGATTTTTAACACGAAGAAACACTGGCCGTAAATTAGTACGCAAAATGTTACATTACATTTTGCCTATTATTGATTAGTTTAATTGGGAGTAAGCCCAGAAACAACTCTATTTTTGCTATACTTAAAAAAACACCTTGCAATCAACCTATACCCCCGCAATACTAGGCTTCGTATAAAGAACTCGGCTACATCTTTACTTACTTTGACGCTCCTGTGCGGAGGAGTGTGCTTTATTAGGACTTCTGCCGTATACGCGCAAACATAAAATGATGAATATTGGCGAAGCACGACTTAGGGCAATCCATATCCACTTACTCCGTACCCACAAGATACACAGCCTGCTGGGCCGACTATCGCCCTTATCTCATTTTTTGCAGGACGACGATTTTGAAGATAGCGCAGGTATTACAAATTTCAGGGAAGTGCTACACTAAAACCAGTTAATAGAGCTTTTTATTTTTCATTATTTTATATGGACACTATAATCGTGAACTACTGGGCAGTGCTCGCATGCGGAGTGATTGCCATGGCATTAGGGTACGTATGGTACGGCCCACTATTTGGAAAGAAGTGGCTGGAAGTAGTAGGCGCAAATGCGCAAGATAAAAAGGAGCGGGAAGCAATGCAGCAAGCTGCAGGGCCGCTATATGCCGTACAATTTGCACTGGCGCTATTACAAGCATACATTTTGGCACATTTTATTGCCGGCTGGCAGGATGCGACCGGAGTTGAAACAGCAACGTGGATTTGGCTTGGGTTTGTAATGCCAACCATCGCAGCTGGCTCAATGTGGAATAATGATTCAAAGAAAATTTCATGGGCACGGTTTTTGATTCAGGCAGGATACAACATAGTCCTCTTTGTTATTTTCGGGATTATCCTGAAGACATGGATGTAAGGTATGAAAACAATTACCGGATTCATTGAATTTATTCGCGAGCAGGGAGTTGTAGGGCTTGCCGTTGGGTTCATCCTCGGCGGCGCTGTATCTAAAGTGGTAACTGCGGTAGTTACGGACATTGTAAACCCGATTCTTGGGATGATACTCGGCTCTGCAGAAGGCTTAAAAAATGCTTCGTTCCAGATAGGGTCTGCCAAAATCTTGTACGGAGATATGCTCAGCACACTTATCGACTTCCTTATTATTGCTTTGGTCGTGTATTACGGCGTAAAGCTGTTGCGCTTAGATAAGCTGGATAAAAAGAAGGCGTAACAAACAGCAGATTCCTGATAGAATATACGCATGAATCAACAAAACATCTTTAAATTAGTTGGATCTATTATTCTGTGCGAATTAGCAGGAATTATAGGTTCCGTATTTACCGTATCCTCAATTCCTACTTGGTATGCAGCGCTTACAAAGCCGGCGCTTAATCCTCCCAACTGGATATTCGGCCCCGTATGGACGACGCTATATTTCCTTATGGGCGTTGCGCTGTACCTTATTTGGACAAGCAAAAAAGGAACAAAACTTCAGCGAAACCAAGCGCTTTGGATATTTTTTATTCAACTCGCGCTTAACACTGCGTGGTCAATTATATTCTTCGGACTAGAAAGCCCTGGCGTGGCGCTTATCGAAATACTCATTATGTGGAGCGCCATTGCATGGACGATAAAGCTATTCTATCCGCTATCAAAGCTTGCGGCGTACCTCCTGGTTCCGTATATTCTGTGGGTAAGCTTTGCTACGTACTTAACGTATAGCATTTGGATTTTAAACCCACCCCTATGAAAACAATTCTTCACCAGGCAGATACCAGAGGGCACATTCAGCATGGCTGGCTTGATACCTACCATAGCTTTAGCTTTGGGGATTATCACAATCCAAGCCGCATGGGGTTTGGAGCGTTGCGAGTATTAAATGATGACATAATAGCTGCAGGCCAAGGGTTCGGCGCGCACCCGCACGCAAATATGGAAATTATTACCATCCCGCTAGAGGGCGCACTCGCGCACCGAGACAGTATGGGGAATGAAGAGGTGTTAAGCGCTGGGGCAGTACAGGTTATGAGCGCGGGCAGCGGCATTGCGCATAGCGAGTACAACGCGAGCGAAGCAATGCCGGTAAAGCTGCTGCAAATATGGATACTGCCGCACCAGCAAGATGTAACGCCGCGATACGCTGACATAACGTTTAATCCGGAGGATCAGCAAAACAAACTGCAACAAATCGTAGGCCCGCATAGAACGCATGAAGGCGCATGGATCCACCAAGACGCGTGGCTTTCCCTTGGAACATTTACTACAGAAACCCCTATCGAATACGCGATCAAAAAACCAGGAAACGGAGCATACGTATTTATGATATCTGGCGAAGCATATATCGGAGACCAGACGCTTCGCGCTCGAGACGGATACGGCGTATGGGATACGCCAACGGTGCCGATTATTGCCGGAGCTGGTTCAAAAATTCTCGTAATCGATGTCCCAATGGGATAAAGATGACGTATTACACGTACATCCTGCAGTGCAATGATGGCTCACTGTATACCGGATGGAGCACGAATGTAGAAGAACGGCTTGCAACTCACAACGCTGGCCTTGGTGCAAAATATACGCGATCCCGACTGCCAGTACGAGTGGTATATTCCGAAGAATTTTCTACGAAAGAAGATGCCATGAAACGCGAATATGAAATCAAGCAATTATCGCGCCAAGAAAAACTTTCATTATTGACAAATTGGAAATTACCGATATACTAGGGGTGCTCAGGTTTTCCTTGTTATTTACCAATTGAATGGAGAAAGGAGTTGGCGCTATGCCTCTCGAACGCCCCGAGGTAATGGAGAAATTGCGAAATCTTCTTTGTTCCTCCCTTGGAATCGATCAAGACCAGATTTTCATGGAAGCAGACCTTCGGACAGAGTTTTCATTCGACTCAACCGACGCCCTCGACATGATGTTCAAGATCGAAAAAGAATTCGGCATCAAGCAGCCGCCGAGAAAAGAAGACAAAGCTGTCTGGTTCGAAAACTGCAAGACTGTCCAGGATTTGTACAATTACATCGTGGCAAATCTTCCAAAACAGCCCGCTTCTTCCGGCACATGAAACCCATCCTTACCCACGCACACCCCCGCGGCACTCACAATGAGCGCCGCTTTTTTTATTTAAAACCCTCGCTTTTTCTTTCGGAACATTTCAATACCCCACAACAACCAGTACTTCCAGGAAAGCGGATAATCTTGTGCATGCAGATAATCAACGGCATACCCGCCGAAGCCTTTTTTAAATACGGTAATGCCGGCAAACGGATGGTTTTTTTCATCATCCCTGGCTATGCCCCAAAAATTGTATCGCGTTGCGCCGCGGCGCTTTGCCTCTTTAATAGCTTCAAATTGCAGCAGCTGCGTAGGGGAAATATTGGAAGGGAGCTTTACCGATGCGCCATGATAGTAAAAAACCGTATTGCCAAACTGGAAGAGCAACGCAGCAGCTACGTCCTTACCCTCATAGGTTGCAATTGCAAAGTACATCATGCCGACACTTCCAAATTCCTCAACTTGGGAAGCAATAAATTCTTTTTTAAACGGTACGAAGTTGTGCCGTGTTTCCGTTTGCTTATACAACGGCCAAAATCTCTCAAGGCTGGCAGGATCTGTTGTGATTTCAATCTGTACGCCGCCTTGCTGCGCCTTTTTAATTGCATGGCGAGTTGTTTTCCGCATTCCATGGAGAATATCTTCTTCAGACCCTGCAATATCAAGCACCCATGTAAACTCTGCATGCACGTGCATGGGGGATGGTCGAAACCCAAGAGAAGAGAATAGTGACTCATTTTCTGCATTATTCATAAGCAGCGGGGCGATGCGAAGCGCAACTGCGCCATCTTCTTCTGCGTGCTGAGCGCAATAGGAAGTGAGCAGTTCAAGCACCTGCTTCATATCTGCAGTCCCAAGCGGGCCATGCGGACACAGATAGTGCGATCCGCGGCGAGCACCTACAAGGATAAGGAGTGCGACTGCAACTAATACGCCGTCTTGATAAAACCCAAGCGCGTCGGTTGCTTCGCCGTCTCTTTCCT
>CAYPSL010000045.1:0-4390 GCA_964413615.1 uncultured Candidatus Saccharibacteria bacterium | reverse complement strand
AATACGCCGTCTTGATAAAACCCAAGCGCGTCGGTTGCTTCGCCGTCTCTTTCCTGTACACGCTTCCACTGCCAAGATTCCAAAAACGTATTGGGCGCAAGGCCCAACACAAAAGAATTCCATTCTTCCTTACTTTGCAGTTTTCGAATTTCCATAGGAATTCATAAAATCAATAATCTTGGTAACTTGATTATCGCTAAGCGCGCTGTATGTTGGCAAATTTATTATCTCTTTTGCTACCGCCTCTGCGCGCGGGCAAGATCCTTGTACGTAGCCAAACGCCTGCATATTGGAAGCCCCAGGCACCAGCGGAGCATCATACCAATCACCAAGCAGCATGCCATGTGCACGCGCATCTAAAAGTATTTGCTTTGCATGAGGAGTACGGATAGGGAAGCGAAGATAGCAGGCGCCTTCCGTGTATGTTTTTTCTTCCGCAGAAAGATTCACAATTTCCGCCTGGTAGCGCTGTACGATTTCTTTACGGCGCGCATTATCTGTATCTAGGCGCTTTAATTGCTCTATAAGCAAGAGCGCAAGCGCGGGGGAATACGAATACCAGAAATGAGATGGGCGACTCGTTGCGCGCTCTTCAGGCGCAACTGCCTTACTGATAAGGTTCAGCTTTTGCGCAAGCACAAGAAGCGCTTTTCCAACTCCGTGCCAAAAATAGAGCGGGAGAATAAGCGAAAAAAATACCGGATGGAATAATTGCTGCGCTACCCATGTTTTGGGAGGAAGCTTGCGAGAGCCTTGCATACCCTGAAGCGCGTGGAGGCGGCTTTTATCTTTTACGAGTACTGCGCCCCCGAATACAGACGATACGCACTTATCGCGCCCAAAACTCAAAATAGCCCCATCTCCGAATGTTCCGAGCGCTTTTCCTTGATGCGTTGCGCCAAGCGCATGAGCGCAATCTTCAATCACAAGAATATTATGTTCTTTTGCCAGTGCAAGAATTTCTTCTATCGGCCCAGGAATCCCGAATGTATGCTGGAGGATAATCGCTTTTGTGTTTGGAGTTATTTTTTTTCGCACCTGCTCCGGATCAATGCTATATGAACCATCGGCAATATCTGCATACACAGGCTTTGCATGAAGCCAAAGAATCGGCTCTGGCACGGCGATGCACGTAAATGCTTGAATTATTACCTCGTCTCCACGGCCAATTCCGAAAGATTTTAACAAATCATACAGCGCCTGGCGGCCAGAAGAGGCGAGTGTTACAAAGTTTCGCGGAAAGCGTACTGCGAGTGTTTCCGCAGCGCGAGAAAGCGCCTTGCGGTCATTCCAGTAGGAATGCACAAACAGTAAATGGCGCGCTAAGCGAACATCTTCTAAAGAAGTGTTCGGGGATAACGATATTGCAATCGGTCGCTTCATAACAACACCTCGCGAAGCAACGCAGGCACTCGGCCTTCTAGCGCAATAGTAGTAGAGGAAGTTATGTCGGCAGATACAACATCAACAAGTTTTTTTGCGTCCGTAACCCAAGAAATAGTTGCGCTGGATTTTTTCCCGATTCCGCGCGCTATATCGCCCGCATACGCATCACCATATATAAATACGCGAATAGTTGTTTGGGAAAGCAACTTTCCAATTCGCTGATGTACACGGTGGCCCTCTGGCCCTAATTCAATAATCGGCACAAGCACCAGTCGCACATCTCCCTTTGGAAGAGACGATACGTATTCAATTATATTTATCACGCTTGCTTCGCTTGCAGAATAACTATCATCGATAACAGTAATTCCAGCTTTCCCCGATACCCGCTCCATGGTGCGAGGCAATATCGGAAGAGTTGCGAGGCGCTCTTGTATTTTTTTAACAGAAACACCAAGCTCATGAGCCGCTGCAACTGCAGCCAACACCGAAACAATCTGCCCGCGGCTTATAATAGGTAGATCTACGACCTTTTCCTCTCCTGCTACAGAAAGCGTGCACGAGGTGTGATCAGGGCGCAGTTCAATATTTGATGCAGAAATATCCGCATCACCTTCTGTAGAAAACCATACGATTTTTTTCTTCGTGTGCTTTGATTGCCGCACTACCTGATCGTCCGCTTTGTTTAAAACGGCTATTCCATCTTCCGGAAGAGAATCGATAAGCTCCCATTTTGTTTTCGCAAGCGCAGCAAGGGAACCGAACAGCGCAGCGTGTTGGTTTGTGATTGCAGTTACCACACCGATTTTTGGTTTTGCAAGCTGCGCCAATTCTGCAATTTCACCTTTTCTATATGCTCCCATTTCCGCAATATATGTTTGGGTTTTTGAAGAAAGGGAAGCAAGCATATCGCATGCCACAGCATACGGAGAATTTCGATGCTTAGAAGTTGCTTGTACTTTTTTCGACTCTCCTCCCAGCAAGTGCACAAGGTATGTTTTGGTAGACGTTTTGCCAACGCTTCCCGTAATTCCCACAACCGTAAGATCATGCAACCGCTCACGGAGCTTGCGTGCACGAGATATTGCGCGATGTTTTTGTAATTGGGCGGGAATAGCAACAACAAATACGCAGATAGCAATAAGAACAGGAAGGAAGAACAGGAATGTCGCCATCATAAGTGCTAGCTCATCGCCGTACTGCATCATTGTCGAAACGCTTGCAATGGCAGAAAAGAATATAAAAATAAGCACGATAACCGCCCTCCATGTCCAATCCGGGCGCATTACCCCTTTACGAATACCGCGAATTCCATGCCCCACAAGAAGCGTTAGCATACTTCCGATAGCGATATATTCTGCAATTTCATACTGGCCCATAAACCAAGCAACCCATGCACACAGCAGTAATGCCCCAGCGCCAAGCGGAGCATACTGGCGAGCAAGAGAACCCTCAGGAGAATTCACATATGAAACCATGCGGTCAATTCGATACTCCTTCCGTTGCCAAAGGGCGAGCTGCGAGAGCGTTACAAGCACCGAGTTTATGAGCGCAAGAATGACAATAGGTGCGGATTGCATATGTATGATAATACCACGCGAAAAGGTGTATAGTGCTACAAGGATATGGAAGACAAGCTCACAATACAACTCCTTGGCTGGAACGGCGCTATGCACTTAGTTGAGACCGCTCGTGCGCTCGCAACCTTTCCAAAAGAAGAGGTGATTATCCGATATATAGACAACGGATCAACGGATGCATCTCTTGAAATAATTATGGATATATTGCCCCATGCGGACATTCTCCGATTTGAGCACAACACGGGCTTTGCCAAAGCGCACAATGCGGGATTTGCCCGCTGCACCACGCCATTTGTGCTAACGCTTGATCAAGACATTACCCTGCAGTGGAATGGCATACAGGCGCTTCTTACCGAAATGAAAAAGAATCCCAAGCTCGGGGCAGTGCAGGGGAAACTGTACCGAAAAGGGCGCTCAGGAATTATCGACTCTGCAGGAATTGTTCAAACGCTTTCATTAAATGGAAAAGAGCGGGGAGCAAACGAACCTGATGCCGGGCAATACGATACGAAAGCATCGTTGATTGCAGTTACGGGCGGATGCGGACTGTACCGAATGGAAGCACTGCAAGCAGTTGCCCACCCGGAAGTATTCGATGAAGATTTCTTCGCATACAAAGAAGATGTTGATTTAGGATGGCGCCTACGCCGTGCAGGGTGGCACGTTGCATACGTTCCCGTACTTGTTGGGCATCACGCTCGCACGATGGGCAAGCGAGGAATGTTTAATTGGGGAATAGCACCGCGCACCGTGGCAGAGCGGATTGCAAACAACCGCACAAAACTTTCCCTTCGAAACTATATATGGATGCTCACAAAAAATATGACGTTTGCAGACGAAGTATTCCATAGCATATTTATTGCAGGGAGACTTTTCATACTATTTATTCTTTCGCTGTTTTCTTCAACACTATTTTCCGCATGGGGAGAAGCATTCGCCGGAATGCACAAAATGTTTGATAAGAGGAAATAAAAAACGCGTACAGGCTTATAAAAGCGCGTACGCGGAGTGTGATAAGGGTCACTTGGGTTTGAGAAACACCTTCATGATAGGAAGTTTATCGTATTTAATAACAATAGACTCACTATCCAGCTCAAGTAGCTTGATATTATTGTGAATCTCCACTGAAGCCTGCTTCCATCTCTCCATACTGCCGATCAATTGCACCGTAGGGCATCCGCATCGCAACAGATTCATAACACGTACAGCAAGTGCCTCATAAGGATCCCCAATAATCCCCGGGGGAATACAAAGGGCAATGGGAACATCGAGGGGGACCCGCATAGTCAGATCTCCATCCTTTAGCACAATAAACTTTTCTTGCTTCTCCATTTGTAAAGAACCTCGCTTCCTTGTTTTTTTGCTGTTTTTGTGCCAATCTGGCACAAGATAGCGCAATATGGCACTAACTCTCAATTATACTCCTA
>CAYPSL010000044.1:0-4444 GCA_964413615.1 uncultured Candidatus Saccharibacteria bacterium | reverse complement strand
CCTGCATACCAAGCCGCCCTTCTTCACGCAATGGATGCAGGGAGGGTAATTATTGCAACACCATCCCCTCTTCACCAGGAGCTCCTAGGGGCAACTGCGACGTATGCAACACTTGAAGATACTGCCACGCTCTCAAAAACTCTTCACGAAGCAGCAGGTGCTCCAAAAACGCGCCCAGAAGCTTCTCTCCGAGCTAAAAAACACTTCTCCTGGGAAAAATCAGCACAGGAATATATGAGGGCATATCGACAAGCTTCCCCTGTTTTAGTTCCCTTTGATTCCATTATTTCAAAACAGGGCTTTAAAATAGCCGCATAACCCTGTAGAGTGCACAACAGGCGGATGTGGCGGAATTGGCATACGCGCATGGCTTAGGACCATGTGGGGAAACCCGTGGAGGTTCGAGTCCTCTCATCCGCACCCTTTTCCCAAACACACTTGACAAAACGTGTATTTTGGGTATATAATAGTGAGTTACGATCGTTTTGACCGAACCTTGAAAATCTAGAAAACCATAGGGAAATTCCCTATATCCCCCAGAAAGGACCTCTTCCATGAATACGCTTAGTGTTTCGAACGTGGTAATAGTTGTTGCAAGTATTCTGGCCACATTAATGCTGCTGAGGTCTTTCAAAATCCTCAGACCAGATGATGGCATCGAAGTGTACCAATTTGGTAAGCATGTTGGCACATACTGCCCGCGAGAGTTCTTCGCCAGCCTCACCGCTAACGAAGAAGGAAGCGCTACGGCAAGCCAACAAGAAAAGTATCGCCAACTCGGTATAAAAACTAGTCCCTTCGACATCGTATTTGCCTTATGGCCGATATGGACGATGGTGCGGTTTCCAACGAGTCCGGTAAAAATTTCACTCCACGCGAGTGACGTTTTTACAAAAGGAACGGAAAAGCTGCCTCGCGTAGAAATAGGTGCAACGCCTGCGGTTTCAATTCGTTTCTTAAGTATTCGAAACGTAATCCTAGGAGTTGGTCTTCGAGACGAGACGGATTTAACGAAAAAGTGCCAAATTATAGGCAGTGGTGGTATTAATTATTTCGATACCGCGCTTGCACAAGGGATTCGCGAACAGACCAAAGACGCAATACGAGAAGGTCTCAGAAAGGGTGCGAGCGAATTTTTTTGGGATCATGGTTCTTCGACAAATTCCAATGAAAAAGAAATCGTCACCTCTAAACGACTATGGGAGCTCATGACGCTGTTTGAACTCGCTGCGCAAGAATCAGTTCTGGCCCAGTCAAGAATCCTCAAACGGCCAAATAACTGCAGTACTATTTCCCAAGTGGAAGGACTTACTGTTGGGAGTTTTCTCGGGAGCGATGTTCTCACGCTAGACATCAATATCTCCCAGCTCGACCTTGCCGGCGATGAACCAACTGCATCTGCGGCGCAAAAAGCTGTTAATCAGCAATTTGTAGCCATGCAGAATGCAGCCGGAACAAAGGCGCAAGGAAACGCCGAAGCTGAAGTCATTAGAAGTAAAGGTGCTGCGGGGGCAGATGTAATTCGCCTTGAAGGTGAAGCAAATGCCAATGCAGCAAAAAACTTGCAAGACTCTCTGCAAGGAGCGGATCCGGGGACTATCGCCGGGCTGCTGCTCTTAAAGGACCAACAGAATACGTTTATTCCTGTTGGAGGATCCATTCCGGAAATTCTTAAATCTATTGGAGGAAAGAAAGAATAATGCACACTCTTATCGCAATTGGAGTGCTGGTGGGCATCGTGATTCATTTCCGACCATGGAAATATCTTACGAAGTCCCCCAAGGGCCCAGATTGGGCAAAAAAGCATCGATTCCTTACCGGGCTTTTCATTGTACTCTCGCTCATCTTTCTCCCAGAAATTGTATATCTGGGAAAATGGGCAGTAGTTTCAATGATTGCCGGTGTTGATGGAGCAGTTCGAGGAACACCGCGCTCTCAATGGGGCGTGGTTTCTCACAACACTCCCTCAGAGAAGCCTTTGCCGATCTCTCGCGAAAGCTCCCCTATCAAGTGGAGCAAAGGAGCAAAGGCAAATTTGCGAGATAAAGTCTGTCGTGACTTTATCTACGAAAACGGAGTGTGTTTTGCTGGGATTATCCCGCCCGGATCATTTGCGGAGGCGACATACTATGTTGCCAACACAGATAAAACGGCAAAGTGGGAGGCGTTCTTAATCGACTTTACGTCGATGGGAGCGTTCCTACCAGCAGAACGACTCATGGACCGAGGAGGAAGAGGAGAAACCAAGTCTGTGGACGTACTCCACTTGGCCTCACTCTCTTCTCCGAAGCAGAAATACGACGAGAGAATCAGCAATGATTCACATCGGCGTATTCCGGACATCTTGGAGTGTTACATTCAAACAGTTGGCGAAAGGCCAATTGAAGTGAATGTTACGCACCGAGACCCGAAAGGAACCTTTCAGTACATTGTGGAAGTTGGAGTGGACGAAACATCGTTTACTCTCCCCCACAAAAACTGGAAATACCTGTGGGTAGCCCCTGTTCACCACAAGGACTACCAAGCTGTGTGGAGAGACCACTGGATTGAAGCTGGCGGCATGACAAACGACATGGCCCACGAGTTATTCGCCATCCGGCTTCGTGCCAATGGAGAGTACGCTACGCTGGCCAAGGCTCGACTGTTTCAACCGTCAGACCTTACGGATGGACATCTTTCGCTCGGCCTCAAGCTGCCGAGCGACGAAGAGGCCGCAAAGCTTGAAGCAAAAAAAGGACTACACCCCGCAAAAGTAATTGTGGGAGTCCAACTCTAGAAGAAAGGAGAAATGTTCTTTACCCCCATACCCACCAAGCAACTATTGCTTTGGTGGGTTTTTTATATAAAGAAAACGTTTACAAGCGCAGCCACAATAACAATGAATGCAAGAATAACTATCGTTTTTAGTATTACGAGCTTCTGCTTTCCCTGAATAGCATCATCCCCCGGATTCCAATTGAATATAGATGAAGCCCTCAGTATTCGGCGCACAAAGAAAGCAACAAGAAGAACGCAAACGATATTAAATACAAGTAATTGCTGTATTGGATCTGTCATACTTTTTTAAGTATACATACACTGAGCAAAAGAAAAACGCGGAATTTTACATTCCGCGCCTCTCTTTGGCACTTCACAATTATGCAACTGCGATAGTTCCAATAATGAAGTTTACGAGCGCTGCAGAAAGACCGATTACGATAAGTCCGATTAGTGCATACAAAATCGTATTCTTCGCTTGTTCTGTTGCATCAGACTCCCCCTGGGAAGTGATGTAACGAACTCCACCCACTACGAGATAGATTGACGCTGCAATACCTGCAACTACGAGCAATCCGTTAACGAGATTAAGCACTGAAGGGATAAGCCCTCCTCGAGCCGTATTCGCGAAAGGAATTGCTGGCTGCAACCCCTGGGCAAATGTGCTCAATGGAGCAAGCAAGAGAGCGGAGGCGCTTGTTACAACGCGAACGATTGATTTAATGTTCATATACGACTCACCTCCTTTGTAGAAATACTCATATCGATACAAGAAGTGTACCACACTAGTTGGTATCGGTAATCACCATATCGCCACCCTGTTCTCCATTTCCGGAAATTGTATTGATCATAAAGTTTACAATTGCTGCAGAAAGACCGATTACGATAAGTCCGATTAGTGCATACAAAATCGTATTCTTCGCTTGTTCTGTTTTTTTGTCATCCCCTTCTGAAAGTACGTAGCGAACCCCGCCAAGCACAAGATAAATAGCCGCTATCACGCCTACCAACACAAGCAATGCGTTTACCCAATTCATAATAGTGTCGATAAGACTATTAGTATCCTCATTCCCCGAACACTGAATACCAAATGCGCTGCAATCATCCCCCGACACCTGCGTAATCTGTGCCGCAACCGGGAAAATAATAAGCGTAAGAGAAGTAATAACAGTTACAAAGAAAATTGTTTTCCCAAGTTTAGACATAAAATTATGTAGTAGTAATGCTAATAACAACGTTTACAACGATTGCCGATATACCAATAACCACGATCCCAATAACAGAGTAAAGAATAATGGTTTTTGCTTGCTCGGCCTTATTCTCATCACCCTGCGAGGTAATGTACAAAAATCCGCCATATAAGAGAGAAATAACTGCCACAGTACCCACCAAGGAAAGCAGCCACTTTACGATTGATTGCAGGATTTCTTTTGCACTTCTTCCCTCTGAAAGCTTGTTCGTATCTGCCACTGTTTTAATTTGATCCAACCCTTCGGAAAACGATTTTGGATCACCTCCGCCGCCTTGGGCTAATCGTGAGGACCCTTCATCGTCTATTTGAAGAATATTTGGAGCAGGCCGCCTATTTTCTGGACTAATTACTGAACCACCCTGAGCTAACACTGAAGAGAACCCTACTGCGTAGCTCAAGAGCATTGCAAACAGTGTTCCAAGAATCCACGTTTGA
>CAYPSL010000043.1:0-4983 GCA_964413615.1 uncultured Candidatus Saccharibacteria bacterium | reverse complement strand
CCAATATTCTTTGGAAAATACGGCTATTATATGCAATGATCCTTTGTATGAAGAAGGTAACTCTCCTCGCCATAGAATCCTCCTGTGATGAAACAGCGGTTTCTGTCATGGAAAAAGAAGGAGAATCGGTGCGCGTGCTATCCGAATATATTGCTTCTCAGGTGGATATTCATACTGCAACCGGTGGGGTAATTCCTGAGGTTGCGGCGCGAGAGCATCTAGCCGTAATATCTCCGCTCGTCGCATCTGCGATGGAAAAAGCGGGAGTTGCTTCTGGGGATTTGGATGGAATAGCGGTTACGGTTGGCCCAGGGCTTATGCCATCTTTGGCGGTAGGGGTACAAACGGCAAAAGTGCTTGCCTTTGCGTGGAATAAACCGATTGTGCCGGTACATCATATTGAGGGACATATATATTCAGCGCTTCTGGAAGGAAAAGAAAAAAATCCGTTTCCCGCACTTGCGCTCATTGTATCGGGTGGGCATACGATGCTTATTCGTATTGATGGGCATCTTCAGTATGAAATTTTAGGGCAAACGAGGGACGACGCAGTGGGTGAAGTGTTTGATAAAGTTGCTCGTATGTTGAAGTTGCCATACCCGGGTGGTCCGAAGGTAAGTGCGCTCGCCAAGCAGGGTAATGAAAAAACGTATGCATTTCCGCGGCCAATGATGAAATCGAATGATTTAGATTTTAGTTACTCCGGATTAAAAACAGCAGTGCTATATCAGGTCCAAGAATTGGGCGAAGCTATTTCTGATCAAGATAGGGCAAATATTGCTGCAAGTTTTGAAGCAGCGGTTGTGGATTCTTTGGCAGGAAAACTCGCGCAAGCATGTAGGGGTGATGCATATGCAAGTGTGTTATTGGCGGGCGGCGTAGCGGCGAACAACTCTTTGAAGGAAAGAATTGCAATCGAGGCGCATAAAAAAGGTATTTCATTGTATATAGCTCCTTCTGCATTGTGCGGAGATAACGCTACGATGATTGGGGAAGCGGGGCTTTATGCATATGAGGCTGGCAGAATAAAAAAATGGCGCGACATAGACGCGATTGCTCGCATCAGTATCGAGCAATTTTCAAATTTAAAATAGGTCTTTGCTTGTAGCGGAAGGACTTACGGAATCTCGAACAGTGAGAAGTACTGATCGGCGGAGTTTTGCGCATCCCTCGTGGGCGCATGCGGATAAATGAAGGGCAGTAGCTGAAAAGTTTTTATTATCGTTCAAGTTTAAAGGATTACGCACTCCATAGAGAAACGATTGGCATTCCATGCATCCAAGCAATACGTGCTCCGCAAAAAGCCATTTAATCTTTTCATTCATGCTTTCTCGTACTTTTTTGCGAAGAGACACACATTCTTTTTTGCGGCAGTCGACCAAATGTTCAAGCGCACGCTTAAATCCTATTTGTCCCGCAACACTGAAGACAAATGCAGGCATGCAAGCCTTCTGGGTTTCTGCGCACGTAAAGGCGTCTGGGGAGGTTTCTTGCCCTACTTTGCTAACAGATTCAATGGCAACGGTGTATGACATCTGTTTCTCAGGGTAACGCTTGTGTAAGAAATCCGCTAGATTGATTTTTGTCCGTTGTGGGGCATACTATGCATATCTTATATGGATGAAAAATTTACAAAACCGTACGAAGCAAAAGGCACAGAGCCTAGGATATATGCAGCTTGGGAAGAATCAGGGTTTTTTAATCCTGATAACCTTCCGGAGCGCCATGTAGAGCCATTTACTATCATTATGCCTCCTCCGAATGCAAATGGTCATTTGCACGCAGGGCATGCGCTGTTTATTACGCTTGAGGATATTATGACTCGCTACAAGAGAATGAGAGGGTTTAAAGCCCTTTGGGTTCCGGGCGCTGATCATGCGGGATTTGAAACGCAGATTGTGTATGAAAAAAAGTTGGAAAAAGAAGGCAGGAGCAGATTTTCCATGGACCCTCAGGATCTCTATAAGGAGATATACGATTTTACGATGGAACACAAAAAATCTATGGAAGATGAAGTGCGCCGCCTTGGTGCTTCTTGCGATTGGTCTCGCGAAAAGTTCACCCTTGACCCTGTTGTGGTAAAAGAGGTTCAGAAAACATTTCAGAAAATGTATGACGATGGCTTAGTGTTTCGAGGAAAGAGAATTGTAAACTGGTGTACGAAGCATCAAACAACACTGTCGGATGTAGAAACTACCGGGGATCCAAAACAAGATCCGCTCTATTATCTTCAGTACGGACCTTTTGTTATTAGTACCGCTCGGCCGGAAACAAAGTTTGGAGATAAGTATGTGGTAATGCACCCAGACGATTCTCGATATGAACAGTACAAGCATGGAGATACATTCGAGGCGGAATGGATTAATGGAACGGTTACCGCAACCGTTATTAAAGATGATTCTATCGATATGGAATTTGGCACGGGGGTTATGACGATAACTCCATGGCATGATCCGATTGATTTTGAGATAGCGCAGCGTCACGATTTAGCAAAGGAGCAGGTCATTGATCTTCGTGGAAAGCTGCTGCCGATTGCGGGGGAGTTTGCTGGCATGAAGATTAAAGAAGCACGCCCAAAGATTATTGAAAAACTTCAAGCAAAAGGCCTGGTAGTAAAAATTGACGAAGCATACACTCATAACGTTCCGCTTTGCTATAAGTGCAATACGGTGATTGAACCGCAGGTAATGGATCAATGGTTTGTAAAAATGGAATCACTTGCGGCAAGTGCGCTTACGGCGGTGAATGAGGGGAAGATTCGGTTCATTCCCGACAATTACGAAAAAGTATTTAAGTATTGGATGGAGAATACGATTGATTGGAACATTTCTCGCCAAATCGTATGGGGTATTCCTATTCCTGCAAAGCTTTGTACGAAGTGCGATCATGCATTTCCGGATTTAGAAAATACTGAAAGCATATGTTCAAAATGCGGCGGAGAGCTAAAAGCAGACACGGATACGTTTGATACATGGTTTTCTTCAGGCCAGTGGCCATTGCTTTCGCTTGGGTATAGCGAGGGGGAAGATTACAAAACATTCCATCCAACAGACGTAATGGAAACGGGGCACGACCTTATTTTTAAATGGGTGCCTCGCATGGTTATTTTTAGCCTGTATCTCCAAAAGCAGGTGCCGTTTCATACGGTGTATATGCATGGGCTAGTAAACGATGCGCAGGGAAAGAAAATGAGCAAGAGTAAAGGGAATGTTATTAACCCTACTGAAATTACAGATAAGCATGGTACGGATGCATTGCGTATGGCATTGATTGTCGGGAATCCGCCAGGCAGCGATACTGCGCTTGCGGAAAATAAAGTTAAAGCATACCGGCATTTTGCAAACAAACTATGGAATATTTCTCGATTCGTATTTTCTCATACGGAAGAAATGGTAATAGATGAATCTGAAATTTCATCAGATGCAGACAAGGTGCTCGTACAAGAATTACATGAGGTGATTAAGGAAGTAACTGGAGATTTTGAAGCGTATCGGTTCCATCTTGCTGCTGAAAAACTATATCACTATGCATGGCATCGATTTGCTGATGGAATTTTGGAAGAAAGCAAAAGTATCGTAGTGGGGGATGATGAAGCGCTTGCGCGTTCTCGCAAACAGGCGCTGGTATACATATTGCGGCATACGCTGATTATGTTGCATCCGTTTATGCCATTTATTACAGAAGAAATTTGGGCACATATACCGCGAGCGGCAAATGAGAAAAAAGAATTGTTAATGATACAAGCGTGGCCGGAAAAATAATTCTCTAGATGTGCACAGGTGTGGTATAGTGAAGTGGATAACATTTTGCTATACTAGTGATTAATAAAACGTATGCCACAAGAACCAAGAAGTTTTTTTGAAAGATTAACCGGTGCGCGAGTATTAAATCGGCCGAATGTTTCCGATGCCGAAGAAACGCTAGAAGTTCATCATGGAATTGCAGATGCTCCGTATCAAGAAGAAGATGTTCGCGAAGTAATGGAAGAACCGGAAGAGGAAGTAGAGCAAGATTTTTCTGACGAGGATACATTTGAACATGCAGGAGAAGAGCAAGAAGGCCAGCTCACTGTTGATGTATTCCAAGACGATGAAAATATCATTATACAAAGTACGGTAGCGGGGGTTTCTCCTGATGATCTTGATGTGTCTATTACGAACGATATGGTAGCAATTCGCGGAGAGCGCAGACCGCAGTTTAATGTAGATCAAGAAGACTACTTCTATCAGGAATGTTATTGGGGTACATTCTCTCGCTCTATCATTCTTCCAGTTGAAATTGACGCAGACCGAGCAGAGGCGAAAATTAAGAACGGAATCTTAACAATCAGAATTCCAAAGGCAAACGCAGCTGTTACTCGCAAGCTCAAGGTCAAGGCAACATAAATGGACTGGTGGACTATTGGCGCACTCGTTGGGGGAGTGCTCCTTCTTCCGACTGCATATGCAGGAATTATAGGCGCTCCGTGGGCGCCTACTCGCATGGCGGCAGTAAAAAAAGCATTCGACGATATCGGCATTGGCAAAAAAGACATTGTTATTGATTTGGGCGCAGGGGATGGAAGTATTCTTGCCGAGGCCCTTCGCCGGGGCGCACGAGTATCTGGGTATGAATTATCGCCCATTATGTGGGCAATTGCGATGATCCGTTCTCGGGGCAATGTTATATACGGGAATTTCTTTAAAAAGAAATTAATGAGCAATACAACAGTCGTATTCTTCTTTTTGATGCCAAAACATATGAAAACAGTCGGAGCATATATTGCTTCTCAAAATCTCAAAGGAAAGACGCTGGTGCTTTCATATGCATTTCCGTTTAAGGAGATAAAGGCGCTTACGATATATCGAGAAAAAAACTGCGCGCCACTGTATTTGTATGAAGTATCGGAACTTCGTGCTCATTTTGACAATTACCACCCATAGCCTACAGTTACAGCAGTTATGGAGAAATATTTCTTAACAACGCCAATTTATTACGTAAATG
>CAYPSL010000042.1:0-5016 GCA_964413615.1 uncultured Candidatus Saccharibacteria bacterium | reverse complement strand
AAGAGCGAAAGCAATGGAAACACCAACAACGTAAACGTTGTGTCTGCTGCTCCGGTAGCAAAGGCTCCACGGATTGCGGGTGTAATAACAGGAACATCAACACAGGGAACTCATGCAAACAGAACATATGTAAATGGGACATACGTGAACGGAACATATACAGGCGGGTACTACCATGACGGATCAAAAACTCCTCGTATTGCAGGCGTTGCCGCATATACGAGCGCATCAGGAACTCCAGTAGCTGTTCCAGTAACAGCAAAGACAGGTGCTAACGACCTAGCTGCAGTACTCCTCTCTACGCTTTCAGGCGGAACAGGACTTGCATACATGGTTCGAAAAGCCCTTATCGGTTAATTCGATACACGAATTACGATTACAAAACCCCCTCGTATATACGAGGGGGTTTTTGGTATTAGTGATCTGGAGTATAATAACAACGAATATTATTTTATAAGGGGACCACACATGAATATTCCTTCTATCCTTACAAGGCACGTAGCGATATTGCTCGGCTTTGTTTTTTTTATTTCGCCGCTTAGCGCATCTGCACAAACATCTCCGTATGGCAATCGAGCAGATACTGACTCCGCACTCGCAGAAGGGGCGTATTACCCACCTGCATTATACGTAACCTCTACAAAACTCTCATCAGCATCTGTTACAAATGAAATAAAAGGGTCTTTCCATGTAGCAAATCAATCAGACGATATCCTTGGAGACATTATGTACCGAGTAGATATCATGAGCCCTCTCTCAGTAGGAGACGGATCATCGCCTGTAGTTGCAGACACTCCGATCTACTACAGCCAAACAATGGGAACCGAGCGCATCACTCTTATTCCCAAAGAGGAACGAGATATTCCGTTCTCACAACTCATTCCCGCACTTCCTTCTGGGACGTACCGCTTGCGCATCCAAATGCTCACGAGCCAAGGAAAAGAGCTTGGCTGGAACGACACTCCATTTACCATAACAAGCAATACTACCGCATTTGCAGAGCTTATTCATGGCCCTATTCAATTGCCAGAATTTAAAAATCAAATTATCGCCCCAACATCCGGAGCAAATATTTCCCCAGGCGGGCAATTTACCGTAACTGCGGAAGCAGAAAATAAAACGGACGTAGCACTCCAAGCAATACCAACACTGGATATGTACGCTTTTGGGTTATCAGGGGAAAAAATAAGCACTCAAAGCGGAGCTGCGATAACCATTGCCCCTCAAACCACTCAAACAATTTCAATTCCCGTTACTGCCGCAGAAGCGCCTGGCACATACTACGCAGTACTTACGCTTAAAACAGAAGATGGCGTACAAGCTTCTTCTCTAACAGATTATCGATGGACCGTGCGAGGAAAAAGTGGGCGAATTATTTCTGCACGAATTGCAAAGCTTGCAACAAGGCAAGGAGAAGAAGTAACGGTAAACGTAGACTATGCAGGACCTGCCGATGCGGAAACTATCACAAAAGCAACTATGGTTATCTCCATTCTCGACGAGCAGGGAGTTGCTGGAACATTTACCGTACCAGAAGAGTTAAGCCTTACCGATGCCATAGAGAGCGGAATTGCAAACATTCCTTTAAGCCGAGACCTGTCTCATACCCCCGGGCTTGAAATCGTCTTAAGCGATGTAGATGGAACTATACTCCACACCTACAAAAGCGATATTCAACTTACGGATCAACAAAAAAAGATGGAAACAAAGGCGCCATTCTACGCACTTTCTCCTTTGGCCCCAAGAACAACACCCCTTATTTCGGAGAATATTCTCATTATTATCCTTTCCATTCTCCTTATACTTCTTGTTGGTGGATATGCGATATGGAAAAAACGATCACTTTCTTCTCGGGTATCATCCCTTATGCTCGTCCTCGCGCTCGGAACAGGCGCTATCGCACTTCCTCTACTCACACACGCAGGTATACGCGTAGTAACTCCTCAAGTAGGAAACAATATAGACAATGGATGGACTCGCCTAAATAGGGGGTACATTGTAGAAATTTTCGTAAACAGGCCAATCCACGAAAGCACGTATCAGAAAAATAACGTTCCTCTTGATTTTCGCGTTATGTATGGAGTTTCTAACAGTGGAATCGCATACACAAAAAACTTTTTCCGATACGCACAGAGCCACATTGGAACATATCAGGGCGCTTGGACCGACTTAGGCTCTACTACACTTACATCGGGAGACAACCCTTGTGCGGGAGGAAACAATAAAAAATGCTACACAATTCAATCGTATGCAACTCTTCCCGATATTGGACTCGACTTTTCTGGCCTCCCCCCAAGCGCAACAAGTGCAACGCTCCAGCTTATATCAAAATGGGGATTCACCGCAGCTCCTTCGGACGTATTACCAGAAAATCCTGAGGACTTCTCAGGTTTTGCAGACGGTATAAACACTTGGCTCAACTTTCCAGCAGGGACTCCCGTACCCGCAACCCCTACGCCACTTATTTGCGCAGGTAACCCAAAAATGAATATCGACTTCATTGAAATCTCGGAAAAAGAACGACGAAGGCCAAATGAGCACCCCACAGAAGCTGTTTCATACTTCGGAAACGGGGAGATAGCGGGTGATGCAGTTCCTGTAGACTTAGTGCGCAATGGGCAGCCTGTAATTGACGGAGTTCTTCCGTTTAACGTTAATGGCTTAGCAGTACAGCGTGGTAACGGATTTATTACAATCCAGCTCTACAGTAAGGGAAGTACGAACCGCGGAAAAGAGTGTGTAATCGCTGATGTAAATCTAGAAAATGCAACATTCACAGGCTTCCAAAATGGCGGAGGGAAATGGAAAAATCGAATAGACAGACCAACGAACGGAAAGTGGCGCTTCTGCAGGGGCGGGGGCAAGGATGAAGTGTGGACAGGTATTGGGACAGGTACTGCGGAATTTATCTCTGCATCGGGACCAGGAAACGATACATTCACACTCTACTATGACTATGTAGCAAATCCGCCAGCAGGGACTCCAACATGCGCTCCAACTGTAACGCCAACCCCAACAGTTACTGTAACGCCAACCCCAACACCGGCGCCGGGCAATAATCCACCAATTGGAGTTGCAACAATTCGCAAAGGAAGCGCAGCTGCAAGCTCAAACATTACCGTGACTCGAGGCGAGCCAGTTCAAATCAGTCTTCATGCAACAGGAAGTAGCGACCCAGACGGATGGAATAACTCAACCCTTGGAGTATCAAATGGAGGAAAGTGCGAATGGAATTCAGATCTAAGCCAAGGAATTCCAACCTTTGAACAAACAGTCTCAAACCCAAACAATCCAGACGATTGCAATATAGGCCTTGGCGAAATTACATTCCATGACGCTCCTGGCACATACACGTACAATCTGCTTCGCATCACCGATGCCGCTGGAGGAGTATCAAATAATGGCTCAGTGACGGTTACCGTAGTAGCCCCTCCTGCTGGAGACTTCCAGTGCAACAACACTATCGACGACGATGATCCCGAAGACACGCTCATCGATGCAAACGATCCAGGATGCCATACGGATGGAAATGCAAATAACCCTAGCTCATACGATCCAACAGATGATGACGAGCGAAACACCGCAACCCCTACGCCGACATTCAACCCTGGCGATTTCGAAGAAACCAGGTAAAGTATACAAACTATGAGAATTGATATCCTCACACTATTTCCCGAGGTGTTCGAGCCGTACATTCGAACGAGCATTGTAGGTAGGGCAACGAGTGAAAAAATTGCCACCATACGGCTTTGGAACATTCGCGAATTCGCCAAGGATGCGCGCGGCACCGTAGATGATACTCCCTATGGAGGAGGTGCGGGAATGGTCATGAAAATTGAACCGATCCATGCAGCGCTTGAGGCTGTTTCAGAAAGCGCAAAAGATGAACATCTTACAAAAAAAATCACGCTCGTACTATCTGCACGCGGCCAACAGTTCACTCAAGCAAAGGCAGAAGAATACTCAAAGATAGACCACCTCGTTCTCATTTGCGGCAGATACGAAGGAGTTGATCAGCGCGTTGCAGACCACCTTGCTGACGGAGAACTATCTATTGGGCCATACGTACTCGCAGGAGGAGAACTAGGGGCACTGGTAGTAGCAGAAGCTGCAATCCGATTACTCCCAGGAGTACTCGGCAACCCTCTTTCTCTCCAAGAGGAATCCCATAGCAAAGAAGGGCAAGTAGAAGCCCCGCAATACACAAAACCAGAAGACTATAATGGCTGGAGAGTTCCGGGCGTGCTTCTTTCCGGAAATCATGCTCAAATAGAATCATGGAGAAAAAATCCTTAACGCTATGAATACCCCTCTTTTTTTAATCCCGATCCTCGTAGGGCTTATTACGCAATTTTCGAAGCGATTTTTTAATCGCGAATGGAAATCTGAAATGCACGATAAATTACCGCACCTACCCCATTATGGCGGCATGCCTTCTGCGCATACAGCGTTTGCGTTTTCTATGCTTACCGTCATTGCGCAAACAAGCGGTATAACAAACCCCTTATTTGCCGTTGCGGTCGTTCTTGCTGTTATTATCCTCGATGATGCATTGCGTATGCGCATATTTTTAGGCCGCCACGGAGAAGCGCTCGTACGGCTTATTTCCTTGCTTCCAGAACAGCAAAAAAAGGACTTTCCGCCCCTAGAAAAGAAGCTGGGGCACGAGCCACTCGAGGCAGTCGTGGGTGCTATATTTGGAGTATGCCTCACGCTTCTTGCACTCTTCTTCTTCTAGCCTTGACAACCCCTAGAGCCTAGCTATACTGCCTAATACGACTGTATCAGTCTTTTTTCGTTGATTTGATCGGACCTTGTCAATTTCATCCTGTGCATTATGCGGATAATGAACACAGAACATAATCTGCGCAATTTTGCGCGATTGTAAAGTAATGATGCAAGAATTTGTCCCCCCGGATGATTCTTGCGTCGCCCACCTCATCTTTTATTAGATGGGGTCACAATTAAGAGTTTGATCCTGGCTCAGGCTGAACGCTGGCAGTATGGATAAGGCAT
>CAYPSL010000041.1:2558-5152 GCA_964413615.1 uncultured Candidatus Saccharibacteria bacterium | reverse complement strand
CACCGGGCCGTACTTCAATGAAAGCGGATTCTTTTTTACCCTGTTAATCATTCGCTTCGGATCTTCTAGGTTCATTGCTCGCTGGATTCTTCGTGCGCGCACTTCTGCTTTGCGAACCGTAAGCCCTTCATCTACCAAGTGATTGTAAAATCGGATCTGCTTTTCTTCATCAGGAATCATCAAGATTGCTTTTGCATGCCCCATGGTAATTTTTCCTTCCACCATGCCACGCTGAATTTCTGCAGGAAGCTGCAACACTCGAACGATGTTTGTAATTCCTACTCGACTCTTTCCCACGCGCTGGCCGATTTCTTCATGCGTTAATCCAAAATCTTTATTAAGTTGATTATATGCCAACGCTTCTTCGATCGGGTTTAAGTTTTCGCGCTGAATGTTTTCAATAAGCGCATATACCAGGCGAGATTGGTCGGACTTTACATCGCGGCGCACCACGCATGGTACGCGGCTCCACTTAAGCGCAGTTGCAGCGCGTAAGCGTCGCTCTCCCGCAATTAATTCATACGAACCGTCATCAAGCCGACTTACAACGAGCGGCTGTAAAATTCCATTCTGGGCAATAGATTCCTGTAAATCTTCTAATTCTCTCGGATCAAATGATCGGCGAGGCTGTAAGGGGTTAATAGTAATATCTCCAATTGCAATATGCTGAACGGAATCTTCGTGCTGGTCCCATATATCAGTTTTTGATTTTTCTTGAGCAGGCGCAGGGGTTGTCGCTTGCGCAAATTCTTCTTCGCCTTCATCTTCTTCCTCAATTTCAGGAGCAACTTCTTGGGGTGCTGGCGCTGGCACTTCCACAGGCGCAGGGGTTTCTACTTCCATTTCAGGCTCTTCTTCCTCTTGCACAACGGGTTCTTCCGCTTCTTCGTCTTCCTCTGCCATTACAGGAATACCCTTCGCTTGGGGCACAGGGGTTGATTCTTCAACTTCCTCCTCTTCATCAACTGAAATTAATGTAACAAGCGGCTTTTTTGGCGCAGCTACGGCTTCTTCTTCCAACTCCATACTATCGATTCGTTCGAGCATGTCATCAGAAGTAAGCTCTGTCTCCCCTCTCGAAATAAGTGATGCTAATCCGCGTCCAAGTCCCATAGGTATAAAAGTAATAAATTAAGGATAGAGATTCAATAGTTCTTCAGAAAGATATTCATATGCTCGTGCTCCCGGAGACATTCGATCATACTCTAAAATAGTCTTTCCTGTACTTGGCGCCTCCGCAAGTTCAGTATTCCGAGGAATAATGCTTTCAAACACATGCCCAGGGAATGTTTTGCGCACTTCCCGCACCACTCGCCTTGAAAGAGCTGTTCTGCGGTCAAACATGGTAAGTACCGCGCCCAACACCTGCAAGCGAGGGTTTAAATGCTTGCGTACGAGGTCTACGGTTACGAGAAGCTGGTTGAGGCCTTCCAGTGCATAAAACTCGCACTGAACCGGAATTAAAAGCCTGTCAGCGGCAGCAAGGCCGTTGATGGTAAGAAGCCCGAGGCTTGGCGGGCAATCAATTAAAATAAAATCATAGTTGTCTTTTACGGCTTTGAGCGCTCGGCGCAATCGATATTCCCGATACGGAACATCCATTAACTCCATAGCAGCGCCGGCAAGATCTGGGGTAGATGGAATAATATGGAATCGTTCCAAATTCGTAGATTGAATAACTTGTTCTATAGATGCAGTACCGGCCAGAAGCTCATATAGTGCTGGCGTACCTTCTTGTACCGTAATTCCAACTCCAGCAGAAGCATTCGCCTGCGGATCTAAATCGATCAGCAATACAGATTTTCCGGACTCGGAGAGGTAACTTCCCAGATTTACACTGGTAGTTGTCTTTCCCACTCCCCCCTTCTGATTTACTACGGCGAGTGTTTCTGACATACGACACTTCTATTGTATGCCCAAACAAAGCGCCGAACAACCCTTATTTATCCCCTTGCCATATTGGCTAAAAATCAATATGGATATACAGTGGTAATCACGGCCGGAGTGGCGGAATTGGTATACGCGCACGACTCAAAATCGTGTGAGCCTCGCTCATGTGGGTTCGAGTCCCACCTTCGGCACAAAATCATGCTAGGCTGGAATTATGACAATCCCAGCATTTCAGAAGACTATACTGTCTTGGTACAAAGAACATAGACGGGATTTGCCCTGGCGGAATACAAAAAATCCGTACCGGATCATGGTTTCTGAAATCATGCTCCAGCAAACGCAAGTTTCTCGCGTACTTCCGAAATATAAAGAGTTTTTGAAAGTATTCCCTACCCCAAAAGCACTCGCCGAGTCTAAAGATGCAGACCTTCTGGCTGTATGGTCAGGCCTAGGGTACTGGCGGCGCGCGCGATTTTTAAAAGAAGCGTGCAAGGCGATTATACACGAGCACAACGGCAAATTTCCTCGAGATGTTCCCACTCTTCGGTCACTCCCCGGCATTGGGCCATATACCGCAGGGGCTATTGCGTGTTTTGCGTTCAGAAACTCTGATGCATTTATAGATACGAATATCCGGCGGGTATATTTGCATTTTTTCTTTCAAGATAAGGCGGATATTCCGGACTCTGAAATTCTCCCCCTGG
>CAYPSL010000041.1:0-2458 GCA_964413615.1 uncultured Candidatus Saccharibacteria bacterium | reverse complement strand
CATTTTTTCTTTCAAGATAAGGCGGATATTCCGGACTCTGAAATTCTCCCCCTGGCACAGAAAGCCGTCTGGAAAGAGGATCCTCGCGAATGGCATTATGCGCTGTTTGATTACGGAGCGATGGTACTGAAAGATAAAAAAATAAACCGCAAAAGCCGCCATTACACGAAGCAAAGTAAATTTGAGGGATCGTTCCGCTCCTATCGGGCAAAAACTCTGCGCCTTCTTCTGTCACAAGAAGGAAAAAAGCTTCCAATCACTAACGTAATAGATTTTCTAGACGATGAGCTCCGAAAAGATGAGCGGGATTTTTCACCGGAAGAGATTTTACAATCGCTCGAGCAAGACAGCCTCATTACTCGCACGAAAACAACGGTCAGACTATAACGTGATAGACAATAAAGGCCAGATTATGTATAAAGAGCCTATGTCACAAAATACCCATTCATTAGCGTTTATAGGAGCAGGATACGTAGGACTTGTATCTGGAACTTGCCTTGCAGAAATCGGCCATACTGTTATTTTGGTTGATAACAACCCAGAAAAAATCGAGAAGTTAAAAAACGGCCATATTCCCATTTTTGAGCCAGGGCTCGAAGACCTTGTAAAAAAGAATGTTGCAGCAGGCAGGCTATCTTTTACCACAAGCCTCAAAGAAGCTGTAGATAAATCTGACGTTATTTTTATTGCAGTAAATACTCCGCCTCTCCCGAATGGCAAAGCTGACCTTTCCTACGTAGCAGGAGCAGCGAAAGAAATTGCAGAAGTTGCAACTTCTTACAAAGTAATCGTCGATAAAAGCACCGTACCGGTTAAAACAGGTGAGCGAGTACAGCAGGCAATCGCTCAATACAGCACACACGGAATTGATTTTGACGTAGTAAGCAATCCTGAATTTTTGCGAGAAGGTTCTGCTATCGAAGACTTTATGAAACCAGACCGCATTGTGGTTGGAGTAGAAAATGAACGCGCAGCAAAAATTATGCGAGAGATCTATGCTCCAGTAGATGCGCCATTTATTGAAACAAATATCAACAGCGCAGAACTCATCAAACATGCCAGCAACTCGTTCCTCGCAATGAAAATATCGTTCGCGAACGCACTCGCAAGAATTTGCGAGTTATCAAATGCAAATATTGACCAAGTTACCTACGGCATGGGGCTCGATGAACGAATCGGAAAATCATTCTTAAAAGCAGGTATCGGATACGGCGGATCCTGCTTCCCGAAGGACGTATCTGCATTTATCACCATCGCAGAAGACTTAGGCTATAACTTCGATCTATTAAAAGAAGTAGAAAAAATTAACGAAGACATGCGCACGCTCTTTATTCAAAAAATAGAGCAAGCACTTTGGGTTACCAAGGGTAAAACGATTGCACTATGGGGCCTCGCATTCAAGGCAAATACCGACGACATGCGTAACGCGCCTTCTATTACCATTATCGAGCAACTGCATAAAGACGGCGCTATTATCCGCGCATACGATCCGGAAGCTACGGAAACTGCAAAGGCTGTACTTGGCGACAAAGTAGAATACGTATCTTCAAAAGAAGAAGCACTTAAAGATGCTGACGCACTTGTTATTGTTACCGACTGGGACGAATTTAAAACACCGGACTGGAACAAGGTAAAATCCTCCCTTAAAAATCCAATTATTATCGACGGCCGCAACATGTTCGATCCGAAAGAAATGGAAGCACTCGGGTTTACCTACCAAAGCGTAGGGCGAGGATAACAAATAAAAATCCGGACGTATATACGTCCGGATTTTTTGCTGCCAAATAAATTACCCCCTAAGACGCAAGACCTAGCTCGCGCATGCGGGCCTCTGCTGCTTCAAGTTGATCTTTGTCGTTTACGGGAAGCCAGTATTCCGACTCAATAACTTTAATCTTTTTCCCCTGCTCTGCAATCAGCTTCGTCCATACATCCGGAGTTTCGTATTCGCCTCGAGCGGAAAGTTCTGTCTTTGTTTCAAAGAACGACTTATCCATTACCATTGCGCCATTCCATACCAAGTCGGACACAAACTCCTTCGGCTTTTCTACTGCGCGAATAAGATAACCCTCTTCATCGGTAACAAGCACGCCGAACTGTTCAGGATTAGGAACCCTGGAAGATAATAAGGCCATATCTTCCTGCACGAGTTTTTGAATTGCAACCGGATCAAAAATATCATCTGCTACGCTTCCAAACCATTTGTCGCGAATAACATCTTTTGCCATACCAAAGGCGTGAGGCAAGCCTAGCTGCTCATCTTGGCGAATAAATGTAATTGGCCTGCCGTTATATTCTCCGCTCGCAAAATGGTCGCGGATCCTTTCTTCATGCGGGCCGCCAACAATAAAAATAAGTTCTGTTATTTCAGAAGGCAAACTATCTAACAGATAGTGCACGACTGGCTTGCCTGCAACAGGCAATAATTGCTTTGGGCCTTCATAGTACTTTGCCATGC
>CAYPSL010000040.1:0-5454 GCA_964413615.1 uncultured Candidatus Saccharibacteria bacterium | reverse complement strand
GCTTGAGCGATGTCTCGCGCAGCGTCCTTGAATTCTTCTACGGGAGATTTTGAAGTCCCAACTAAGCCTTTCCCCTGCATCCATGCCGCCTTATCTTGCTTGTATTTCCTAAAGCCTCCCCAAATGAGTCCTGCTAAAAATACCGGAAACCAAAGAACGGTAATAAACGATGCAAGCATGGTAAGCGCAACGAGCGCGAGTGCTGCAATTGCGCCGTATAAAATTGCCCAGTAAATAATTGGGTAAATATTCGGCTTATATGCAATAGGTTTAGGTTGTGGTTGGTTTTCTTCCATAATAAAAGTATGGCACGAAGCGGCTTTTGTATGCAAATAGTAACGACGACAGAAAATGCTCTTACTTTACCTGCATGGTAAGCAGGCGGCGTATTTCGGCAAATTGAGCGTCTTCGCTAATATCATTCATGATGACCGCCACTTTCCCACTTTGCTTCCCTGTGCCTTGGACCACTAAGCAATAGCCTGCTTCTTATAAGAATCCAGTTTTATTTCCAGCAACTTTAATTTCCCAGTTCCGTACAGGTTTATTTGTATTATGAATAGTGTGCTCTCGCCCGCTTCCGCGTACGGTAAATGAGTATTCTCTTTGTGACGTTGCTTTTGCGATATCTGGGTAGTGCGTGAACGCGTGATTGGCTAGTACTGCAACCTCGTACGCAGTAGAGATGTTTTTGGGATCAAGGCCGGTTACATCGTGGAATTCCGTTTGTTCTAGTTTTAATTCAATTGCCTTTCGGTTCATTGCTTGTACGAATTCTTTTTCTGTCATATTAAGTTGTCGAACATATGCGCGCGTTGCATTGTTTGCAGATCCGAGAAGCGATGCGGTGAATAGGTCCTTCATACTTACGGTTTCTCCTGGATGAAGAAGAAGTTCTCCGCCAACGCCGTATTCCTGAGGAAGAATATTTGCTTCCGCGTCCCAAGGTATTCCGTGGTCGAGCGCTACCATTGCGGTCATAAGTTTCGTAATGCTTGCAAGAGGCCTGCGCTCAAATGCATTTTGTTGGAATAAGATAGTTTGAGTATCTGCATTAAAAAGCAATGCGCTTGATGCGCTAAATATGCCAGTTTGCTCAGGCAATGCTTCTCCTGGTAGTCCAAGAACAACGCTAGACCCTCCCGAAAGGGGTATTGTGATATGGGATTCTTGGACAATTTTTGAAACTACTACCCCCACAACAAATGCGAGAAGGAGGCAGATTCCCCCAAAGAAAACAGTCGATTTATGCATACCTAACTAGTGTACAATACAAAAAGCTATGTATGCCAAGAGGATAACCGACGTGCTATACGCCAAAGAGATGATTCTTGAAGGTAGGGTTGTAGCGTTCCCTACGGGCACTTCTTATGGTCTTGCTGTGAATGCATTGTCTGGACATGCTCTTCAGCGACTGAGGAATATAAAGAAAAGGCCAGCAGAAAAAACCTTCACCGTGTATATGTCTGATGCGCTATGGGATACGTACCTTTTTCTTACTCCAGGAGAAGAAGCCGTGCTTCATCGGTATGGAAACGCTGCACTTACTCTTTTGGTAAAACCGCAAGAAGCTTTGGCTCATTTGGCGCAGGATGGATTAATTGGTCTTCGTGTTATTGATCACCCGATTATGAAGCAGTTAGCAGAAGCAACGGCACTCCCCCTTACGGCGACAAGTGCAAATATTTCAGGTCAAGATCCGTGCTATACGCCAGATGAAATTGAGGCAGCGTTTCCTGCAAAGAGTGGAACCACGTACGATTTATCGTTAGCGTGTATTTTGGATGGTGGAATATTAAAGCCCGGAAGAGTGAGCACTATTGCTCGATACAGGGGCGGCGCAATGGATGTTATGAGGCAGGGGTCGTTGATGTTTTCTTGATGTATCGCTGATTCATCATAAAGGTTCCGTATCCGATTCCAATTAATGCAAATCCGGCAAGGATTAGCGAGATGGGCCACCCAAGTGTATCGCTGAAGTACTCCGCAGTAATTTTCATAATATATCCCATAAGGAAGAGGCTCCCCATAACAAGCATTGCTCGGCTTTTGAGGGTTACGCTTAAGAACATTATTCCAAAGTTAAGTCCTATGAAAATAATTTCCCAGAACTTATTTGCCGTGGGTGCGTATCCACCTAGGGCGAGTGCTGCTCCTAAAAACATAATTGTTCCAATTGCATACATCCATTGCGTAAGCGTTGAAGCAACTTTCTGCCAGCTGTATCCAAGAAGCAAGTAGCTAATTCCAAGAAAGAGAAAGCGATACTGAAATGCAGTGTCTATTTGAATTGCTGGGTTTCTTTCGAGAAAAGCTCCTGTAAGGCTAAAGTACAAAAAGCTTCCAAAAATAATGCTAAATACGCGAAATATATTTAGTTTTAGGAGGAAGAATGAAGAGAGTACCCATGCAAACATGATGGAATAGATAATATTTTCATACGACATGAACGGCGAGTTGTAGTTTAGGGTATCGAGTGTGATAAATATTCCAAATGGCGCAAGGAGCGCAAAAATAAGGAAGAAGCTCCAAGCTACTCCGGATAGATTTTTTACTCTCGTGAGCGCTATGCCTGTTGCATACGCAGCTATTGAGGAACCAAGGGTTACGAGGATACGAGCAGTAGATGTAAGAGTTTCCCATCGTTGCTGAAAAAATAGGACAATACCAATGACTACGATTAGTCCCCCAAGTGCGTAGAGGATATTGATAATACTAAGTTTGCGCCGAAGCGGTTGCTTGATTTCCCCTTGTCCTTTTTGGAAAGCTTCTAATACCTCAGCTTCTGATATGGTTCTTGCCGCAGAGGCTTCGGTGATTGATGTGAGAAGGTCGTTTTTTGTCATAGTTAGTTTTCTGCAATAACCCACCCAACAAGCTGGAATGAGTACATGTTAAGTGATACATCGGATATGAGGGAGACTTCTTTGCTCGCATATTCGTTAGAAAGATATGCGTGGTCCCTATCATTATCCCCGTCTCCAAAGAATGGGAATACTCCGTACGAACGTTGTCCAAATGATACGGTAAGGCCTTCGGGGGATTTTTTCTCGGTAGAAATTTTAAATTTCTTTGCGTCTTCAATGGAAATTTCTTCATTTGTGTCACTTGCTGTTCGATGAAGGAAAAAACGAGGACCAGAAACCTTTTCGGGTGGATATTCATATCGATCAGCGGGGGCGGTGTAGCTCGTCGGGGAATCTGTAAGGATTCCATCTTTTACTGAAAGTTCATGTTGAGTGATTTGATTTCCGATTCGTGTTGAATATGTGGGGTATGGTCCAACTGCGTATATGAAGTCAGTTTGAGGGTTTAGTGATTGACCGGGCAAGAGCACTGCTGCGGCGATAAGTCCAACCATTACAATTGGAATTGCGAGCCCTACGATAAGCGAGATATTGGCAGGTGTTTTCATAGTTTTATGTATTTCGAGCTAAGTCGCTAATTGCCTTTCCTGTAGCTCCGAGCGCAATTAAGAATACAATGCTCGCAACAAGGAATCCTAGGGCGCCTAAGAAAAACAGGCACGAAAGGATAAGGGATCCCAAGAGCGCATGTTGCCACGTGGGGGTATCTTCTGTTTTCTTGGTAGCTTTGCTATATACAAACATGCCAATTGTTACGATAGAAATTCCGCATGCGATCATGAGGGATACTATGCTGCCAAGCATGAGAAATATGCCGAGCAATGAGCCTATTTGAGTTATAAGAAGGAGCAGTGAAACGGGAATAAACAGGATAATCCACAAGAGCCCAATGATCCCTGACTTTGCCGGAGTTGTTGTAAAGGTGGTGTGTCCTCTTTTGAGAAGTGCAGGTGCTCCAATGATAAACAGCATTGCTAAAACAAAATGGGTAGCTACGGAAGAAACAAAGTTTTGCATATAGGAGGCAGCGCTCTTTTCTCTTTTTTCGCGCTGCTGTTTAGCAACGGTGCTTGTACCGCCAGTTATTGTCGCGCCTTCTTCTATTGTTGGCTCATTTCCGTGTACGGTTAGCTTTCCTGATATTAAAGCATCCTTTGTTATTAGGACACGCTCCCCGGCGACCCGTACGTCCCCGTTTATTTTACCGGAAATAGTAATCTGATCTCCTGCCATATACGCCTCGCCACCTATCGTTGATTCTGGCGATAGAAAGAGTGTGGACCCTGCCGCAAAGAGATCGTGGGTAATCGCTGATCCGATTGTTATTCGGTTTCCTGCAACGCGGACATCGTCCTGCGCGGAGCCGGTAATAGAAAGATTGTTTCCGGCAGCAAATATGCTTGCATCGCTCGAGCCGGAAATGTCCAGCGTGTCGCCAGCTGCGAATATGTCGCCCCGTACAGGAGAGGCAATAACCACTGATTGACTAGCAGTATATAAGTCGCCTGTAACTTCGCTGCGCACTGATGCAACTTCTCCTGATGGAGCAAGGAATGTTGCTGACCGTGCTATTGATACGGGTAATACAAATAAAGAAAACGCTATTAATCCGAAAATATATGGCTTTGTATTCATATATGTATTGTATGCCTATATTTCCGAGGTGTCACGAGGTAGTACAAGGGCAATAGCCCAATCGAATAGGATGTGCAGCTTATTTGCGGTACCCGATATAGTTAAGATGAATATAGCGCGACGCAGTACCCATGCAAGAAATCCGGAAACCATAAAAGGCTTTTTTTCAAATATTCCAAACCTATTTCCAATAGGGACGATATCCCCTTTATGATAGTACCTTTTCTTCTTGAGGGGTTTTTTGCGAAGATACGAAATAATATTATTTGCCACAATGCGAGAGGACTGAACAGCGGCTTGCGCAAGGGGCGGATATTCGTACCCAGGCTCTGTGACTCGAGCGCTATCCCCTATTCCAAATATCTCAGGGTATTCTTGGGTTTGAAACGTTGCTGATACCGCAAGAAGGCCACGTTCGTTTAAGAGGCTCTTGGGGGCAATGCCGGGAAGTACGCTTTCTGTCCCTGCTGTCCAAAAAACGCTATTGCTTGCAATAGATGAACCGGAAGAGAGTGTTACTCCGTTTTTTGTAACCTTTGTAACCTGCTCTCCTAAAAGTACTTGCACCCCCATAGCGGAAAGGCGTTCAAGGGCTTTTTTTGATGCTTTTTCTGAAAGCTGTTCGAGAAGGCGCTTTCCCGAATGAATAAATAGCACATTTGCGTGTCGAGTTGGTACGTCGTGATAATAGTGTTTCATTTCCTTTCGAATTAAATCGGATATTTGCCCCGCGAGCTCCGTACCTGTTGCTCCTCCTCCAACTACGATGAACTGTAAAAATTTATCCATTTCAGCCAGGCTTCGCTGATCATGCATTTCCGATGCTTGTTCAAATGAGTGAATAATTCGGTTACGAATAGCAATTGCTCCAGGAAGCCATTTTAAGGCCAGAGCATGTTCTGCGGCGCCGGGGACGTTAAAGAAACTTTGCTCAACCCCGAGTGCGACAACG
>CAYPSL010000039.1:2943-5460 GCA_964413615.1 uncultured Candidatus Saccharibacteria bacterium | reverse complement strand
GCTCCGTTAATGTCCAAAACATAGTCACTCCACCACCGCCACCTCCTACTAGTAGCCCACTAAATTTGAACCTTACTATCCCCCGAAAACCTTAATAGTTTTCGGGGGTTTTTATTATTACCTTCTACAAAATCTTTTCGAGGTCGGCGAATTTTTCTTCGTATGCCTTAATGGATTCCATGATAAGCTCTCCTGCTTTGTTCTTGTCTAAGAAATCCCCCACCTTTACCGTGTCTTTTCCTGTTTGTGGAATTTTGTAGAGCTCGAAGAATGTAACAATGTCTTTTCGTTCATACGGAGTTAAGTCTTCTACTGCGTTTACATGGTCATACCGAGGATCTTTGGAATTTACGCATACGATCTTGTGATCAGTTTCTCCGTTATCGATCATTTCCATAACTCCGATTACGCGGCCTTTTGCGAGCGCTCCCGGCACAATTGGCTGGCTAGAAAACAGTAATGCATCAAGCGGATCATTATCGCCATGGTTCCAAGTACCTGGTACATCGCAGTAATTAATCGGATAAAACATTGGACCATACAGTACGCGGTCTACTTCGAGTACGCCGATTTCGTGATTGTATTCGTACTTGTTATAGTCGCCCTGGCTAATCTCTACGATAAGAGAAAGAATATCTGGCGCTTTATCTTGTTGAACTTTATGAAAAAGTGATGGTGATGACATAGGAGCATCGTATATGAACAGGCCCACGAAATCAACTATTTGGCTAGATGCTGCTGACTTTTCCTTCCGAAAGGAGTAATGCCACTACGGTATCCGCTCCCTGCAATTCTCCGCTTTTTGCCATTGCGAGCACTTCTGCATAGGGCTTCATCATAACTTCAATATTCTCGTTTTCATCGAGACGTTGCTCCCCTGTTTTTTCAGCACCGCGCGCAAGGTACACATGTAAAAGATTTCCCTCCGATTTTGCAGGATTTCTAACTAATTGCCCTATTTTTTCCCAAGAAGCTGCGGTAAAGCCTGTTTCCTCTTTCAGTTCGCGCTTTGCGGCCACAAGCGGATCTTCGCCCTCATCCACCGCACCCGCAGGAAGCTCCGTAATAAAATCACCTATTCCGTGCTTGTACTGGCGTACGAGCGGAACGAGCCCGTCTTTCGTAAGAGCAATAATCATCACAATATCTGGAAATATGCTTACAAAGTAATCATCAATGATTTTTCCTGGCGCAATTTCTACTACATCCTTGCGAACCTTGAACCATTTTTCATCAAGCGCCCAAGAGGAGCTTAGTATTTTCCACTTACGAAGCATGGGAGTAGTATACATTGCAGTATGGAATTACAGGAAATTACAACTATCAAAGGCAAAAACCCAGGAAAGACAGTGGCAATTATTGCAGGTATTCACGGAAATGAGCAAGGTGGCCTTCGGGCTATCGAAGAAGCGATACTTTCCATCCCCGTAGAAAACGGTACTGTTCATCATATCGTGGGCAACCCGAGAGCACTTAAACAAAATGTGCGATTTACAGAAATGAATTTAAATCGAGCATTTATTCGAGGGCCACTTAAAAATCCTAAACTTGAAAATTCTTACGAACGATTGCGTGCAAAAGAGCTTATGCCACTCCTAGATACCTGTGATGCTCTTTTAGATATCCATTCCGTAGCCAAGCAAAGATCAACTCCGTTTATCATTTGCGAACCTAGCTATTTCCCTATCGCAAAAAAACTACCATTTCCTATTATTTCAAATGGATGGAATACCCTAGAGCCCGGGGGTACGGATTACTACATGAGCACTGCAGGAAAGATCGGAATTTGCATAGAATGCGGACAACATACTGATCCGATCGTTCCCAAGCGTGCCCTAAAAGGCATTCGCGCGTTCCTTCAGCTTATGGGAAATATTTCCGGAGAGCCTATTCCGGATACCCCCAACCAAAAGATTATCACTGTAATCGATATCCTTATTACAAAAATAGACTTCAAACTTGCGAAAGATTTTTATGATTTTGAGCCAGTTACAAAAGGACAACTCTTAGGGATTGATGGACAGGAGGAGTATAAAGCACCAAGCAATGGCGTAGTAATATTTGCCCGCCCCGTTAATACTCCTGATCAGGAGGCAATTATTTTTGGAGAAATTCAAACGTAACAGTATCCCCTATAATATTTTTGCTGTGTACTGTTACCTCCTGCGCATTGCCAGTTGTAAGGTATGTGCGCGTTCCTTGTTTTTCGAGTCGGGATTCTATTTCTGGATGTCGAGATAGATAATCCTGCAAACTTTTCGCAACAATTGTAGGTTGATGCAAAAGCGTAGTACTTGGAGGAAGTGCAGCGGCAATAGTATCTGCAATTAATTCATAATGAGTGCACCCGAGCAGCACTGCGGATGGTGCGGCAGTTGGAATAGCAAGGAGCAGCTGCTGCACGCAACTTGTAGCCTCTGCTTGAACGCTCGAATTATCTGCACCATAGAGCTCAATCATTCCCGCTAGGTTATTGCACGAAAACTGAAATACGCGCACGCGGGAATTGCGTTTTTG
>CAYPSL010000039.1:0-2843 GCA_964413615.1 uncultured Candidatus Saccharibacteria bacterium | reverse complement strand
CCGCTAGGTTATTGCACGAAAACTGAAATACGCGCACGCGGGAATTGCGTTTTTGAATTTCATGTTCGTATGCTCCGGACGCAACCGTGCGCTCTGTTGCCAGCACTCCCACGGTTACCGGCTCTGGCGTAGTTGTAATCTGCTCAATAGTAGGAACCACAATGCCAAGCAGTTTTTTACCGGGCCAAGCCGTAGGCAACCAATTCTGCTGCAGATCCCTCAACGCTACCGCAGAAGCCGTATTGCAGCCTAAAATAACAATCGTGCATCCGCGCTGGAACAATGCCTCTACTCCCTGCTTTGTATATTCAATAATCTCTTCGATGCTTTTACTTCCATACGGAGCACGAGCATTATCACCCAAATACGTAAAAGAATATTCCGGAAATGTTTCGACAAGCTTCTGGAATATTGTTAGCCCTCCGTATCCTGAATCAAATACCCCAATCACAAGAGCGGCCTCCACCACGCTTCATTCGCCTGATACCACGCTACTGTTTCTTTCAGCCATTCCTCTACGCTGTGCTGCGGCTCCCAGCCAAGCTCTGCGTGAATCTTTGTCCAATCTACGGCATACCTGCGATCATGCCCCGGGCGATCTGTAATAAATTCAAT
The DNA here is from genome assembly GCA_964413615.1 of uncultured Candidatus Saccharibacteria bacterium. Lineage (GTDB taxonomy): Bacteria > Patescibacteriota > Andersenbacteria > UBA10190 > UBA10190 > HO2-45-11b. Next base: position 2,228 of record CAYPSL010000039.1, on the reverse strand, counting down.
TTTACTCTCTGGCATACCCAGCATCAAAAGAACCATTTTCGCAATTTCTATATTGCTAATATCGCGCTCCATTCCGCCCACGAGGTAGGTTTCCCCATTTTTCCCGCGCTCAAGCACTGCTTCAATTGCCCTGCAGTGATCAAGAACGTATAGCCAATCGCGGACATACAATCCATCGCCATAAATTTTTGCCGTTCCGCCCTGCAATAGATCCGTAATCATGCGAGGAATAAATTTTTCTGGATGCTGATAGGGGCCGAAATTATTTGAACAATTCGTAATCGTAATCGGCAAACCATACGTTTCATGATATGCGCGTACAAGGTGGTCGGAAGAAGCTTTTGATGCGGAATATGGACTATTTGGATTATAGGAAGTTTTTTCAGAGAATTTTTCAGAGGTGCCAAGCGCCAGGGATCCAAATACTTCGTCCGTTGAGATATGGTGAAACGGCGTATTCTTTTTTCGAGCAGCTTCAAGAAGTACAAACGTGCCCTCTATATTTGTTTTAATAAACGCAGACGGGCCGGTAATCGACCTATCAACATGAGATTCTGCCGCAAAGTGAACAATTCGATCAGACTTTTGCACGAGCTGCGCAACAAGATCGGCATCCAAAATATTCCCATGCACAAATTCGTAGTGAGGGTTTTCTGCTACATCTTTCAAACTTTCCTGATTTGCAGCATACGTTAATGCATCCAGGTTAATAATAGAATCCTCCGGATGATTTGTAAGCCAGTATCGAATAAAGTTAGATCCGATAAATCCCGACCCCCCCGTTATAAGAAGTGTTGCCATATAGAGTAAGTATACAAGAAATTATATTAGTCTTTGCGAATAAAGAGGGGTTCAGTCGGCTTTACGAGAGGTTTCGCAGAAAGCAACGCATGAATCTTTTGCGCAGTTTCCGGAAGAAGTGCGTGCAATGCGTCCGCAATTTCTGCTATACCACCCAAGACAGTTCCTAGCACTTCCTGCAATTCAGCCTGCTTCCCTTCTTTTGCAAGCGCCCACGGTTTGTTTGTATCAATATGAGAATCAAGTTCGCCAATTTTGTGCCAAATATGCGTAAGCGCTTTATCAAATTCCAATGCTTCAATATGGGCAGATACTTCCATACTCCAAGGAGAAGAAGCGATAAATTGCACGTCTGCTTCTGGCCAAGATTTTTCCACCATCGCGAGCGTCCGAGAAACTAAATTCCCGATTCCGTTCGCAAGTTCGCTGTTGTAGCGCTCCTTTAAGCGATCCACGGAAAAGTCTCCATCGTTTCCGAATGGAATTTCCCGCAACAAGTAATATCGAATTGCATCGAGCGGATATTCTTTGAGCAAATCATTCGGATCAATTGCATTCCCTAGACTTTTTGAAATCTTCTCGCCGTTAATTGTAAAAAACCCATGTGCAAATACGCGTTTTGGAGTTGGCAGGCCAGCAGAAATAAGCATTGCCGGCCAGATAGCACAATGAAATTTAATAATATCTTTTCCAATTAAGTGCAGATCTGCAGGCCACCATGCGTCATACCCCGAATTTGGATACCCTGTTACCGTAAGATAGTTAATAAGTGCATCAAACCACACATATACCGCGTGCTGGTCATCTTTTGGAAATCGAATCCCCCACTCTTGTGATTGGCGAGAGATAGAAACATCATGCAATTCGTCTGTAATATATGAAAGCATTTTATTCCGCGCAGAAGTTGGTTGTACTGCATCTGGATTCTCGGTATACCACGCAAGCAGCTGATCTTTATACTTTGTAAGTTTGAAAAAATAATTCTTCTCACGGATTATCTTCGGCTCCGTTTTATGAATTGCACACTTACCGTCTACCAAATCTTTTTCTGCAATAAACTCTTCGCAGCCAACACAGTAATAACCCTCATAATCGCCAAGATAAATATCTCCCGCTTCTTCCATTTTTGTAATCATGCTCTGTACCGCTGCGCGATGCTCGGAAGACGTAGTACGAACGAACGTATCATATGAAAGATTGATGGTATCGAACGTATTCTTCCAAACTGGCGCCATCTGGTCTACATACTCTTGAGGAGAAATCCCCTGCTTTTCCGCAGCTTCTACGTTCTTCTGTGAATTTTCATCAACACCCGTTGAAAGCAGCACCTTTTTGCCTTGATTGCGATAATGTCGAGCAAGAACATCTGCAGCAATCGCTGTATACATGTGCCCCACGTGAGGCTTTGCATTTACGTACTCAATTGG
>CAYPSL010000038.1:0-5524 GCA_964413615.1 uncultured Candidatus Saccharibacteria bacterium | reverse complement strand
GGCGCGGCCTGTCGCGCAGCTATCAGCGCAACACGCTGTTCGACGGGCTGACGGTCGAGGAGAACCTGGGCCTTGCCGCCGCCGTCGCGCATGGCCACTGGCATTCCATCCGCCACGACAGCCTGACCCGCCGCGACGTGCGGGACACCGTGCGCGAGGTGGCCGAACAGCTGCGGCTGATGCCCCACCTGCACGCCGAAGAATCGGACTGCCACGGCCGGAAGCAACGCAACTGCCACAAACAGAGAGCTTAGCAACGTAGCGGTAATTACAATAGGAATTGTGCGCAAGAACTGGCCGATAATTCCAGATACTAATAACATCGGGAAAAACGCGGCAACGGTTGTGAGTGTTCCTGCCGTAAGTGGCTTAAAGAACGCTGTGATGGTATGAGAAGCATGATCCGCCAAAGACTCCACAGACCTTTTCGCATAAATTCCGTCTATAACCACAATGGCGTCATCAACCAATAGCCCAAGCGCAAGAATTAATGAGAATAACGAAATGCTATTAAGTGTAGCGCCAGAGAGTCCCAAGAAAATAAATGACATAAAGAGCGTAAACGGCACAGAAAGTGAGGCTAGTAAAGCCTCCCTCCACCCCAAGAACAACCACAATATTCCAAACACAAGGATCAGCGTTTCAATGCCCGCATCTTGCACGTCAGCTAAAGACTTTCTAATTTCTTCTGCCTGGTCAGCAAATGCTGTAATTTCAATTTCTTGCGGAAGCGATTCGTTTTTTAATTCTTCTACCTTTTCCCGAACCTCATCTACAATCTCCACAATATTTCCGCCAGATTTCTTCCGTACGTTCAAGCTTACAGAAAGCGTGCTCTTCTGCCCGTTTACGCTGATGCGAGACTCGCTATTACTATCATCCAGCTCCTGTACAACCGTAGCAACTTCGCTCAATGGCACCGTCGTTCCGTTTTGTAGACGAATAGGCGTATTTGCTACGTCTGAAACATTTTGGTATTTCTCAACCAGTCGCAATTCATACCCAAAGCTGCCCGTTTCAACAGATCCAAACGGCGCATTAATGTTATTTGATCGCAGACTTTGCATAATCTGTCCGAGAGATAGCCCGTAGCTTTTTAACACCTCCGGATTTACCCGTACTCCGATTTGCTCTTGTCGCTCCCCAATAATATCAACCTGGGATACGCCCGAGATTGCCTCTACCTCATCGGCAATTGTTTTTGCATACAGCGAGAGCAATTTAGTGTCGTTGATGCCAGATAGGCCAAGAGTAATAATTGGCTGATCGCTAAAATTAACTTCAATAACTTGAGGGCTTAGCGCTTCTGTCGGTAAATCTGTCACCGTGTCTACTGCTTCACGAAGAATTCGCGTTGATTCCTTTTGGTCAGCCTCCGCATTAAATTCTGCGGTAATCGTAGAAACTCCAAGCTGAGAAGATGAGGTAAGGCTCTTGAGCCCTTCCAGATTCGCGATCTTATCCTCGATAGGGGTTGTAATTAACTCTTCTACGTCTCGCGGAGACGAGCCCGGGTACACCGTAACAACTACTGCAATTGGAATTTTAATTTCCGGAGTTGATTCTCGCGGCAGCGTAAACGCCGTATAGGTACCATAAATACCAAGCGCAATAATGAGAAGAAACGTAACCCGATACGATCGGATAAAGTAAGCAAAAAAACTTTCCATAGAATTACGGCTTTACGATAGTTACTTTGTCCCCTTGGCGAAGAATTCTGTTCCCGCTTACAACAACCCTGTCTTCACTAGATATATCCGTAGTTCCTTCTACTATATCGTTATAATAATGAACCGGGGTGAATGCATGCTCAGTAATCGTGGCATCAGCTCCAACGGTAAGCACCACTGTTCCGGCCTCACGAACGTTCAGCGCATCAAGCGGAATAAATACGGTACCTGTTTTTTTCTGCGATAACGGCAAAGATACGGTAACAGTACTATTCGAAGAAAGAGCCTCTTTCGTTGTGATATTTACCTGCCAAAGCGAAGATGCTCCAGAGGGAGTTGCTGCAACTTCTTGAACAATACCTGCTTTTTCCTGACCGTCTACCGTAATACTCATTTCCTGACCAACAGCAAGAGAGCTTCTCACTGTTTCTGGTACAAAAATTGTTACTCGGGCATTGCCCTGCGAAGCAACTTCTCCAACCGTACTGCCAGGGGTGATAAAATCCCCCACCTGAACACTTAAACGAGCGACTTCTCCGTATACCGGGGATGTAACTTGCATCATCTTTACCTGTTCTGCCGCAATACGAAGCTGGGATGCTATTCCCTCTTTTTGACTTGCGAGCGATGCGAGCGTTTGGCTGCGCGCAATTTGAGCTGCTGCTAAGCCACGCTGAGCCTGCAATACCCCATCGGATACCTGCTGCAATGCGAGGCGCTTTGCGAGTTGCGCTTGATCCTGTGCTAATTTTGCAGCCTCAACGCCGATATTTGCAGATCGAATTAAGAGGCTTTCATTACCTGCTACAGTCTGTTCTCGTGCAATCTGAGCCTGATCAACAGATGTTTCAGCCAGCTGCTGCGCTTTGTTTTGCATTTCTGCAGTTATCGTCTTTCCTGCACGAGCTGCATTAAAAGAGTTTTGCGCAATTCCTACTGCATTATCGAGCGATGCCTTAGTTTGCGTTTCAATATCAGCAAAGAGCGCGAGCGACTTTGCAGCAGATGCTGCTTGAACCTGCGCCATGTTTGCTTCCGTTCCTCCATCGATTTCTACAATAATTTGCCCAGGGGCAACTTTGCTGCCGAGCCGCGCACGAATAGCAGTAACCCTACCGCCCGTTCGAGAAATAAGCGGAGCTGCGCCAGATACCTCGAGATTTGTAGTGGTGTCGATTGTTGCAGTAGATGCAATTTCTGAAACTGTTTGTACCGTAACTTCCGGTAACGGTTTTTGCACTTCCTCAACTACCGCGCCCCGTTGCGTGAGGTTTGTGATCGTTAATCCAATAATTACAAAAATAGCAGCGAGCAATGCAATAAGCGTCCACCCTTTATATGGCCATGCGGCCCAACGTTGTGATAAATATGTAAACATAACCGGTAAATTTATCACAAAAACTCTTTCTTTTCAATCCTTCTTCGCCTTATCTTATTTTTCTCTGTATAGAGCCAATATTTTCTCGTAATACAAAATATACTTGACAAATATACACCTTAGGAGTATGATGCATGAATCGAGTAATTGCACATTTCAATTCCGTAGCTAGAAAGGAGTACACCCAAAGTGCGTGTGATCACTTGTCCCTTGAATTTGTATATGAATTGCATCTGATCTCCGCCGGCGCCGTCAGCCGCTCTGAACCAGGAGGAACAATCCCGATGGCATTGCCTGTATTCAACCCTAGCAAAGCGCTTTAGAACGCCTGCCAGCGCTATAACAGAAAACGGCACGCGTAACGCTTGTAAGTACAAGCACCCTTCTACGTGGTCGGGGCACATTGTCTCAGTATCATAAGACCACTACCCGTTCATTCGGACCCATCTTTTTCAAAAGGTGGGTCTTTTTCTTTTGTTGTTACGCCTGCTCTTTTAAGAGGGCCAATTCTTCCAGTACGCCTTTTTCTACCACTTTGTTGTCCATACGGCGGGCAATAAATAAAAGTTCTTCGCGAATTTGTACATTACTTGCGTCCATATCACGCGCATGTTGGAGAGACTGGATTGCAAGCGTAAACTTACCGGCATTGAGCGCTGCATGACCAAGGTTTGCGTATGCTTCCACCAACGTATCATCGAGCTTAATAACCTGCTGAAATATTTCCATTGCTTCATCCCACGCTTCTTTTCCAATCGCGCTTTTCCCGAGCAGCATATATGCCTTGGTGTCCCCTGCGTGCTTCATAATATGCGGAACAAGTACATCTTCCGCCGCATCGAAATTCTTATTCGCAATTGCAGCTTCCGCCTGCGCAATAGCGCCTACTTCTTTTTCTCGCTTTAAAATTTGGGACATAATTCCCTGTTTCTGTTTTTCTTCTTTTGGTTGTTCTTCGGCAGGATTATGGCGCACTAAACGAATAACGGGACTGGATTTAGGAGCTACCTCCTCTTCAACAGCAACAGGCCTTCGCGTTGTTACACGATTTTTTACAGAAGCAAACCGCTCGCCTACTGTCTTCGGATCCGGTACGCGGCTTGCGATTTCTTGCTGCAAGGAAGACAAGCCTTCTTTACCCCTCTGCGCTAACACCGCAATACGATCACGCAAGCCAGTCTCCGGCATTTGTACCTGCCCCGCAACAGAAGCCTCTTCCGAAGCAGTCGCGAGGTCTTGCTTTTCCTGCTTGCGTTCCTGTCTTCGAGTACGCAAAGAAGTAACTGCCCGACCAGCAGCGCCAAACGCGCCAGCAACACCACTTTTTGTGCTCATAGCCATGTGCTTTAAGCGATTCCCCATCAACATAACGCCAGCTTGGCGGGGACCAAGAAGGGACTCTTCGTGAATTGGCTTCGTAGAATCCACCTCTGCTTGAATTTCTTCAGAAAATTGCTGATTGCGCATTCTTAGCACGACCCGCGATACAACAACGATGATTCCACCGAACGATACGAACAACAATAGTGGTGGTAATACGTCGTACAACATGATAGTTGCATCTATCGTACCAATACAACAGCTCCTCGCCAAGGGGGTTTATACTCGAGTTATCCCCCCTAGGCTTATTCTAGGAAGCTTTAGGCTCCTAAATTGAAAGTCGAACGAATTCTTTGACCGTAATATTTTCCCCGATTTCCTGTACTGCCTCTGCAACTAATTGTTCAATAGTTTGCTTCGGATTTTTTACGTATGGCTGAGTCATAAGGGCCCGCTCTTCTCGGAATTTCTTCAATTTTCCCTCTACAATCTTTTCAATCATTTCTGCTGGCTTTCCTTCTTGGAGAAGCTGCTTGCTTGCGAATTCTCGCTCTGCATCTACGTCAGATTCTTGCACGTCTTCAGGGCGAACAACGAGCGGATCGCTCGCAGCAATGTGCATTGCAATATTCTGTGCAAGTTCTTGGAATTTTTCATTGCGAGCAACAAAATCTGTTTCGCATACCAAGGAAACCATAACTGCTAATTTTTTATTTCCGTGCACATACACGCCAACCACCCCTTCGTTTGTTTCGCGAGTAGACTTCTTTGCAACTGTGGCCTTCCCTTTTTCGCGAAGCCATAAAATTGCTTTTTCCATATCGCCAGCGGCTTCTGTTAATGCTGCTTTTGCATCAACAACTCCCGCACCAGTGCGATTTCGTAATTCTTTAATTTGTTCCATTGTTATAGTCATAGTGTGATTCCTTTTGCCTTCGCAATTGCTTGCGCGACAACGTGAGTTATAAGTTCTATTGATCGAATAGCATCGTCATTTGCTGGGATCGGACATGCCAAGAGGGATGGATCAGAGTTTGTATCAGCAAGGCCGATAACTGGGATTCCCATTCGAACCGCTTCCTTTACTGCGATGCGTTCATCATGGGCTCCAGCAACAAAGATTGCCGCAGGAAGCGCTCGAAGAGTCTTCATACCC
>CAYPSL010000037.1:0-5775 GCA_964413615.1 uncultured Candidatus Saccharibacteria bacterium | reverse complement strand
TTGAAAAGTTAGGATATCGCACAACAACGAACTTCAAGGGATATGAATTTAAGGATGACATTGCTGTTGACCAGCGTCCTGCTGGAGGCACTCTTTCTATCGGGTGGCCAGGAGCTTTCCGCGTAAGTTACGAATATAATAAGGAGACAAATCGATATGATAGATACTGGGCAGGCGTGAAGCAGGTTGATGCAGAAGACAATACTCAGGTTGCCCCAAGCTCCGTTGTTGTCATGAGAGCTACAAATACCTATGCTGACGGTCCCGGTGGATATAATGACGTGGCAATCGAAGGTAAGGGAGATGCGACTATCTATCAGGATGGAAAGGCTATTATCGGTACATGGACAAAGAATGAACTAGAAAAAAAGGATCCACTTCGATTCTTTAACGAAAAAGGAGACCCAATTATCTTTACTCGAGGGCAAGTGTGGATTATGGCGGTTGAGCCTACTGTCACTGTTACCTGGGAGCAAAAATGATTGAGTATATCTTTGGTGACGACACTCTGACGGGAAGGGGCGTTATTAAAGAGAGGGCTCGAGCGCTTCGGGCAAATATACACTGGGTTGAAAAAGAGGATGTTGAGCGTGCCTCAGTTGAGTCAATTTTAGACTCTGCAAATGGGTCTCTTTTTGGGGCTGTTGTTGTTGTTTTTCGTGACCCTTCAACCTATTCGGAGGATGTTCAAAAGGCTATTTTTACAAAGATAGAGCGACCTGTTTCTGGAAATGTTGTATTGTGGGATCCTTTGGTTGATAAGAGGTTGGCATTTTATAAAAAAATAAAGCAACTCGCAGCAGTTTCTGAATATAGCCAGCCTAAGAAGGATGAAGATATGGTGCGCTGGACATCTTCATATATACAGGAATATCGAAAAGATCTTCGCATAGGTATTCAGGCGATTCGAGAGCTTGTTCGTCGTGTTGGCTGCGATGTTTGGGGGGTTGCAAGTGAGCTAGATAAGCTATCTATGCTTTCATCGCCTATTGAGATTGCTGATATTATTCGTATGGTGCCTCAGCGTGAGCATGGGTATGAAAGCGCCTTCCCTCTACTCGAAGCAATTGTTCAAAAGCGTTCCCAGCGTGCAATTGATATATTGGCTGATATGCAGAGGGAGGGTGCAACGGAGAGGTTTATTCTTGCAATGTTAACCTATCAATTTCGATTGTTTTTAGCAGTTCGTATGGGGAAAGACTCTCGTTCTACCGTAGATGATGTTCATAAAAAAACCGGGCTTCACCCTATCGCAATTCAAAAGGCTATGGCTATTGCATCAACATTACCTACTGCAGTAATTTCTGATGTATTGGCAAGGATTGCTGCTAGTGAAAAGTCTCTTATTACTACAACAATGGACGGGAAGTCCATTGTTACTATGCTTATTCTTGGGTTGTGTCGTTAAGCTGAAATTGCTGCGGCAACGGACTTTCGAAGGCGGGATTTTTTTCGGGCAGCTTTGTTTGGGTGGATAATATTGCGTTTCGCTGCTCGGTCTATAATGCTTTCTGTTTTTGAAAGCTCTTGCTTTGCAAGATCGCTATTCTTTGCCATTAAAGCTTCACGAATAGTTTTTGTTGCAGCTTTCATTTTTCGGCGCCATATGTCATTTACCGCACGTCGGCGTGCGTTTGTTCGGAGGGCTTTCTTTCCTGCAGATAGTTGTGGCATAAACAGAAGTATCGCAAAGAGGGGGAATAATGTCAACTCTGGGGCACGGCTTGGTATTTTAGCCTATGTAGGGGGCGGGGTTATAGGAATATTTTTTTTGGCTTGAGTATAGGAGCGTTTGTTTCTCTGATTCCAATACCAAATAGGCTTTTATTCTCATTAAGTAAGGCAATTGGAGTATTTTTAGGTATACCAACTGGGCACCCCCCCTCTTTCCCTTGTTTATATTTTGCGACACTTTCTTCTGGGCAAATAAGTTGAGGTATATGGCTTATTAGTTCTGTTGTCGGAATGAGCGCATCCTCTATCTTTTCGGGGAGGTTTTTTAGTAAAAATGCGTTTTGGTTTGTGAATTTTCCTATTGCTGTTCGTGAAAGCTTAGAACAATACCCTCCAGTTTGCAGCAGTCTGCCAATATCCCGCGCAATAGATCGAATATAGGTTCCCGTGCTGCATTGCACTGAAATATCTATAGTTGGGTAATTGTATGCATGGAGGATGATTTTATGAATGGTAATAGGTCGTGGGTTTTTCTGAACCATCTGCCCTTCTCGAGCGTATTCATACATTTTTTTGCCATTAATTTTAATTGCTGCGTAGGTAGGAGGTATTTGCTCCGTTTGCTGCTTAATACGATTAAGTATTGTTTCTACTTCCTCTTTTGTGGGTTGGTGGGGGTTTGGTGTTTTAGTGAGGTTGCCTGTGCTGTCGTCCGTATTACTAGTAGCTCCTAGGGTTATTTCTGCTCTGTATGTTTTTGGAAATAGGTGGAGCTCATCCTGCAGTCTGGTTGCATGCCCTATAAGGACAATGAGTAGGCCTGTTGCAAATGGATCGAGGGTTCCGCTGTGCCCAACCTTGCTAGAGCGCAAGGCGGGAATGCGTCGAATTTCTTGGACAATGGCATGCGAGGTTGCTCCGTACTCTTTTGATAGTAGCAGTCCACCATGAGCTATGACTGTATTTTTCTCCATAGATTGGTTACGATACAGGAATTGAGATTATTCAACAATTATTTCTTTTTGTATATGTCTAAAAAAGCGCTTATAACGGGTATTACAGGGCAGGATGGTTCATATTTAACGGAACTTCTTCTAGAAAAGGGGTATGACGTATATGGTCTTGTGCAGAGGAGCGCAAACTATCAATTTGAGAATATCGAACACCTCCTTCCTGATATTACTATTATTACTGGTGATTTGGCTGATTCCTCTTCTCTTATGCGAGCAGTACAAATGTCAGGCCCTGATGAAGTGTATAATCTTGCAGCTCAATCCTTTGTGAAGGCAAGCTGGGATATACCGGAGCTCACGGGAGATATTACAGGGGTGGGAGTTTCTCGAGTACTCGAAGCTGTGCGACTAGAGGCGCCAAAAGCACGATTTTATCAAGCTAGTAGCAGTGAAATGTTCGGGAAGGTGCTCGCAGTTCCTCAAAACGAAGATACACCATTTTATCCTCGAAGCCCTTATGGGGTTTCTAAGGTGTATGGGCATTACGCTACGGTAAACTATAGGGAAAGTTTCGGGCTTTATGCGTGCTCCGGTATCCTGTTTAATCATGAATCTCCTCGACGTGGAAGAGAGTTTGTGACTCGCAAAATAGCAATTTCGGTAGCAAGAATTAAAAAGGGACTAGATTCTGCGCTTAAAATGGGTAATATAGATGCAAAGCGTGATTGGGGTTTTGCGGGAGATTATGTTCGAGCTATGTGGCTTATGCTTCAGCAGGACACGCCTGAAGATTTTGTTGTTGGGACAGGGGAAACACATTCTGTTAAGGAATTCCTTGAGCTTGCTTTTAATCATGTGGGTTTAAACTGGCAGGATTATGTAACCGAAGATCCTGAATTTATGAGGCCAGCGGAGGTTGATTTATTGCTGGCTGACCCTTCTCGTGCTCGGGAAAAGCTTGGGTGGACCACTGAGGTTTCATTCCCTGATCTTGTTTCTATGATGGTAGAAGCAGAGTTGAAGGCGCTCGCGTAATGAATAATGGCTCTGTCATTATAACGGGCGGAGGTGGATTTGTCGGCAAGCATCTTATTGCGGAGCTTCAGAGGAAATCTGCTTTTTCTCGCATTCTTGTTTTTGATACACATGTTGTAAATCTCCCCTCTGATGTTGAGGGGTATGAAGTCGATATTATTAATCTTGAAACATACCAACATATTCTTCGTGATAGTAATCCGTCATGGATTATCCATCTTGCGGCAGTGAGTTCTGTTGGGTTTTCTATTGAGCATCCAGATATTACAAAAACAGTAAATGTGTTCGCAACTGAACAGTTACTTGAAGCATCTGCAAAACTTGGAAATGAAACGAAGTTTCTTATTATAAGTAGTGCGGATATTTACGGACATGTTGATGCAAATGCGGTTTCCGAGTTGCCACTTTCTCAGGCGCATCCCACCAATCCCTATGCGCAGAGTAAGTTTGATATGGAAAAGATGATTGAGGAAAAATATAATGATCGATGTATTCGAGTTCGCCCATTTCCCCATATTGGACCCGGGCAAGGTAGGGGTTTTGTAACTGCCGACTTTGCGTCTCAGATCGCGGCTATTGAGAAGGGAAAACAGGCGCCAGTAATTGCGGTTGGAAATTTGGATGCAAAGAGGGACTTTACCGATGTTCGTGATGTGGTTCGGGCATATCGTCTTTTAATCGAAAAGGGGCGTATGGGCGAGGTGTATCACGTTGCAAGCTCTCAGGCTCGGCCTATTTCAGATGTATTAACGGCGATGCTATCTATGAGTGAGGTTTCTATTAAGGTTTCTCAAGATGTTTCTAGGATGAGACCTTCTGATAACCCTGTTCTTGTGGGCTCCGCTGAAAAAATATTTTTAGAAACAGCGTGGAAGCCAGAGATTTCATTTGAAACTTCTTTGAAGGATATTTTAGATGATTGGAGAAAACGGTCTTAATTCGTTTTATACAGCGTATATTGCCCATAGGACGCTACGGCATTCCAGGTTGGGCGTATCGTAAGCGATTTGAATAATATGTTTTCCTGGGGCCCCACAAGTACGTAGTGGGGATCTTCTCCTTCTATCGTATTGGTTACTTCTGCAAAATAGTTTTTTATTTCTTTTTCTCTGTTCCAAGGTGTTCCTCCATGGCTCCATATGTGAGCAGGGTATCCTAAAAATATCGATCTTCCGGACAGTATTGCCGGGGAATTGTGTACGGGTGCCGTGAGAATAGGGATTTTGGGGGGAACTATTTTTTGTATTGCCCTAGCCATATATATTCCGTTTTGATCCCATTCAAGCCAGGTTGTTGCTGTTGGTAGCGCTAGTTTATAAATATCAAGTATTCCGGCAAAGATGTGTGCAAAGATAATTAGAAACACCCCAAAACGAACCCAGATTCTCGGGGCCTGTTTTAAGAGTGTTGCTGCGCACCATGAGATAATTGGAAGAATGAAAATAAGCCAAAATACAAATAGCTTAAAGTTGTCCCATTCCCATGGGGCAAATAAAAATGTATCCGCGAGAATGAAAAGGAATGTTCCGGCTCCCGCGAGCGCTTTTGCGCTTTTTGGAACCTTTTTGATAAATAGCGCGGCAATACTTAAAGGGATGTATATTCCAGTATTTTGAAGCCAGTAGACAATATGATTCATTGTCCCCGCCATCCATCCTGGACCATATCTAAAAAAGGAGCCTTCTACAGCATTTCCGTTCATATAGAAGAAGAGCTCTGGTATTCCGATAAGTAGCGCAGAGCAAAAAAATCGAATCCAGAAACTTCGAACGGGATAAAGTATGAGCATGGCAAGGATTGCTGCGGAGAGTGCTATGCAGGCATGCGCATGAAAAAGTGGAAGCATTCCAGCGAGAAGGCCAGCAATTATTGGAGCATATTGCCTTTTCATTCTCTTTGGGTGAATAAGGAGGAGTACGGATAATACAATAGGTATCCCAAATAACATTGCTCGCTGTGGAAGAAGAAGGGATGTTACTGGATTTAGAAAGTGAAAACCGTTTACGTCGGTACCTACTCCTGAATAGTCTCGTGCGGGAAGGTGTAAAAAGAATTCCCCGACTGAAGTTGTGCTCGCGTCAATATCTGATGGAAGTCTGATCCAGCCAAGCGC
>CAYPSL010000036.1:0-5866 GCA_964413615.1 uncultured Candidatus Saccharibacteria bacterium | reverse complement strand
CTCAAGCACCTTCCCGTTTTCTTGAAAATCTTCCGCCCACAATATCTTCATTTAGAGAGAACAATTTTAGTGCACATACACCTTTTAATAGTTTTTCTTCCAATAACGACATCGCAGATTTTCTTCACGAAGAGCCGACGATGGTCCAACCAACTTCGGGGTCATATGTTACCCATCCCAAATTTGGACGAGGAGTTATTATTGGAATAATGGGAGAAACCATCACATGCGTTTTTGAGGGTCACGGAGTTAAAAATGTTCCCGCCAACGCCTGCTCGACCCAAAGCTAACCACAAATAAAAATTGTAATAAGCTTTAAAAATACTGGGCATGACACGCGTACTAAAAATAGTTACAGTTGCTCTATGGTAGGCCCCTTAGTTGATCCAGAAAATTTGCAGCACTTTTTATCGTCGCACAATCTTCGTGCGGCCAAGTCTCTCGGGCAAAATTTTCTTGTATGCGAAGAGGTGATTGATTCTATACTAATTGGGTTAGAAGGAGGGCCAAAACAATTAACAGAACTTGGGCCCGGACTCGGCACTTTAACCCAAGGACTTATAGCATCTGGATACACCGTGCGGGGAATAGAAAAGGATGATGATTTCGTAAAAATTTTACCAAGCGTACTGCCCCCAAAATTACGAGATAATCTCACGGTTATTCATGGAGACTTGCAAGATATTTCCTGGGAATGGGGTACTCCTTGGCAACTCGTGGGGAATATACCTTACAATATTTCCGGTATGATAATTCGCCTCTTAACAAAGCTACGAGAAGCTCCACATTCTGCTATATTCCTCATGCAAAAAGAAGTGGCAAATAGAATTGCGCATGACGATAACTCCATGAGCCTTCTTGGGCTTTCAGTTGATCTTTGGGGAAGCGCAACCATACTCCTAAACGTGCCTTCTTCTTGCTTTATACCTGCGCCCGCTGTGCAATCTGCGCTCGTACAAATTCGACCCCATCAAACAATGCTTCCGATCGAAAAACGTGAATCAATTATCGCATGCGCAAAACCCTTTTTTCAGGCAAAGAGAAAGCAAATCGGGCACACCTTAAAAACAGCCTACAAGAAAAACCCTCAAGACATAGAACAAATCATGAGCACGCTTAAGCTGTCTGCCTCATTGCGGCCAGAAAACCTTTCTGCACACGACTATGAGCGCCTGTGTGATATACTGTAGTGCATGTCTCGCCGCGTCGTTATCGGCATCCTCATTCTTCTTATCTTAGGCGTCATTGGAGGCGCTGTTGCTCTTATTATTTCACGATCCGGACAGCAAACCACGCCCGCACCAACCCTTCAGCCAAGCTCTTTCCCGCAAGCATCCTCAACCCCTCAAGCAATACAGGACCCAACGGGGGACCCTGATGCAGACGGCCTCTCAAACGCGGATGAAGCACTTTGGGGAACAAACCCATCAAACGCAGATACAGACTCTGATGGTTATAAAGATGGGGAAGAAATTGCCGCTTCCCATAACCCCACTATTCCAAGCCCAAACGATAAGCTCCCCGAAGGGTTTCAGCCGGGCCAAAACGTAACCCCACTTACAAGTTCCGCTCCTGCGGCTCAAGGGTTTGAATCGTTTTTCTCAGAATCTGTAGATGTAACGGGCGGAAACAGAAATATCACCCAAGAGTATGCACGCTCTATACCAGATAAAGACAAAACCCCCCTCACACTCGTTCAATTCGTTCAAGCATACCCAATAACAACAGCGCTTCCTCAGGTAAACGATTCCGCTATAGTCTCTGAACAAAATGTACCCCTTGCAACATCGCAATACATGAGTGTTGCGGGGAATATCGACGTAATATCGGACAGAACTCGTATGTCCCGGGCCCTTAGTGACTTTCTACAAGATCAGAACCCTTCAGGATTCGCCACCCTTGCAGCGCGAGTAACCTCATTTCAAAAAGAAGTGCAGGCGCTCCGGGTCCCCCCAGAGACAAGGCAATACCACAAACTCATGATCGGATACTGCGAATTACTTGCTGGCACCTTTCGACAAATCGCAGAATATCCAAACGATCAAGTTAAGGCGCTTGTAGCTCTTAGGCAGCTAGACGCAATAGATCGACAATATTATCCAATCCTCATCCAGGAAAGGGGCCGAATTCTCGAATTAGTACAATAAGCAATTATATGAATCCTACAAACAAAATCGGCATACGAATCATGGTCATAACTCTTATACTTGCCCTTGTCCTTATTGGGATATGGAAAGCAATTGAATTTGGAATCTCTGCATACAAAACATCGCAATTAGCATCCAGCCCAATACCGTCTACTGCGCCCACCACAGAGCCTACGCAGAATCCTGCACTTGAACAAGGGTTATCAAATTTTGTAACCACTACCCAAGAATCACTTACGGGTTATACAAAAAAATATGTCGACTCATTGCCAGCAGATAGCACAAAAGAACAAGTACTGGATCAGAAAGCATTAGAAGCTTTCGTAGACGCAAACCGTGGCCAACTTTTACCAGAATTACCAGCCGGTACAATCCAAACTACAAGCGCAGCAGGAAAGAAAGCAATTCAAACATACCTCGACTCCATATCTCCGGTTCAAAATAAAGAGATTGCAACCGTAACGGGGGATATGATTACCGAGGCTCTCGCAAAACAACAAAGCAACGAGGAGCTCCAAGCAATTGTTCCTATTCGTGCCTCTATTGAGAAAAATCTAGAGATATTTAAAAGCGTAAAAACCCCCAAAGAATCGCTCGAACTTCATACAAAACTTATTCAAGCCACGCAGTCATTACTTTCTAGCATTAAACTACTCCAAGAAATGCGAAATGATCTTGTAGGCGGCCTTATTGGACAAAAAAATCTTGCGGATCTCAACGGAGTATTCACAGAAATATCGAACAATATTCTTGCCCTCGAAAGTAAATACGACATCAAGTAAAACGTGGTATAATCCTGTCATACTTTAGGTCGTATGCCTGTAACTATCCTTCATTTTTTTCGCTATGCTTTTAGAGCGTTTTTTGTTGCTCTTATTTTTTTCGGCATCACACTATTTTCGCCGTCCGCATATGCCGATCCGCATGCAGTGTTTTATACCGATCGGGCCCAAGAACAGCTTTTTTACAACACCCTCGCTGCGCTTAATCAGGCAGATTTCGTAGAACCAAGCTCAAATAACCAATACAGCCGCGCTACCCTCCTTGCAAGAAGAGCATCGGCAGTGGCCAGAACAAACCCTCGGCCAGGAGATAGGCCATTTTCCCCGGAACAAAACCCTATTAACACATCAACGCGCACCGACCTACCCGCAATACTAACGCGAGGAATTACCCTCGAAGGAAACGATCTCTGGACAGCATACCTCGTAAACCAATTCGCCCTAGAAACAGCGACTCGAAGAAACACCAGCGAGCTTGCTCGCGTGTATTGCCAGGGCGGCTTAGGGCGCATTGGCTGCGATACAAATCTTGGCAGCACAGAATCCCAGCAACAATCTGAAGCGTTCGCAAATATTCCAGTAGACCGCCAAACAGAAGTTGCTTTTGGAAGAGACAGTATCTTACAATCAGGAACTTCCGATGACGAAGAGATACGACAAAGCATCGAAAACGAGCCAAAGACAGCAGATAACAAATCCCTCTATTCACCAAGGTACTACTCTCCAGAAATAGCCGCTTTACGGCAAAATATTGGTTCAAACGAAGGAGCTCTTGCGATTCTTGCTGGCCTTACGACAGGAATATCTGGATTATCAGGAAACTCCATAAGCACTGATACTTTCACTGATGTCACATTTGAAGAAGACGAAGCAAAACTTCCAGAAGATTATAAACTAGATGAATACCTCTACAAACTCTCCCAAGCGAGCTCCTTACCGCTTGGGTTGCGCACTATAGCAAGCGGAGGGGAAGCAAAGGCTCGCTTGTCGCAATACTACGAAGAAAATCCTACCGCAATTGCAGATTCTACGCTTGTTACCGCCCAAGATGGCAGCGTTGTAAAAGAAATTCAAGTTCCAGCCTCGGCAAAAATTGCACTCGTAAACGCAGGGGCGGATCTTGCTGTACAAGTCGCACAAAACCAACATTTTGCAAACTCAACAGAAATTGCTAATCCGGGCGGTAGAACGCGAGCTGTCCCAATTGGAAATATTCCTCAAGTTGCAGGAATTTCTACAACAAACCCCAGCCCAAGCCCTACCCCAGAAGGCAAAGTTGCTGGGCTTGCTACTGATTTATACGATTTATATAAGAGATATTATGAAAATCCACCGCCTACAACAAACTCACCGGCGGATAATCTCATTAACCCCAATAAAGAATCTGGGGTATATGATCTGCTTCGAGCACTCACAAACGATACTTACTTAAAGGGGAGCACTGATCCCGCTGAGTCGCTATGTGGGTTCTGCATCCAGATAGATAGTATCTTGCAGCAAGCAAAAGAGACGTTCGATAACATTTTCTGCGCACTATTCCCAACCACAGAATACTGCCGGACACGATTAAATAATGACCTCCCGTAATATGTATATGAAAAAAATACTTTTCACGGCCCAGGTTCTATTATGCGCGTCCCTCCTCCTGTATCAACTACCCGGCGTTGCTAATGCCCAATTTATAAACCCAAGAACCGCACTACCTTTCGCTGACACACCATTTTTTACGCCTGTAAAAGGTATTGCTGGGATAGAAGGAAAGACCCAAGCCCAAATCTCGAGCGTAAACGGATGCACATTAGCGACCCCACAACTCGAAAATGGAGTTCTGGGTATTCAATTGAGCTCAAATCAAAGAGTGTTCCTTCCTGTCGAAAATGCGAATGCGCGAGAAACTGGCGTTAAGGAATATTGGGTATGCACAATAGCCGGAGCCCAGGAACTCCTCTATGGGAAAACCACTTCACTCAACACAATCACAACCATGTTTATAGACTTGGGCGTAGGGATATTCACCGTAATAGACATGCTTGGTACCATGCTGATCGGATGGGCAGGAAAGCTCCTTATCACTATTTTAGGCCAGGGAACTTTTATTCAAAACGATCTCGTAAAACAAGCATGGCCCTTCGTACAAGGAATTGCCAACTTGGGCTTTATTTTTGCCCTTCTGTATATAGCACTTGCAACCACACTGCGCCTTGAATCAGTAAGCAGTTCCATTCAGCGATTACTGCCGAAACTCCTTATCGGTGCACTCCTTGTAAACTTTAGTCTTGTTATAGGCGGGCTACTCATTGATGCTTCTCGGCTTGTTATGGCTGTAGAAATCCAGCTTATTGGCGGGGGGGACGTAGGCGCAGACACCTTAGGGAAAAAGCTCGTAGAGCAAACACAGCTGTATCAGAATGTTACTCGAACACTAACTATCAGCCCTGTACACGGAGTGCCTGTTCCTTCTCAAAGTACTGGGTGGAATAATTTGATTAGCGCAGCAACCAGAACATTCTTTATATTAGCAACTGCCGCAGGAATGGCTGTGTTGTCATTCGGCCTTTTTGGGAGATATATCGCGCTCCTCATACTCCTTATCATCTCTCCGCTTGCGTACCTTGCCATCGCGCTTCCGCAAACATCAAGCTACGCAAAAGAATGGTGGCAAAACTTTATAAAATGGGTTCTATATGGGCCCATCCTTCTGTTTTTCCTTATTATTATCGTCAGAGTACAAACATCAAATATTGCGCCCGTTCCAGAAACAGAAGCTATCCTAGACGCTGCGTTCTTTCAGCATATTGTGAAGTTTATCGTTGTAATAACCCTATTTTTCGTATCAGCTTCCGTAGCAAAGAAGGTGGGCGGAGCTGGGTCAGCATCAATCATGAATTTTGCCATGAAGCGAGGCAATGCGGCACTGAGAACGACTGGAAATGTAGC
>CAYPSL010000035.1:0-5956 GCA_964413615.1 uncultured Candidatus Saccharibacteria bacterium | reverse complement strand
AATCATAATGACGTTTGGATCTTGGCGTAGCGTTACTCGAATGGCATCCGCAAACGATGTGGCATCATGGCCCACTTCACGCTGATCGATAATTGATTGAATATCGGAAAATAAATACTCAATCGGATCTTCAATCGTAATAATGTGCTCTCTCCTGTTTTGATTTATATGGTCAATAAGCGCAGCGAGCGTAGTTGATTTTCCATGCCCCGCTGGCCCCACAATAAGCACAAGTCCTTGTTTTAATTCAGAAAACTGCAGAATCTGAGGAGGCATGTGCAATTCCTCAACCGTTTGAATATGTACCGGAATCAAGCGAAGTGCTGCAGATAATTCATCGATATGGTAAAAAATATTTACGCGAAATCGCGTGCCACTTGGCAGCGCATACGAAAAATCAACTTGGCGATCTTGCGAAAGTGCTTCTGTATTTTTTACGCTTCCGCCAAGCAAATGCTCAATCATTGCAGCGCCTTCTTCTTTTGAAAGAGGGTTTTCTCCTACCGGGGCAAGTTTTCCATCGATACGAAAAAACGGAGGCCTGTTAACCGTTATATGGACATCCGATGCGCCATATTCCTGAGCTTCTTTTAATAAGTCGTCAATCGTACGCATGGGCTGTAGCTCGAGCGAAACTCTACTGACTCTCCTGTTGCTTTGCCTGTAGCAGCTTTTCTACTTTTTCCATAACCTCCGAGGGGGTGTAGTGCGCCTTGATGATATAATCATCAGCTCCAAGCTTAATCCCTCGCTCAACATCAGGCTTTTGCCCCAAGTTTGTTAAAAGAATGACTGCCAAGTTTTTTGTACGCTCTTGTGCGCGCAAATCTTCCAATATTTCAAATCCATCTTTCTTCGGCAAAAATACATCGAGCAACACTAAATCAGGAAGCGGGTCTTGCTGCAGGCGATTCCATGCAACTTCGCCATCAGCGGCAATTTCTACGGTGTAGCCCATGTTTTTTAGCTTTGTTTGATACATCCCAGAAATGAATGAATCATCTTCTACTAAATATATAAATGCTTTGTTAGCCATAGAGTAATAGTTATAGTATACACCTTATAATTCTATTTCCGAAGTTACGCGAAGCACATCTTCGTATCGCACTTCACCCGCAAGCGCTTTAAGGAGGCCATCTTGCCGCATCGTAACCATTCCCTCGCTCTTTGCAATTGCATTCAATTCATCAAAACCCTTAAATTCGTTAATACCTTCTCGCATCTTTCTTGAAATGGGTACAACTTCAAAAATTGCAACTCGCCCCAACACTCCCATCTCTTTACATTCAGGACACCCAGGAGTGCTATATAGCGAAGTTGGATTTTTTTGATTTTCAAGGATTCGATACGTATCCGGTATTCCATTTAATTCCATTGTTATCTTTTCAAGCTCTGCAGCAGTTAATTCAACTTCAGTTTTGCATGCTTGGCATAGCCGAGGAACCAGCCTTTGAGCTGCAAGCAACCGCACGCTCGCAGATAATAAGAATCCATCAATTCCCATATCTATTAATCGCGGAATAGCCCCTACCGCACTATTGGTATGAATAGAAGAAAGCACCAAATGCCCAGTTAACGCAGCGTGCACCGAGAGCTCTGCAGTTTCCCTATCTCGAATCTCACCCACCATAATCACATTCGGATCTTGGCGCAATATGCTTCTCAAGCCCGATGCAAACGTTAATCCTATTTCTGGCTGCACTTGGGTTTGATTAATGCCCGCAATTTCATACTCTACCGGATCTTCAAGTGTTACGATGTTTCGCTCTGGACTATTAAGCGTTGTAAGTGAAGTAAAGAGCGTTGTAGATTTTCCGGACCCGGTCGGACCAGAAATAAGAAGTATTCCGTATGGAAGATTCAAATGTTTTACAAATGTTTCTTCCATTGCACCGCGTAAACCTAACTCTTCGAACGATGGAGCGCCGCTTGATTTATCGAGAATACGCATTGCAATCTTCTCTCCGAACGCAGTAGGCATACTGGAAACGCGGAAGTCGTATGCACGATTATCAATCGTCGCAGAAAATCTTCCATCTTGTGGAAGCCTGGATTCATCAATCTTTAAATTGGAAAGAATTTTAATGCGAGAGATGATCGCTGAATGCACTTTAGGCGGCAATGTGAGTGTAGTATGTAATTTCCCATCAATGCGATACCTCACTCGCACTTCTTTGTCGGTAGGCTCAATATGAATATCGGATGAATGCCCCTCAATAGCATGGCGAATCATTACTGCAACCACCTTGCTTACCGGAGCCTCTTCAACAATGCGCTCAATCCCCTTTGAGGTTTTATCTCCTATTGCGCCCGCTTCTGTAAGATCTTGAGAAAATTCTTTTAGCGCCCCTCCGATCTCTTCTTCTACTGCCCCGGAACCTCGAAGCGATTTTTCAATTGCCTCTGAAGACGCCAAGTATATTTCCGGCTGCAATCCTTTTCTTTTTGCAATAAATTTTACTGCCTCAAGCGCCTGAAAATCATCAGGGAATTCCATTGCCACAAGCAGCTTAGCGTCCTTTATATCAAATGCGATAAAGCGATATGTTCCTGCCGCTTTCCGAGAGATGTCCTGCATTGCCTGCAGATTCAGCTTTATGTTTGTTAAATCTATATACGGAACGTCTAAAAATTCTGCATATATTTTCGCAAATTCCTCATCGGGAATAATCCTCTCACTTCGAATTACTTCCGCAGCAGATAAACTATCAGCCTTCCCTCTCTCTAAGATATGAGCAATCTGCTCTTCATTGAGCAAACCTCGCTTTTGCAGAAGAAGCAGTAGTTGATCCATATATCAGATGGTACCCTTTATTGGAATAGATTCGTCTTACCAGTTCCCGTAGGAGGCTGTACTGGCACAAGGCCTCGTGCAAAAAGACTCGCATCAAGCCCTGTGTAATCCGAACGCTGCAACACTCCCGTATTAAACCCTTGCGCTGCCGGAACTCTTAATAGAGGATCATCCTCCAACACGATCCCTCCTGAATCCTGGGTTACAGGATTTATACTTGGCATAAAATAAATCACCGTTGTAACTGCAACTGCAGCAAGCAATACAGCGACAAGAAGGATGATCGTCATGTGTTGTGTTGAGGGTGTTTCCATAAAATACGTGTGTATATTAGAGCCCAGGGACTTGAGCTTTTTGTTGAGAATAAAGCTGCATCGTAATAGAAGCGTCCACTCTGCCAGGCTGCCCCGCAGCTTCCCTTAACGAAACGTTTGTTACATCAAGAATGCGAGGAGATTTCTCAAGAAGCCCCAAGAATAATCGAACTTGCTCGTATGAACCGGCGATACTAAGTCCGAATGCGGATATTCGAACGCTATCCGGCACTACCACTCCTTCGCCACGAGCGCGAGTTGCATTATTTTGAGCCTCTTGGCGAGAAGAGTTGTTCGTAATAGAAATAGTTGTAAGCCCAGACTGGTTTGCGTATTCATTTAATATACGAATAATATCTTGAACTCTGTCAGTTTCCGGAAGCACCGTTGCAAGCTGACGCTCAACCTCAAGCTGCAATTGAAGTTGTTGAATTTTCACATCAAGCGAAGATAAAAAATCTTGTTTTGTCTGTAAGCTTTCCGTATCGGTTGCAATCGTGCTTTGAATAACATTAATTTCATCCATCATCGGCTGAAATACGGTAAACAAAACAGCTACTGCAATAATTACAACACCCGTTAAGAGCAGGTACGGTGTATTTAAGGATGTCATGTTTGTAGTTGCCATAGGAGAATCTTATAGAGGCGCCGCCTTAAGGGCCGCGGGGTCAAATTCTAAATTCATTGTGAATGCATAAGAAGGATTTGGAGATGCTTCTGATGGCTCTTGGCGTAAAATATTTTCCACTACCCCCCTCGTAAATACGGATGGATGGTTTGGACCTGCCGTTAAGCTTGCAAGCGCAAGCGCAACCTGATCAACGTTTGAAGTCCTTCCCTGCACAGACATGCTTGCACTATCTTTCGTAGCCTCAAGCTTAGTAAGCACTGTGTCTGCTGGCATTAATCGTTCTAAGTCAGTAAGAACCCTTGCCCAGCTAATATGATTATCGAGCAATGTCGCCACATCAACAAGCCGCTTTTCAAACAATGCTACTCGAGTTGCATCTTCGCGAAGCGCTTGAATACTCTGCTCGACAACTTGTATTTCAGCTTTAATATCTTCGCTCTGAGTTTCAAGAGCTTGCTTGTACATAAGAAGCCCAAAATACCCCGCAGCAAAAATAGCAACAATTGCGATTGTGATAAGATACAATCGCTGACGACGCTTCCGGGCAATGATGATGTGCTGCGTCCCTGGTGCAAGATTAATACTTGGCATAGCAATAGTATATCACAGCGAATTATTATAACGGTTGTGCAAAACCTCTCAGCGCAAGCCCAACTGCGACACTAAACCTCGGACCAATTTCTGCAAGCACTCCTCCGATCTTATCCGGATATGCAAGCCCCTTCCACGGATTACCTATTGCAACTTGCACTCCTAATTGGCGACTCCAATAATCTGTCAGCCCCTCTAGGTTCGATCCGCCTCCAATTACAATTGCTTTGGAAATATTTTTTGATTCCTTCTGTCCATACAGCGCAATCAGATCAATTGCTTTTTCACCTTGTCTCTTTACCACTGCTTCAATTTGCGCACGAACAGATTCTTCCTGGTCTGCACGCATTCCAAATTTTACTTTTGCCTCCTCTGCTTTTTCTTGAGGCACTTTCAAAAGTTCCGCAATGCTTTTTGTAATATCATACCCACCCACATCCAACGTATGTGAAACTCGCGGAATCCCTTGGTCAATAATATGAAGTGTTGTAGCCTTTGATCCGATATCAATGATGAGCGTGGGAGGAGCAGCGGGCGTAAGCAATGATCGAACAAGAGGAAACGTTTCTATTTCTAATGACAATAGTGAAATCTGCAATTTATCAAATACCGCAATATATCGATTCACAACATCCTTAGGAGCAGCGGTTACAAATACTGGCGTTGTACCTTCTGCGCGCACTTCTTTCTCTTTCGAGGAATCTGCTTCCGGTTGCTGTGCCGTGTTTTTATCAGTTGCCATGTGCGGAGCGCTCCCAACTCTTCCCCACCCTAAGACCATTTCATCAATATCTGCCGGCACCACATCTCGTGCAGCAAATCGAATCGCCTGCTCCATTTCAGATTCTGGAATATTCGGCAACATTAATACAGTAGAAAAAACTGAACCGCTCGGGAGCGCAGCAATTGCAGAATCTGCGCTCGTACCCGCACGATCCATCATTTGCTTAAGCGCTTCCACAGTCTGAAAAATAGCGTCATCGTTCCCATCAGGAGGATTTACGAGAAGATTTTTTACACTCGCCTCTGCATAGGTCACAAGCTCAATTCGCTTCTTGCGATCAATTAATTCAACAATCTTAGAAGAAGATGTTCCAAGATCAACGCCTAAATATGCATTTGGAGCCCCAAAGAATGCCATGAACCACTTAAGAAGGAGAAATACTTGCACGCCACATGAAGCAACTGTACCATATAATCATGATTACGTCTTGGATTTTTGGAGCCCTTATCCTTATTGCAGGATATGCGCTTATTACCTACAACTCCCTTATAAAGCAACGGAATCAAGCGACGGAAGCTTGGAGCGATATAGATGTTCAATTAAAGCGTCGTCATAGCCTTATTCCAAATCTTATTGAGACAGTAAAAGGCTATGCCACCCACGAGCGCGCAACGCTTGATTCCGTAACACAAGCCCGAACCAATGCTGTAAATGCTGCATCGCCTGCCGATCAAGCAAAAGCAGAATCCGCACTTACTTCCACATTAAAAACATTATTTGCGGTATCTGAGCAATACCCAGACTTAAAAGCGAATACAAATTTTCTTGAACTTCAGCGAGAGCTTTCCGATACGGAAAATAAAATCCTTTCTTCTCGTCGATTGTATAATGGAGTAGTGCGC
>CAYPSL010000034.1:0-6091 GCA_964413615.1 uncultured Candidatus Saccharibacteria bacterium | reverse complement strand
GCAAGGGCTTTTGTTGCTGATGCTTCCCATGAAAGCGTTTCTTGATTCCCACTATCTTTGGATGATTTTTTTTGCCAGAATGAAAACATGTCCCCAGTGTATACCGTATCGATTCGACACAGCAAGCGTGCAAAAAAGATGCTGCTTCATGTGCACCCTGCGGGGGATGTAGAGTTGGTATTGCCTCGATGGGTTAGTAAGGCTAGAGGGGCTTCATTTATAAGAGAGCGTCACGATTGGATTATACGGATACTTTCAAGTCAGGCGTCTCGTCAGGACGTACAGCAGCCTCTTGAGTTGGCGGATGGTACGCATATACCGTGCTTTGGAGATTCTCTCGCGCTTTCTCTTGAAATAGATTCAAACCGAAAAAAAACATTCATTCGTTCTTCTGGTTCCAGGATTATTATGCGAGCTCCGAGTGTGGTAAGTGCGGCTGCCTCTATCGGGGATTGGTATAAAAGAGAGGCACAAGCATACTATAGTGCTCAAGGGGGCGAGTATGCGAAAATTCTCGGCTTCTCAGGCTTAACGATTCGTGCGAGGAATATGAAAACG
This sequence comes from uncultured Candidatus Saccharibacteria bacterium, assembly GCA_964413615.1. GTDB lineage: Bacteria > Patescibacteriota > Andersenbacteria > UBA10190 > UBA10190 > HO2-45-11b. The sequence goes on along the minus strand of CAYPSL010000034.1, from coordinate 5,533 downwards.
CAATGGGGAAGCTGTAGTCAAAAGGCAAAAGTTCTTACTTTTAATTGGAGATTGGCGTTAGGGCCCGAGCCCGTTGCTCGATATGTTGCTGCCCATGAAGTTGCGCATCTTGTTCATCCAAACCACTCTCCTGCTTTTTGGGCTACGGTACTCGAGCTTTATCCTGAATATGGGGAGCATCGCGCATGGCTTCGTAAGTATGGGGGAGGGTTATATATTGTAAAAAAATAATATAGATACAAAAACTCCCAGCTACATAATGATGTGTTGGGAGTTTTTGTATTCTTAAAACAATTATTACATTGTTCCTTCCGGAGTGCTCTCCGTGCCTTCTGTGCTTGGAGCCGCAGGAGTTGCTGCACACATTGCGCACAATCCTTCTTCGTTCAATTCAACATTTTCTGTTCCGCATCCTTTGCATGTTCCCATCATAGAAATCACCTCCTTCTTCAAGAGTTATATTTTAGGTTCTCATTTTCAGCATACCCCGAAAAAGATGCTTGCGTAAAACGTTTATATGATGTATATTACATTCTTATGATACCGACGAGTGAAACAAGAGAACTATTTTCTACCATAGTGTTAATTGGCGGTTTTAGCCTCGCTGGCCTTTTTGTGTCTGGTGGATTACAGGATGTTTCCCTTAATTCTCCAGCAGGATACGGCCCCCAGGCGGAGGCAGGCATAAGGCATGTTGCTTTTGTTGCAAATCCAGTTGTTCATATCTCTCTTCCCGAGCACAATATATTTACCCCTAATTAATCTAATCTCTTTGTATGCTTGTATTTAATGATATTCAAAAAGGAAAAGGAAAAATTATCGTATTAGACGGTGAGCCGTATACTATTGTGTCAGCTGAATTTTTGAGAAAGCAACAGCGCCGACCTGTTATTAACACGATTTTAAAGCACCTAAAAACAAATCAAACAAAAGAGCACACATTTCAGCAGTCTGATCGGGTGGAAGAAGCGGATATTGAACGGTCTCCGTATCAGTATCTTTTTGAGCAGGGTGGGAAGTATGTTTTTATGAATGGTCAGACATACGAACAGATTGAGGTACCTGCCGATATTGTTGGTGATGTATCTCGGTTTTTACTTGAAGGAGAAGAAGCTCAGATTATGTTGTTTGAGGGTAATCCTGTATCCGTAGAGCTCCCTATTAAAATTGATCGAAAGGTTATTGATGCCCCGCCTGGCGTCAGGGGAGATACTTCTAGTAATGTAACCAAGGAAATCGTAATTGAGGGGAATGTTCGTATGCGAGCACCACTCTTTATTAAAGAGGGTGATATTATCCGAGTTGATACTCGAACGGGTGAATATTTAGAGCGAGCTTAGCTGCTTGCGCTTGTGTACCTGGAAAGGCCTGCTCGCCACGCAATGTTTGCAATAAGGAGGAATGTCGCAGCTATGCATGTTGCGATTATTCCCATCGGTAGGTGAGCTTTATTCGTGAGTATTTGAGCGGGTACGAATACTACAAATGCCACAGGGATAATATACGTTAAAATGAGCCTCGGGATTCGTGGGAATATATTTATCGGCACAGTAAGCGGTTCTGTATAGAGATTCATAAGACCCCAAAGCGCTTCGAGTCGTTCAAAGAAGAAGGCTGCAGACGCAGTAGTGATAAGGATGCTGTAAAAGGTGATAAGCCCCATTATGCTTACCCAGAGAAAAAGAAAACCATTTGAGGTTGTAATACTAATTGATCCAGACGCTATAAGGGTTCCAAAGAGTAGTAAGCCTGCTATAACGTTGCCGATGATATAAATATTTACGGTGCGGAAGGCCATATAGAGCTGGGATGGAAGGGGCTTGGTGAGAATGTAATCAAAAGTTCCTTTTTGAATAAAGTTTGGGAATTCGGCGATATTCCTACTTATTGTGATATCAAGGATACCTTCGAATATGCGCGAGAGGGCCAAGATCAGGATTACCTCCTCTTTTGTCCACCCATAAATTGCATCAGTGTTTTGGAAGATGACAGATATAGAAAAGAGAAACGTGAATAGCCAAAGGAATTGTCGAATAATTCCGAGAACAAAATTGCTTCGAAATTCCATTTCTCGCATAATGCTGATTTTTGCTAGAGACCACCATACGCGAGCCAAACGAATAGACTTGTTATCCTGGAGGGGCATATTTTTTTAATCCTTGCCTCCATTCAACGGATACTACTATGAACAATAATAGTATCCATGTTAACTGAATGAGAATTATTTTAAACGCTTCTTGTTCGCCCAGCTGGCCGGTTAATAATTCTGCCGGAGCGGAGATAATGTATCTGTATGGAAGAAAGCTAAACACGTCATGCACCGTTGGTGGAAGGAAGCTATATGGAATTAAAACCCCAGAAGCTACTTGGTACAGGAGGTCTTGAAAGCGTCGAATCTGCATGGCGTCTTCTAGCCAAAACGCAATAAGCCCAAGAGATATATCTAGTAGAAAGGCGATGCACATTGCTAAAAAAATACTAAGAAGCGCGATGGGTAGAAGGCTTGCTGATATAATTGCCCCTGTGAAAAATGGATAAAATAGCACTATGGCGATGATAAGTACCGGCAGTGGAATCATGAGCCGTAATAATTTTTCGACAATGTTTGTTACTATATGTCCCCAAAACAAAGAAAAGGGCTTTAACAGGTGTTTTGCTATCTCTCCGGTCAATATTTCTTGGGCAATATAGTACCCGCTCCATGCCAATGTGGCAGTGCCAAGGAAGGAAACGAAAATATAATACACGAGTGTAATGTGGGCATTTTTTGCATCCCCTGAACTCATTGCAACGGCATACCATAGCGCCATGGATACAAGCGGCGATATTGTTACTGCGAGTGTCCAGAGGGTAATGTCTGCGCGGTACTGGAGAAGCTTGGACCACTCCATGCTTGTGAGGCGAAATATTTTTTGAGCAAAAGAAGTCATGCTTTTTTTGTAAATAATTCATGAACAACATCTTCAAGGCTTGGGTCTTCAATCGAAATATCTTCTACGGGAAACTTTTCGAGCAATGCTGCGGCAATACTGGCGGTGGATTCTCTTGGAACTTGTATGCTAGCCTTTACCCCATTTTCCATCGTTATTTTCCCGAACTCTTTTAGGTCGTTTTCATGAACATCTTTTGTGAACGTAAGGATTATTCTTTTATGCTTCACGTGTTCGCGTATTAATTTTTCTGTGTCGCCGTCGTATTGAATTGACCCATGGTCGATGATAATTAATCTTTTGCATAGCTCTCGAACGTCATCTAGGTAATGGCTCGTGAGCAAAATGGTCGCGTTTCGTGATTTGTTGTATCGAACAATAAACTCTCGAATTTGTTTTTGCACTATTACGTCTAGTCCTATTGTTGGTTCATCGAGGAATAGTATTCGAGGCTTGTATATGAGAGCTGCTGCTAGCTCTCCTCGCATTCGTTGGCCAAGAGATAGTTTGCGTACTTGGGTGCCAAGAATAGGGCCAAGGTCTAATAATTCAACGATTTCATCACGCGTGGCTAAAAACTCCTTTTCGGGTACTCCGTAAATGTCTTTTTGCAGTAAGAGGGAATCCTGGAGAGATAAATCCCACCACAATTGGGCTTTTTGGCCCATAATCAAAGATATTTGCTCAAGGTAGGGCATTTTCCGTTCCCAGGGTGTGTATCCCAAGACTTGCGCGGTACCTGCTGTGGGGTGAAGGAGCCCAGAAAGCATTTTTAATGTGGTTGTTTTTCCTGCCCCGTTTGGACCTATAAAACCCACTAACTCGCCTTCTTCTATAGAGAGGTTAACGTTTTTTACTGCTTCTACTTCTTTGTATTTTCTATTAAATATACTAGAAAGGGACCCTTTGAAGCCTTCCTCTTTTATATGAACCTTAAATGTCCGAGACAGGTTTTTTGTGGATATTGCGTAATGCATCTATGAAGGATAGCACATATACTGTTAGCAGATGAACAGTGCGAGTGCTAACTCCACTTTTGTTCAAACTCACCGAGAGCTTCTCGGAATAACATAAGACAACCTTATTCTTACTACCTATGACTTATGCCTACCCAACAAAAAACTCGTATTCGAGCAGAATCAACGTCTTCATTGTCGCGCTATCTTCAGGAGATAGGCAAAACGCCACTTCTAACCGCGCAAGAAGAACAAGAACTTGCTATTAGGATTCAGCAGGGCGATCAGAGCGCTCGCCAGCATATGTTGCTCGCAAATTTGCGTCTTGTGGTAAACATTGCGAAAAAGTATGCGCCAGGGAACGATCCGGATCTTTTAATGGACTTGATCCAGGATGGAAATATTGGATTAATGCGAGCTGTGGATCGTTTTCGTGGACAATTTAAAACAAGATTTTCTACGTATGGAGTATATTGGATTCGCCAGGCAATGCTTCGCGCACTAAAAGCTCGCCGACTTGTTCGATTGCCTGAAAACGTATTTGATCGAGTTCTTGCTATGCAGCGCACAAAAGCAAAGCTAGCCCAGGTGTTAGGCCGTGTTCCTACTGCCAAGGAAACAGCTATAGAAATGGGTATTCCTGTTCTTGATGTATCTGACTTGGAAGCATTCTCGACGGATATCGTTTCTCTTGAGCGCATCGTAAGCAATGCAGACAGTGAGGGGGAAACAAGGTTGCAAGATTTGCTTCAGGATCACGATTCTCCTTCTCCGGACCAAGCTGCGCAGGAGTCCTTATCCGACCAAGGTGTTCGAAGCGCAGTTGCGGGGCTCCCTGTGCGAGAGCGAGAAATTATCGATGCCAGATTTGGACTTTCCGGAAAGCCGCCGATGACTCTTGAGGAGATTGGGGAAGGCTTTCATATTAGTCGCGAGCGCGTGCGGCAACTGCAAAATGTTGCCTTGGAGCGATTGCGTCATCGCAGGTCTGTTTCTCGCGTGATATGATCTCTTCATGCAGCAAGGCTCATTTCTCTTTGGAGCTTCTACAAGTGCACATCAAGTAGAAGGGGGGAATACGAATAATGATTGGTGGGAGTATGAACGAACGCTCCCACCTTTCATGCGTTCTGGGAAAGCGTCTAATCATTTTCATCTCTATAAGGAAGACATTGCTCTCGCGGCATCCCTTGGTCATAACGCTCATCGCATCTCTTTAGAGTGGAGTCGCATTGAACCGCAAGAAGGAAAGTTTAACAGGGCAGCCATTGAACATTATCGAAGTGTTCTTTCCGAAATACGTTCGCACGGCATGAAAGTCTTTGTGACGCTTCACCATGTTACCAGCCCCAGTTGGTTTTCTCGTCAAGGCGGTTGGGAATCCAGGCGATCTCCTGAGTTGTTCAATCGCTACGCTCGATACGTGGGGCAGCACCTAGGGGACGTAGTTGATTTTTGGATCACTATTCATGAGCCGAATGTATACGTATTACGGTCGTACGGAAAAGGCATCTGGCCGCCGAAGAAAAAAAATCTATTTTCTGCAATGCGCGTGATGTGGAATTTGGCACGCGCTCACATACAAGCATATCGGTCACTCCATAGAATTTCTCCGCGCGTCCCCATCGGCGTAGCTCAGCGCGTTGT
>CAYPSL010000033.1:0-6540 GCA_964413615.1 uncultured Candidatus Saccharibacteria bacterium | reverse complement strand
TGCCAGTAGATATCGTTACGGAAGATATTGGCCGCGTGAAAATTTTAAAGGTCTTCTTTGCTACCCCGCGCAAGAAAATCGTAGGGGGAGAAGTTGCAGAAGGAATCGTAGAGCCGAATGCAAAAATCATCATCAAGCGCAAAGATAAAACAAACAAAGACGCTGCTGCAGAAATCATTGGCCGAGGCGTCATTGTGGAGCTCCAGAAAGAAAAGCGCCCGCTACAAAAAGCTGAAGTAGGCGATCAAGTAGGTATGACTATCGAAGGAAAAGGCAAAATTAAAGAAGGGGACGTACTAGAAATACTTCGAGAAACAAAAGTAAAGAAAGTAAACACCCTGTAATACACCTAGAACAACTCTCGTGTCCAAACGAATAGATAAAATTAACCGGCATCTTCAACGAACCGTGGGCGATATTCTTCTTAAGGAAGCAGACTTGCCCATGGGGGCGCTTGTTACTATTTCTCACGTAGAGACAACGCCTAATTTACGCTTCAGTGACGTTTGGCTCTACATATCTCCTGCTGAACAAGCAGAAGCTACGCTCGAATTGCTAAAACAACAGATGTACGATATTCAAGGATCGCTCAATCGATCATTGGAATTTCGCCCACTGCCTCGTATTCGGTTTAAGTACGATAGCGGACTAGATTACGCAGATATTATTAATAAGAAGCTCAATGAAATCGAAACTGAACATGACGTATAAACTGCTTGAGCCGTATCAAGAAACGGTTCATGAAATCGTCACCACACTTGCAACAGCAAAGCGAGTGCTAATTGGTACTCATGAGCACCCCGATGGAGACGCTTTAGGGTCATCTTTGGCCGTGCTTCATGCGCTAGAATCAAGAGGTATAAGAGCAAATGTATATATTCCAGACCCTGCAGCTGATTTTTTTGAATTTCTCCCCGGATACGACAGGCTCACCACCATAAAACCAGACATGAGTCAGTACGATACTGTTATTCTTTTAGACTATACTCAGCTGCCACGCACCCACATAGAGCAAGAAGTGCTCGCAATGGACCGAGTTATCACAATAGATCACCACTACGACAACACAAAGAAAACCTCTATTAATCTAGTTGTTCCAGAAGCAAGCGCTACTGCCCATATTTTATTCCCCTTATTCCTTGCACTCGATATTCCAATTACCCCGGACATTGCGACCTGCTTACTTACCGGCATCTTTACGGATACTGGCTCATTTATGCATGACTCTGTAACCCCTGACATTCTCCAAATTTCTTCCTATTTAATGCAGAAGGGCGCACGGCTTTCACATATTGCACACGAAACATACCAAAAAAAGGATTTATCAGGCCTTCGAATATGGGGGCGCGCACTATCTCGCATTCTCGTAAGCGAAAAAACGGGTGCGAGCGTAGCAATTATCACAAAAGAGGATTTAGACCAATGCGGCGCAACGCTGGATGACCTTTCAGGAGTTGTCAGTATGCTCAACGCACTCCCAGAAACATCTTTTGCGATGCTCCTCGTTGAATATGAGCCAGGAAAAATTAAGGGGAGCTTGCGTTCTGAGCCGCATAAAGGAATAGACGTAAGCAAAATAGCAAAACGCTTAGGCGGAGGAGGGCACAAATTAGCTTCCGGATTTGAAATTGCGGGCCACCTTGCACTTCAGGATGGTAAATGGCGCGTTCTCCCAGTATCATAAGAAAACTTCTATGAAATTTTTAATCTTTGGCGACGTCGTAGGATCTCTCGGTAGACGAGCAATTACAAAAGCACTTCCGGCACTGCGAGAAGAATACGCACCCGATGCCGTTATTGTAAATATTGAGAACATGGCGCACGGAAAAGGGATCTCTCCAGAAACAATGAAGGAAGCTTTGTCTTGGGGAGCATTTGCATTTACTACTGGGGATCACGCATGGGATAACGCAGCAGGGGTCGATATTCTACAAGACTCGTCTATGCCTGTTGTTCGCCCTGCAAATTATCCGAACAATGTTCCCGGAAAAGGGTATAAAGTACTGCAGCTTGGCGCATACGAAGTTGCCATTATTAACCTTCAGGGGCAAGTCATGTTTAAAAATCAGCCAAATAACCCCTTTCATGCCCTTGATGAAATATTACAAGATCCGCTTGTAGCCAGAGCCGCTATTAAGCTTGTCGATTTTCACGCGGAGGCAACAAGCGAGAAACGGGGACTAGGATGGTACGCGGACGGACGCATATCCGCTCTGTGGGGCACGCACACTCACGTGCCAACAGCCGACGCACAAATACTACCAAAAGGCACAGGATATCTCACAGATCTTGGTATGAACGGTGCACACAATTCTATTATCGGAATGGACAAGAAAGCTCCCCTGAAGCAGTTCTTAACCCAATTGCGATCCAAAATGGAACCGCCCGAAGATGGGGCAATGGAAATAGGTGCCCTCTTCCTCGAAATCGACCCATCTACAGGAAAGACGATTGCCATTGCACAAATTCGCCGCATCCTGCAGAATGATTAATATCGCTCACTTAAGCCACAATCTTTATGTTAAATAAGCAAACTCTCATCGATAAAGTAACAGACATGACTCGCATGCCACGAAAGCATGTAGAATTAATTGTCAGTTCATTTTTAGAGACCATCATCGACAAGCTCTCTCAAGATGAGAAAATCAACCTTTCAGGATTTGGCATTTTCGAAGTGAGGGAACGCAAAGGACGCAGGGGAGTAAACCCTCGAAACCCTGATGAACCAATGCAAATTCCGACTGTTCGGGTAGCAAAATTCCGCCCCGGCAAAACCTTGAAAGAGGCAGTAAAATAATATATCGTTTCGAGCAACGGGGCGTCGTATACCGGTAGTACGCATGGTTTGGGACCATGTAGACTGGGTTCAATTCCCAGCGCCCCGACAGAGAAAAATAAGCGGGTATAATACAATGGTAGTATTCCAGTTTTCCAAACTGAGAATGCGGGTTCGATTCCCGCTACCCGCTCCAAAGTAAAAACGACAATAAAAATATGCTATACTTTGCCCCATGAACTACGGGAGGTATAACTGGTCTCATCTTTTTCTTAGTATTGGCCTCGGTAGCGTCTTCTTGTGGATAGGAATTGATATATTACGAAACCCAGACGCATGGATAGGCTACCTACCTGCGACACTTCCACTAAATATAAGCGCGCCTCTCGCATTAAAGGTAAATGGACTTATAGACGCTGTGCTTGGAGCACTTTTGATTATGCGATGGTGGCCCAAAATTACCGCCAGTATTGCAACGCTCCACCTACTTGGGATTCTTGTAGTAAATGGAATTGATGCGGTTATTGTTCGTGATATAGGCCTCTTAGGCGCTGCGCTCGCACTTCTTGCCTGGCCAAAACGCCACCACAGAAGCTACTAGCAATACATCTTAATACATTCCCATTGGGTTGATCGGCTTGCCGAATCGTCGTACTTCAAAGTGCAAGTGAGGACCCGTAGATCGGCCAGTTGAGCCCATTTTCCCAATAGCCGCACCCTTGGCAACTTTTTGGCCATTCGATACATAGAACTTGTCCAAATGAGCATAATAGGTAGTAAGTCCTGCTCCGTGATTGATAATAATAAGGTTTCCATATCCGCCCAACCAACCGGTAAATTCAACTGTTCCAGCCTGTGCTGCAAATATGGAGGGGCGCGCACGATTATCAATGTCGATTCCCGTATGACCCCACTTAAAGTACTGAGAAAGGTGCTTTGTTGTTGTAGGCCATACGAATCCATCGCCAGCAGTTTTTACATCTTGCGGCTCTGGAGTTGGTTCATTTTCGTCCGGATCACGAGCGATGCGAGTATTCTGGGATACTGTCTGAGGAGCCTCTCGAGGGGCAATATACCCTTCGGGAACAATGATGTTTTGCCCTACGGAGAGCTTCGCGTCTTCCCCTAAACCATTATACGCAATAATCTCAGCAGCCTTTGCGTTATACTCCTGAGCAATGGCAAGAACAGTTTCTCCGCTTGTCACCTTATGAAGCACCCCTGTTGTAGGAAGAATCGTAAGATGGTCGCCAACCTTAATAACGTTATTGCTTCCTAAACCGTTTGCCCACAGAACCGTATTTGTCGATATTCCGAACTTAGATGCAACGCCTGCAATCGTATCTCCTTCTTGTATTGTGTATACAAATGGCTTTACCTGTGTGCTAATAGTCTTTCCGGTACTATCTGACGTATTATCGCTTTCGTCGCTTATAGAGGGCTGTAGAGGGGCTACAACGGCATTTCCTTCGAGGGTTTGAGCAAATTGAACCTCGGCGTCATCAAATGTAATAAAATTTGCATCGCTAGCATCCACAACTGCAATATGGCTTCCGCCTGTACCCGGGAGATTTGTTTGCGCGTAAGCAGAGGGGTCAAGGGGTCCTTCTGCGACCTCTTCACCTGATATATATGTATGCAATAAAGAGTTCTGGTCCCCAGCGCCTGCGATACGACCCTGTATCGCAATAGCGGCTATTAGGCCAAAAAACACTATATGAACAACTGACTTCTTTGATAGAGAAGGCGTCCTAAAACGCGCTTTTCTTAATTGTCGCTTTTGTAAAATACCTTACTCCTTTTTTAGGGGCTTAAGGTTTGTTTTGCATGTTTATATATCTTTGTCAGTACTCACTGACATATAGAAAGCTATTGTAGAGGAGTGGACGGCATAGTCAATCTTGACATTATTATACTTATGTTGTTTTTAAGAATCCATCATTTATAGTACACTTGCCTCCATGCATGGATCCTTAGCTGGCCTCAACGAGCAACAACAACAGGTCGTATTAGCCACAAAGGGCCCCGTATTAGTGCTTGCAGGGGCTGGCTCAGGCAAAACAAGGGCATTAACCCATAGAATCGCATACCTTATAGAACAGCGCATTGCAGCCCCCGAAGAGATCCTGGCGGTCACCTTTACCAATAAGGCGGCTGCCGAAATGAAGCATAGAATCCGGGAATTACTCGGATCCTCCTTTGCGAGCCCCCAGGCAGTAAGCACTTTCCACAGCATGGGAGTAAAACTTCTTCGGGAACAATCCCACTTCCACACAAGATCTCGAGGGTTTTCCATTTTAGACTCCAAAGACTCCGAAAAATTAGTCCGAAAGGCCTTAAAAGATGCAAACTATTCACTAAAGGAATGGAGCCCTTCGGCAATACGAGGAATGATTTCCCGCCTAAAACACGAATACGTCGATAATCCCGAAAACCTAGGGGCAGAAAGCCCTGCGGAAGAGGTGTTGGCAGCCATTTTCCCTGTATATGAAAAAATGCTCGCAAAACATGATGCGTATGATTTTGACGACCTGCTACGTATTCCACTACGCATCTTGCGATCAAATTCCAGCGTACGCGCACTTTATCAATCTCGATGGAGATTCATTTCTGTCGACGAGTACCAAGACACAAACCCAATCCAGGACGAAATTATTTCTCATCTCTTGGGGCCTGAAAAAAATATTTGCGTTGTGGGCGATGACTACCAATCCATCTATTCATGGCGAGGGGCGAGCGTAGATCATATTCTTCAGTTCGAAAAACGACACCCAGGCTGTAAAACTATTCTTTTAACGCAGAACTATAGATCTACGCCGAATATTCTAGAGGCAGCAAATAGTGTTATTGCGCACAATATAGGTCAAAAACACAAAACCCTTTGGACAACGCGCACAACGGGCAAGGAAGTCTCTCTATCGCTCTTACCTTCAGATAGGGGGGAGGCAGAGTGGGTATGTAAGCAAATTCGAGACCATGTTCGGGACGGGGGATCACTAAGCGATTGTGCCGTTCTATATAGAACAAATGCGCAATCTCGCCTTATGGAAGAGCAATTTTTAACCCATAGAATGCCTTACACCATAGTAGGAGGCTTTCGGTTCTATGACAGAAAAGAAATCAAAGACGCTCTCGCTATACTTTCCTTTTACCTATCCCCATCTTCCAGGATTCATTTCGAGCGAATTGCGGATGCTCTCCTGAGCCGAGTTGGTCCCAAAACAATAGATCGTTGGGACAATGACGCGAAGTCTGCCGGAGTTTCTATAGGGGAATACCTTGCTTACACGAGCGATCGCGCCGACTTGCGAAAAATATTCACTGCATACCGTGAAGCAAAAGAGTCACAGCATGAACGAGTTTCAGATTTGCTTCGATTCCTTATTACCAATACCGGATACCTAGCTTCTTTGGAGCACCTACCTGACGGAAAAGATCGAACAGAAAATATAAACGAACTTTTAAACGTAGCTGCCGCGTACACAACTACGGAAGCATTCCTAGAAGACACTGCGCTTCTTTCTGACATAGACACACTCGATGCAACTGATAGCAAAGTTACCTGCATGACACTTCACGCTTCAAAGGGATTAGAGTTCCCAAACGTATTTATTATTGGATGCGAAGAGGGCCTTTTACCTCATCAAAATAGCGTTTCTTCATCTTCTGACCTTGAAGAGGAGCGACGACTTTTTTATGTTGGAATGACTCGTGCACGAGAACAATTAACCCTAAGCCATAGCTCGTATCGCTTTCGAGGAGGA
>CAYPSL010000032.1:0-6596 GCA_964413615.1 uncultured Candidatus Saccharibacteria bacterium | reverse complement strand
GCCATCGACTTTTATGACGCCGAGCACGTTGTATCCGCATGGCTTGCGAGCCCCTCACACAGGGCAAACATGCTCAACGCCGCATATACAGAAACAGGCATTGCCGTTGTACAAGGAGAATTTGAAGGAGGCACATCTATTATTGTGGTGCACATGTTTGGAACACCAATTTCTTCTGCCGCCCCAGCTGTAGCGGGAACATCAAAAACAATAGAAGCAACCCCCGCCCCAGTAGCCCCTACGCCCGTCCCAACTATTGCGCCGAGCCCAGCACCAACAGTAGCCGCAACTCCTACCCCCCACCCACTTCCAAAAGTTCCTCGAATTTCGATGGCGCACACCCCCGAAAACTCTGACGATACTGCTTCATTCCTTATAGAGGGCAATGCAAACAATACCGCCACGCTTCTTATAGGGGCTGTAGAAAAAGCAAGTGCAAAGCTGCCCCCATCCGGATCTCAAACAATTTCCCTTGCCTCAAAGACCCTCCCGAGCGGAACACTGACCGCGCAAGCATTTTCTAAAAATGCAGACGGCATAAAAAGCGAGCTCTCTAATTCCGTTTCGTTTGAAAATCCAGAAGTGCCCCCTGTAATTCCCGAAGAATACACACTCCTCCTCTCCCCCGCATTCGATCACCAGTATGTTGCGTTGCCAGGAAGCGCTGCAAATGAAGCTTGGCAATTATTTTCCACGCAAAAACCAGTTACCGTAAATTCAGAAACGCTCGCCATTACCCCCGCGTTCGGAATAGAGCACAACGCACCAGGAAAAAGTTTTTCATCCAGCCTTGTACGTACTACGCGCGGACTGATGTCGATCATTCTTCTCGTTCTCGGATTTTTAGTAGCACTTAATATTATTATTAAGGCCCACATCCAGCATCCCGCGCTAATCGCGCACGCATCGTTTGTGATATTTCTCGCCACCAGCCTCTTATTTGCATAGATTGTGCTCATAAGCCCTGTAATGGTAGACTTTTAGCGATGTGGAAAACCCTGAATTCTATGAACACAGCTAAAGGAGGTGGGTATCTATGAGCGAACTTCTCGTTGTAGCAAGTAAGGTTCGGGCATACCTCAAAGACAAGAACGCGAAAATGTCTGGAGACCTCCCTGAAGCAATAAACAAAAAAGTAATGGCCATGTTGGATGACGCAGCAGCACGATCCCGTGGAAACAAGCGCACAACCGTTAAGCCACAAGACGTATAGTCTTTCTGGAGTGCGAAACATGAAAAACCCGTATCCGCCGCATGGCGGACGGGTTTTTTGCTTATATTAAGCCCTTTCTATCCACATATATTGACAATTTCATAAAATAAGATTATAATCAACTGTTATGAAAAATAATCAGGAATACCTTATTACCCCAACTTCCAAGCGAACTGCCGTCTTTATGTTCGTGGGGACCTTCGTATCCGCATTCCTCTTCCTCTTTGGGCTTGTTATTAGCGCAACTACTTTTGCGCCCTTCTTAAATACGCTACTTCACCCATTTCCTGATCGCGTTGCCGAGCTTCCCCTTAGCCCAGACAGGCTGGTTCCATTTGCGACCCCTGACCCAGAAATTATCATAAACCCGTACCCAATTCAGGTTCCTCTTACGCCTGCATACAATGCCGCAGAAGCAACTCAAAACTGGATTCGCATTCCTACAATCGGCGTAAACGTTCCTCTTATCCAAAGCCCTTCTCTTGCCGATGCCGACGTTATAAAAACACTCGAACAAGGCGCGGCGCTCTATCCGAACGGAGTTACGCCAGGAGCTCTTGGAAATACCTTCATTTCTGCGCATAGCACAGGAGAACCCTGGAAAGGCGCGTTTCGATTTGCGTTTATCCGCATCAATGAACTAAAGAATGGTGACGCCATGTATATAGACTGGCGCGGAGCTCGGTATGCATACCGAATCGTAAAAAGTGAAATTATTACTCCAACGGCAGACTTTAAAGTAATTTCTGACCGCCCGGTACCGACTATTTCACTTATGGCATGTTGGCCACTCTGGTCTACGAGCAAGCGCATGTTAATTCATGCAGAACTTACAAACGTAACCCAGCTAACTCGCCCAGTTGCCGCGTAATAGGTAAACCCTTGACTTATTTAAAGGGTTGTACTACAGTATCCGCAGATATTCGTTCTCTTTATTGTTGTTCAATCCCCGGTACTCTTCTTGTGGCAAGTTGCCCCTATGTGCTGTCTTCCCTTCTTCCGGCACATAGAGAGAAGCCTACGCCCCGTGAATCCGCACTATGCGGCCCTTGAACGTCTCCGAAGTGACGTTATGGACGGTTCACGATAAGAGAGTACCGGGTTTTCTATAACGAACCAGTCCCGATGCGAAAGAATCTTATGTTGACCAGCAAATCGACCCGCTGGCCGGTATCAACATACAGAGCTTCGCATCGGGCTCTTTTTTTATATACACTTATTGACTTTTACGTAAAAATACAGCATATATAGAAGTTGATCTTTTCCAACCTACTCCCCCTTCCAATACGCAGGAGCATACCTCATGAACGAACCTCAATTCCTTTGTGAACTTTTTGCAGTAACAATAGGCGGCCTCTATCGGCTCTACCGCGACAATTTCAGTATAGTAAACATGAAGAAGCTGGCGAATCGATCGAACAATACCTCAGCACTCCCAAACTATGTTAGTAGTGACCAGTACTTTGCAATAACTGTACGAGGAGGAATTATCCCGTATCGCCACCCAAGGTGGCCAGTCGAGAATCTGAAAAAAATCGACGTCTTCTCCCCGGAAGCAGTTATTGTCCAGGGACACACAAGTCCCGTTGTCGGATTATTCCTTCAAGAGTCCGACGCCCATGTATGCCTTCTTTCAGAATCTATGGATATCGAAAATCCGAACTGGAAAGAATGCACAAAAACTGCAATTGCTGCACTTGAAAACGATCCCGGATTCATTGTGTCGCGCACTCCTCACGTTGGCTTCCCTCCTGATTTTTTCCCGTAGCCATGAACATTTATACGCCGTAACCACATAAGGTTACGGCGTTTTTTCTTTGTATAAAAAAGAACCCCTTATTTTAGCTCGATGGGGTTTTGTGCGAGCATCCTTCCTTCGTTGCGAAAATCCTATCCCAAATGTTGTCCGAACCGATCGCGGGCTAAACATCCATCGCTGTCTCGGTATACGCCCGACTCTTTGTCGTACCGCAATCCACGCACATTCGCCGCTTCCTGATTTACGGGATTATCAGGACCAACGTCGGCATCAAACTGGGGCAACTTCTTTTCTTGGGCAGGTGTTTTTTGAGAATTCGTCATAAGAAATTCCCTTTCAAATTTCCGATCACTATCGCACTCAATGCAGTGTCCCGGCTTACACGTTCCGCGAAAATTATACCACCCACCGCCAGAATCGTACCCTCGCGCCCTGCATCCTCTGTTTCGATAATCCCTCTGAGCAAACTCATCAAAATTTTCGCGTCCGTTTATATCCCACTTCGGAACGATTCCAAGCCACCTGCGCCACCAGACTTGAATTTCGTATTCTTGGGGCTTTGGACCAAACCCAAGCAAGCGCCAAAACCAATAAAGCAACAACATGCCCAAACTCCTTTCTTGAAGATTATAAAAGTACACATCAAAACAACCGTACCAACGTGAACATAGTACAGTAAGATCGAATTAGCAAATGCGCTGCCTGCGTTGCAGGGGTGGAAGGAATCGAACCCTCGTTGGTCGCTTTGGAGGCGAATGTATTACCACTATACGACACCCCTATATAAAAGAAGCGGTTTCCCGCTTCCTGTATACTACTTCTTTCCTTTTTCTTTGTGAACCTTATGTGAGCGGCACTTTTTGCAATATTTTGAGCGCTCTAACTTCGTACCATCCTGTCGCTTGATATTGCGGCGTGTATGGTAGTTATACGTCTTGCACTCGGTGCACTGGAGTCGAATAAGAAAGTCTTGTGACATAGGCAAAAGTGTAGCGAAAAGTGGGAAAAATTGCAACCCTAGAGCCGATTTTTGTCTAATATGCCTGTTTCAGCACCCACTGAGATAGAACGTCCTCCCATTCATATAGCCTAGTTACCGTTGGGTCTGGACTGCCCGATTCCTGGGTTCGCTTCCATATGCCATTAATCGTCTTATACTTCCCCAAAACCTTCCATTCCGCGTAGGTAGGGTCTACTACAGAAACCAGCACGCGCTGCTCTTCCCCCTTGCTATCCGTATAGTCTATAAACATCGTATTAGTAGCATCGGTTAGCAATATGCGGCTGGCCTTAGCGCCGCTATCCTCCGTAATTGCCTTCATGTGCTTTTCCAAAAACGCGACCAATATTCCATCAGAAGCACTTCCATTTGCCTCTTGGTCTTCCTGCTTTTGAGCCTCCTTCACCTGGACCAAATATGTCTTCCCATTAAAATGCGGAATTGCAGCTTCATCTTTAATTCTTCCGCTCTCCAAATCCAACACATATAAATGCCGCTCATCAGCTCGAGGACTAGCAACAAATGCTGCTAAGTTTTTCACGCCGGTATTATGGGCCGATTCGAACGTTGCAGACATGCGCGTAATCGGCCACTCCTTTGTTTTATTCGCCATCCAAAATGTTAAGTTATTACCGTCCTGTACTGCGTAAAAAAGTCCGTCGTTTTCCGTCCACTGTACAAACACCACATTGCCTTTTACCGACCGCTGAATGCTCGGCTGATTATCACGAGCTACAACTAGGCGCGATAACCCTTTTGTAATCGGCTCCACAAACGCAATTAAAGACGCGTTATCGTTTATATCCATCACTCCGCTATCTGCCGCCTTTCCATGTTCATCCCAATTAATTCCTGAAAAGCGCGGAGTGGCGAGCCCGCTTCCAAGTGCAGCTACGACTAGCTCCTTTTTCTTTCCATCTTTCAAAAACCATGCAACCCGGGAAGAAGCGTTCCACCTCACCGGTGATGCAACATTTTTTCGCTCTAACCCTTCCGCTACAACTTTTGTACCCCCCTCTTTGCTGTCGTACACCCATAATTCCGTTAAGTCAGATTCATCGTGAATATTATCTAAAAAATATGCCAGCTTTGTCCCGTCAGTACTAAGCATCATGGCACGCGGGCGCACGAGTGGATTTTCTTCCGTAATCGTTGAAACTTTTCCCTCACTATCCACTTTTTCAAGGACGGTAGCTGCCTGTTTTCCATCTTTTACATGCTCTGCGTAGCGGTACCAATTCGATCCATCCGATAGCGGATTTACACCAATAGATTTCGGCGGATTTTTTGGTACACAGCCGTCCATAGTACAAAACAGCACTCGGCGCTCTTGGGAATCCTCATTCGCCTGCACCAATACGGCATCTAGAAAAGGAATTTCAACGGGCGAAGGCACAGCAACCTGCGCCTTTAATTCATCTTGAGAAAATGAGTCTCCACGGACAATCAAATACCCGGCCCCAATGAGGGCGATAAGGATAATCCAAACAAGGGGGCTAGTAATAAAACGGGGCATATTCTTTCGCTAAGGATACCATGTTGTACAAGCTGGGCGCTTCCTACTATTATACAAGCTATGCCGATGTAGCTCAGTGGTAGAGCACTTCCATGGTAAGGAAGGGGTCGGGAGTCCGATTCTCCCCATCGGCTCACTTCTTCGCTATAACTACGTCGTCCAACTCTTTTTTCAGTGCGGCAATGTCTGATTTTGCAAAATGCTCTCGAGCAGGCGCAAGGAGCTGTATAATTTCTTTCGCAACAGCTGCTTTTAAGTCCATAGGGTGAATATCTCCATTTGCATACGCAGCTTCAAGTTCGCCGTATGATCCAAACGTTGCATTGCCCCCGTGCTTTTCTTCTCGCTCAATCACAAATGGAGCCGTTCGAGACCAGAACAAAATATTTTTCGCCCAATTTAAAATAGGATTTTTTTCTACATTCTTCTCTTCGCAAAATGCCTTTTTAATCTTTCGCTCAATTTCTTCCGCACTGTCATGAATAAATACTGCCGAATCAGGTTTTGATTTGCTCATCTTGTTTTCTCCCGTCAAAGAATCTACCAACCCATGATGCAGTGCAATCGGTTTTGGAGCATTCGGAACTACCGCAGACGCAGAGTCCCGCATTACCACGTGCGCTTTTCGCTGATCCATACTTGCGTGTGCAATATCGATATTCAAGTAAAAAATATCAGCCACCTGCATTGCCGGGTACAGCAATGTTGCCAATTCTACATCCTCGCCAGCTTCCTTCCCCATAATACTGATGCTGCGCTGCATGCGCGCAAGCGTGGTGTGCTGCGCAACGTTCATTACCATTTCCCAATATTTTGTTGCATCTTTTCCGTACCACTGACTCGCAAGGCGAAATTCTACCGCGTCCGCATCTGCGCCAACGGAAAGAAGGCATGCTTTCATAGCTTCCGTGAAATATCCTTTCCCGATTTTTGCGGCAGTTTCCTTCGTACCGTCCAACTTATGATTTATTGCCGTGTGCCAATCTGCCAGCCAAATAGTGCATTTTACCCCAAGGGCCTGGAGGTCTTTTATAACCAGTGCGCTCATAATCCCCTGCCCAATATGGACGTATCCAGATATCTCAAAGCCGATATAATGGGTCAAAGG
>CAYPSL010000031.1:0-7178 GCA_964413615.1 uncultured Candidatus Saccharibacteria bacterium | reverse complement strand
TCCCTGTATTCCGAAAGAAGAGCGATAATTGCATGAGTTCCCGCTAATTTTTCCAGCTCGCCTGCAGCAGTAGAATATCCGGTTTGAGTTTTCTTAATTCCAACCGTAGGAAGCTTGAGACGATCAAATAAAATTACCTGCAGCTGCTTGGGTGAATTAATATTAAAATTCTCTCCAGCAAGTGACCATATTTCCTGTTCAATGATAGCTATGCGCCGAACAACTTTTTTCCGTAAGGCAACCAACACACTTGAATCAATTGCAACCCCCGTATTTTCAATATGGGCTAATACTCCTATTAATGGAATTTCAATATCCAATAAAACATCTTCAAGCTTCTCATCACGAAGCTCTTTTAAAAATACCGTGTAGAGACGAAGGGACACATCCGCATCTTCAGCAGCGTAACGAGCAATTTCCATAAGAGGCACATCCTTCATACTCCTCTGATTTTTCCCCGAACCAATAAGGTTTGTAATAGGAATTGGCGTATAATCCAGTTTTTCCTGCGCTAAATCATCCATCCCATGGGTACGACTTCCCGGACGTAACAGATAACTTGCGATCATGCTATCAAATACAACTCCTCGAAGAGTGATGCCAGACTGGAGTAAAACCTCCATATCGTACTTTATATTGTGACCCGTTTTTGTAATATTCTCATCTTCAAAAAAATCCTTCCAAGCAAACAAACCTTTTCTATCAATGGGAACATACCAAGCTCGCACCCTTTCCTGTTCATCATAGATAGCGAAACTCATTCCTACAATCGGACTTGTTCGCGGACCCAAACCATCCGTTTCCGTATCAAAAGCTACAATCTTGGCATCTCTCAATACTGCCTGCAACTCCTTCTGTTCAGCGGAGGTTTGAGCAAGAGCATACCCTTCCGGAAGCTGGATATTTGCTTTATCTATATCATAAATTGTCGACTTAGCTACTGAATCGGACCCAGGAATCCTTGAAAGTAGTGTCCGAAATCCGAGCACTCGAAATATATCGCGAACATTATTTTCATCATAATTATCGAATACCGCATCCTCAAGCGAAACTTCTATAGGAGCTTCTTGATGAATGGTTGCCAATTCGCGACTAAAGAGTGCATCATTTTCATGCCCTACAAGCCTCGTTTTTGCGCGAGTAGAAAGGTCATCTATGTTCTTAAAAATATTTTCTAGCGCACCATGCGCCACTACCAGCTCTTTAGCTGTTTTTACACCAATTCCCGCAACACCCTTAATATTGTCAGAAGAATCACCAGCCAAACCCTTATAGTCAGGAATAAGGGCTGGGGCAAATCCGTATACTTCCTGAACAACTTCAGGAGTATACAGTATCGTATCAGCCATACCGCGCTTAGGAGCGAATACTGAAACATTCTCTTCAACCAACTGCAACGTATCCATATCGCCCGTAATAATCACAATAGGAATTTTCCCCTTTAAGCGCTTAACCACAGTGCCAATAATATCGTCCGCCTCATACCCGCTTTTCTCGAGAACAGGAATAGAAAAGGCCTGGGCTACCTTGCGTACAATATCAAATTGAATAATAAGATCATCATCAAGAGCCTTCCTGTGAGCCTTATAATTTTCATATTTTTCATGTCGAAATGTCGGGCCTTTCATGTCGAATGCAGCCACAACGTGAGTGGGCTTTAGGGTTGTGATCATTTTAAGCAGCATTGTAGTAAATCCATACACTGCATTTGTTGGGGTGCCGTCTGGAGCCGTCATTGGAGGCAACGCATGATACGCGCGATGAATGAGTGCGTGCGCGTCTATAATCGCCAGTTTCTGCCGTTTTGCCATGTGATAAGTGTAGACTATGCGGCCGTATGCATAAAGATAGTAATAATCCTACTTTCAGCTTCTTTGCCGTTTTTGATTCCGATATTCCAAACTCGACCAGAAACCTCAAAGCCTAGAAACCCTGGCCACTCAACTACTACCACAGCCTTATTATTTTTTGCAGTTGTAAAAATTTCATGAACATAATCAGTATTCAATACCGATTGATCTTGCTTACCAGCCTCACCCACGCGATAGAGATCAATATGAATAAACCTAGTAATATCCTCATTGCTCTCTACCTGGTATTCTCCTACAAGAGTATACGTAGGCGACGTAATGCGATCCCTAACTCCAATTGCCCTGCCAAGAAACTGAGTAAACGTAGTCTTTCCTGCACCAAGCTCTCCAGATAGCAGCACAACATCTCCTGGTAAAAGCTCGCTAGAAAAGCGAGTGGCAAGAGCACTTAATTGATCCAAGTTTGCTATATTGTGACCCCCAACAAGGGAAACTTTCTCCATACTGCCAATCCTACAACAAGTTTTTCGTAATCATAAATACATTTCCACATACGGACTGTTTCCTTTATTCAGTAAACAAGATAGGATAAAAAGATTTATCACATATTTACCTTTCATGAGCCTCCCAGAAACCCAACAAGCACTATCTATTCTAAGCAGAGCATCGAGCATTCTTCTGCTCGTACCCGAAAAAACTTCTACTGACGCTTTTTCGTCTATGATTGCACTCAGTCTTGCGCTCGGAAAACAGCAGAACAAAGCCATTCATTCTGTTAGCCCCTCCCATGTGCCACAAGAACTACAATTCCTGCCGGGATCATCACAGGTATCAATGCAACCAACATTTAAGCCCCAAGTAATCATTGATCTTGCAGGGGTTGCCTCAATACAAGACATACAGCAACAAGAATTGAAGGGTGGAATGCGCATTCAATTTGCTCTGCCAGAAGGCGTAGAAATAGGCGCGGATTCCATAGAAGCCCATATTCAGCAGCTCCCGTACGACGCCATCGTTATATTTGGTGCCTCCGACTTAGCAGATATTGGGAAGCTTTTTACAAGCCATGCTGACTTTTTCTATAACACCCCCATCATAAACATTGATCACCGCCCCACAAATGAACATTTTGGAACTGTAAATATCGTAGACATTACCGCATCATCCATTGCAGAAATAACCCATGAAATCATATCTGCGCTCGATTCAAACAGCATAGACGCAGACATAGCTACTGCACTATACGCAGGCATCGTTGGAGCAACTGAGTCATTTCAGAAACCTTCTACAACCCCCCACGCCTTCCAAATAGCGGCGGAGCTTATGGAGCACCGTGCAAATACGGAAACCGTCATTCAGCAACTAGTAAAAACAAAACCGCTATTCCTATTAAAGCTAGCGGGAAGAACATATGCCCGCCTCCGACATGATGAGCACGGTCAAATTTTTTGGAGCATCTTACGAACACTTGATCTTGCCGAAAGCGGTGCAACAACTCGCCACCTCCCACTAGTTATTCGAGAATTAACAAACAATATTTCTGGATACAATGCTGCATGTATCCTCTACGAAGATGAGGCAAAACAATACACTGCATACATGATTTTAGGGAAAGGGCTCACAAAACGCGCAAAAGAAATTCAAGAAACCCTCGCGGCGCAAAAGGAAGGAAATCTCCTCAGATTCCCAATACCAGCCCCATCACTCGACGAAGCAGAAAAGCGCACGATCGCAAAAATACAAAGCATTCTTCCAATAGGAGCGAAATAGCCGCTTACTCCTGAGAAACTCGTTCCACTTCTTCTATCGTTGTTTTTTTGTCGATAACTTTTAGATATGCATCCTGCGCAATAGTCGTCATTCCGTCTTTTTGTGCAAGAATCTGAATATCAGCGCTACTCGCACCTTGTAATATCTTATCTTTCATTTCTCCCTGAACTGCGAATATTTCAAATGCTCCCAAGCGTCCATGATACCCGGTATTACCGCATGCAGCACAACCCACAGCCCTCATAAACATAAGAGAAGCATCATCAAGCACGCTTGGATTAAATATATCCTCTCGGACACCCTTCATCACTTCTTTTGCTCGCGCAATTTGAGAGTCGTCTTGTTTATACTCCTGCGCAAATGAACTACAAACCAATAGAACAAGGCGCTGAGCAATTACAAGATTCAGCGCCTGAGCAAGCACATACGGACGTATTCCCATGTCAATAAGACGAGGAATTGCGCCTGCAGCATCGTTTGTATGAAGTGTCGAAAATACCAAATGACCAGTCAAAGCAGCATGCACAGCAGTTTCTGCCGTTTCTACGTCACGCATTTCACCAACCATAATCATATCAGGATCTTGACGCAAAATAGATCGCAAACCCAAGGCAAAAGAGTACCCAGCATCCGCATCCACTTGAGTTTGCTCAACCCCCGTAATTCGGTATTCAATAGGATCCTCTAAGGTGATAATTTTTAAATCGGGATTATTCACTTCCCTCAAGAAAGAAGCTAGGGTGGTCGTTTTTCCGGACCCAGTAGGACCTGTTATTAATATCATTCCATTTACGCGCTTTAGCTCTCGATGAACAATGTCTAAATCTCTAGTCTTCATGCCAAGAGCAGGCAATTCTACCGCTTCAGCCCTCCTATCAAGTAAGCGAATAACAATATTCTCCCCCATCCCACCTGGCAATGTAGAAAGACGCATATCGAACGTTTCCTCACCTATTCGCAACACAAAACTACCATCCTGAGGCACATCGCGAACATTGAGCTTTAATTTTGCCATTACTTTAACTCGAGAAAGAATAAGAGACCATCCCTCGCGATCAAAAGTTGCGACATCCTGAAGCACACCATCAATACGAAAACGCAAACGTGCCTGTTTTTCTTTTGGCTCAACGTGAATATCAGAAGCACGGAGACGAACAGCGCTAATAACAATCGCACTTAAAATTTCAGTCGGCGGCATTGTAGTAATACGAAGACCAAGCTCTTCTAGATTTTTTAATTCCGTAGAAAACGCATCCGCCTCTTTCTGATTAATTCTCAACTCGTCTTGAGGAGCATTGTTTATAGTTGAATCTCTCCGATATCGAGCAATTGCAGCCGCAACACTCCGAGAAGATACTACGTATAAATGCGGCGCATATCCTATTTTTGCCTCAATTTGCTTTGCAAGCTCTTGTACCCCCTGGGATGAAGGGTCAACAGCTGCAAGGCGAATATCTCCACCCTGCTTATAGAATAAAACCGCCTGCACACGAAGTGCATCTGCTTTCGGAACCCTCTCCAATACGTCAGAATCAATAGGGAACACAACTAAATTTATATAAGGAAGACCAAGCTCTTCTGCACGACGCTCAGCGAGACGCTCTTCTTGTCCTTGAGAGAATGTAGATAATCGAGCGCCAAGCTCCTTGTTTCGCTCAGCCTCCGATAAAACAGGATCAAATACCATACATACGTAAGTATATAGTATTTCCCTCTTCTTTCTTAGAGATACGTTCTAAATATTCGATTCATTTCCTGATCGTCATGAACAAGCACTGCGCGCGGAACTGCATCATGAGCTTGCTGAGGAGTTTCAACTCTTCTTGCTACATTTGCGAGCTCAAGCTTGTACGGATGCGTGTCAGAAGAAAAATTAACCCACGCTTGCCCAGGAACAAGATCTATTTCAACCCTGCCAGTATTAGCAATAACAACATCAACTGGGCGATGTAAGTACGATTCATACACTCTTACAAAGTCCTCCCCCGTCCAACCCACTGTGTGTAATGGAGTCGTAAGAAGTGTCATTACCACCGTAATATGAGCTTTACTATTTTTTAACGCATCACTATTCCCTAGTGAAAGAGAAGAAAGCGTGGGGAGTATTGATCCATATGTATGCCCAGGAGCAATAATAATATGAGTTGCTGTATCTAATGCGTTTTTCGCACGAGGATTAAGCGGAACATCCTGCTCCTTAAACAAAACCCTAATATCCTCGGGCCTCCAATTAGGATCCTTTTGAACATCTACGTTCCAAGAAATAAAATGCTGTCCGCTACCTAGTAGCTCTTGAGCGCCCTCTCGAACAACCGCGACTTGCTGTGTAAGGGGCTTTAGAGTTGTTGGAATAACCCCTGTATGCTTTGGCGCCTGAATAATGCGAGCAAAGGTTGCGATTGCTGCGTCAAGGTCGCTCGTAAGCTCCAGTGCAGTTAGAAGAGCGTTTCTGAGGGTATGTCCTTGAAAATCACCATTTTCAAACCTGTACTCCAATGCCCGCAAAAATTTATCGCCCCGAATGTCGCCGCGCAACGAACTTAGGGCTAAAAGACACTTTGTGACATCTCCCATCGCCCCTACGTCATACTGCTCACGAAGCCTGCCCGTAGACCCGCCATCATCAGCCATATGAACCAGGGCGTGTAGAGAATCTATCGTTTCATCCTGCAATAGAGTTCCAAGAGCAGTAAGAAGGCGCGATGTACCATTCCCTCCGCCCAGCACAACAACTCGTTTCATGCTCGTAAGGGTACACCCCCTTATTTACTTCTGCCAAATTGCCTCTTTTCGGGATACTCCTGATACAAACTGGGCACACCCCACAATAATCCAGCCGAATATAAAGATTTTTTGCCTTTTGCCAAAAGTGCTTACTAGAGAGCTCCTATTCGGCTTTTTTAGCCCCCTATCAGTATCACCAACATCCTCCCATGGAAGCGAAGCAGTAGGGGAAGGGGCTATTCGGGAATTGAAGGTAGTCAAACCGCTTACACGCGATTGAGCCTTGGGCTTAATGGCGACCTTTTTATTACTTTCTTCTTCCGAAGAATTCTTCTCATTTTCCTGAACATAAATAGTATTCTCTAATCCTGGCGTAGGTTTTTGGGTCCAAATAAATTGATCTTGCCCAGCCCTACTATAAGAAACGCCCTCAGCTATACCCACACCATACTCGACGCGAGAAACGATTTTTCCAGTCGGGTCGATAAGACGAACGCTATCTGTGTCATTGTTAAGTGCAAGCCTTGTCTTCGAGCGAAATAACACAAAAAATTTACCAGGAGAAATAGAATCTTTTTCGCTAAATTTATACGGACTACTACCGCCAACCCCATCATCAAGCACCCAACCCAAAAGATTAACATTTTGTGTATCTTCACTCTTTATCTCGATAAATTCCTGCTCTAAGTCGGACCCTGTAGGATTTGGTAAAATTTCATTAATAAATATTTTGGAAGAAAAATCATAAGAAACACTTGGGGACTTTTCTTCATTTTCCTCACCCTCTCCGCCTTCTGGCTTTGGCGTTGGTTCTTTCGAAATCTGAATAATATTTTCTGCCCCCTTAGTAGAAATTGAACTTTTTTGTAAATC
>CAYPSL010000030.1:3616-7543 GCA_964413615.1 uncultured Candidatus Saccharibacteria bacterium | reverse complement strand
CGCTGAGAAACCTTTTTACTATTCTCCCTCGCAGCAAATATAGCGGCTTCATTAATAAGATTAGAGAGTTCCGCTCCGGAAAACCCTGGGGTACGTTCTCCAATGTTTCGCAAATCAACATCTTTCTCCATAGGCACTTTGCCTGCGTGAATCTTTAAAATAGCTTCTCGCTCTGCAATATCTGGCAAATCCATCGTTACCTGACGATCAAATCGTCCTGGGCGCAATAGCGCAGGGTCAAGCACGTCTGGGCGATTTGTTGCCGCAATAACAATTGCTTTGTCGTTCTGCTCAAATCCGTCCATTTCTACAAGGATTTGGTTCAATGTTTGCTCTCGTTCATCATGACCTCCGCCCAATCCAGCCCCTCGATGGCGCCCTACTGCGTCCAATTCATCAATAAAGAGAATAGCAGGGCCGCTGCGCTTTACCTTCATAAACAAGTCGCGAACGCGAGAAGCACCTACTCCTACGAACATTTCTACGAATTCTGATCCTGAAATACTAAAGAAGGGGACCCCGGCTTCACCTGCAACTGCACGCGCCATTAATGTTTTTCCTGTTCCCGGAGCACCAACTAACAACACACCCTTTGGAATACGCGCGCCAATATCCTGAAACTTCTTCGGATTTTTCAAAAACTCAACTACTTCCATCAATTCCTGCTTCGCTTCTGCGTTTCCGGCCACCTGCGCAAACGTAGTTTTCTTCTTTTTTGTCTGATCAACGGGGCCTGAAGTGGTCTGACCAAAAGAAATTGCTCGATTCCCGACGTTTTGCGCGCTGCGCATCATGAACCAGAGGAATCCAGCCAACAGAATGAACGGAAGCACTACTGGCAACAATGCACCAGCCCAAAATGAGGCTCCGGAAGGCTTTTTAATCGTGAGCTCAATCTTACGGAGAGCATCTTCCGTTACTCCAAAGTTTCGAAGCGTATCAGTTACCGATGCGTCGTTTTCTTTTTGAGCAACCAACTTCTGTGAAGAGTCGCTTTTGAGCGTTACGATCATGTCGTTTTGATCAACCGTAATGTTAGAAACGTTATTTTTTCCAATTTCATCAATAACTTGAGAAACGCTCACGTTCCGTTGCTCTTCAAGCGGGCGATTAAACAGATTTAACAGGATGCCGGTAGCAAGTACAACGACAAGGATAATTCCGATATTCTTCCCCCAGGAATCTTTTTGGAACGAACGGATTGGTGATGATGGCATAAAATGGTGTTTTTAGATATAGCGCTATGCGTGCAATAGTGCCGTGAGAACGACCTGATTGCAAGAGTAATCCCCCTAGAATAGGGGGAAATAGTTGCGCTTTTCCAATTCCTGCTACACTACGTATATAAGCCCTTGTAGCTCAATGGATAGAGCAAGCCCGTCCTAAGGGCGAGATGGAGGTTCGATTCCTTTCGAGGGCACACTAAACTATGATAGCCGCCCCCAGCTTTTCTATTGAACAGGAGTATTGGTCACAAGACATACCCCATATAGCCGGGCTTGATGAAGCGGGAATGGGCGCGCTCGCCGGCCCCGTAGTTGCTGCTGCGGTTATTTTTTCACAAGAACAAGCAGAGGCATTCCAAAAAGAAACCATAAAAATTCCTGTTCGAGACAGCAAGCTACTCTCCGCGCGCCAACGGGAAAAAGCAGCTGATCTTATACGGAACGTAGCGCTTTCCTTTGCAATTGGAAGCGCCAGTGTGGAAGAAATAGACAGCTTAAATATCCGCAATGCCTCACACCTTGCCATGCGAAGAGCAATTGAAGGGCTTAGGGTAGAGCCTGCAATGCTGCTCATCGACGGCACAAGCGCCGCTATCCATCCGACTATATTTTCGCTATCGCTTATTAAGGGTGATCAATTATCGTATTCAATAGCAGCTGCGAGTATCCTCGCAAAAGTTACGCGAGATGCAATCCTCCAAAAACTAGACGTGGAATTCCCGGCGTATGGGTTTGCATCCCATAAGGGGTATGGGGCCGCTATCCATATGGCGGCGCTTCAAGAACACGGGGCAACAGCGCACCACCGCAAAAGCTACGCTCCCGTAGCCCGGGCACTAGAAACTTTGACAAAATCCTAGATATCTATACGATACTATCCTATAACCACTTAAGAGATACTATGGCAGTTCCAAAGAGAAAAACCTCCCACGCGAAGAAAGGTATGCGCCGCAGCCACCATGGCAGAAAGGCGATGAAGCTTTTCCCATGCCCAAACTGCAAAACAGCCATTCCTTCTCATATTGCATGCCTTACCTGCGGAATGTACCGAGGACGCCAAGTTATCGAAGTTGCACAAAAAATCCAAAAGGCGGAAAAGAAGCGTAAAGCAAAGGCACGAAGCACTGGCGCATAACAGCAAAGTAGGGTATACAAAAGAGGAGCAATTTGATCATTAGCACCTTTTGTATTATCCCATGGCAAACCGTCATTTAAGCAGATCTATAGCACTCCAGAGCCTCTTTGAGTGGGATATGCGTGGGCAGAAGCCCTCACAACTAAAAGAAATCGTAAAACATAATATTCAGGAATTTGCCCCTGGGCTGGACGATGGTGATTTTATTTACACGATTACGTACGGAGTAGAAGAACATTTTAAAGATATTAACGCCCTGATCGAAAAATCGGCTCCGGATTGGCCGCTCGACCAAATTACAACGGTTGACCGCAATGTGCTCCGGATTGGGATTTTTGAACTCATGCTCGCGCATGCCCCCGATGTACCGCCAAAAGTAGCAATCAATGAATCTATTGAGCTGGCGAAAACATTCGGCGGCCCCTCAAGCGGAAAGTTCATCAACGGAGTACTTGGAACGATTTATAAGAATATGGGGGAACCGAGAAAGGAAGAATAATCATGGATCATAGCAACAACATAGAAGCTCTCGAAAAAAGCCTCGGGATTGTATTCTCTAACAAAGATACGCTGCTTCGCGCCCTCGCACACCGATCATACTTGAATGAAAACCCCGATTTTCAGCTGGATCACAATGAACGATTGGAATTTTTAGGGGATGCCGTACTGGAACTTATTGTTACTGACCACCTCTATAACAATTACCCTCTCCCGGAAGGAGAAATGACCAATTTACGATCTGCCATTGTACGAGGGGAAATGCTTTCAAAAATTGCCCAAGAGATAGGGCTTGAAGAGCACCTCTTGCTCTCTCGTGGCGAAGAAAAAGACAAAGGAAAGGCCCGCCAATACATCCTCGCAAATGCAGTAGAGGCGGTTATTGGGGCTATATATGAAGATCAAGGATATGAAGCCGCAAAAAAGATTGTAGATGCATTTATTATTTCAAAACTTCCAGAAGTAGTAGCAAAAGGCCTCCACATAGATACGAAAAGCAAATTCCAAGAAGTTTCTCAGGAAAAGTACCGAATTACTCCCGTATATAAGGTACTGCAAGAATCCGGACTTGATCATCAAAAGGAATTCATCGTTGGAGTGTTCCTTCATGATCGAAAAATGGGGGAAGGCAGGGGTACGAGCAAGCAAGAAGCCCAGCAACAGGCAGCGTCCGCAGCCCTCGCCCAAATCCAAAAAGAAACTTCAGAATCATAAACGCCATGCGGCTTCTCTCCGTCGACATTCATGGCTTCAAATCGTTTGCGAAGCAAGTCCACGTAGATTTTCGACCTGGAATAACTGGGATTATCGGGCCGAATGGAAGCGGCAAGTCCAACATCGCAGAAGCAATTCGCTGGGTGCTTGGCGAACAATCAGTAAAAGCGCTCCGCGCAAAAGAGCGAAGCGACGTTATTTATTTAGGAAAAACAGATAAGGCGCTCCGCGCGCGCGTTACGCTTACGTTCGATAACAGTTCCGGCAGATTTCCCGTACACGCGCCAGAAGTTGCGGTCACGCGCTCCCTTACGAGGGGCGGTGAAAGCCAATATCTTATTAATAACGAGCTGG
>CAYPSL010000030.1:0-3516 GCA_964413615.1 uncultured Candidatus Saccharibacteria bacterium | reverse complement strand
ACGCGCTCCCTTACGAGGGGCGGTGAAAGCCAATATCTTATTAATAACGAGCTGGTACGGCTTATTGATTTGCACCAGATGCTTGCGGAGGCTGGCATTGGAACAAAAAGTTATACCGTTATATCTCAGGGCACTGTAGACCAATACCTTACCGCAAGTAGCCAGGGGAGAAGAGAGTTGTTTGATGAAGCAACGGGAATTAAATCCCTTCAAATTAAGCTCGGGCAAGCCCAACAGAAACTTGTAAAAACAAAACAGCACGCGGAAGAAGTGCAAACGGTACTATCAGAGCTTGCCCCTCGAGTAACATTTCTAAAGCGACAAATCGATCGATACGAATTGCGAGAAACGTACGAGAAAGAGTTCCGCACACTACAACAACTCTGGTATCACCATGCGTGGCATGCAGCCCTGCAATCACTCGAACAACTTGGCGCAGATCATGCGCTTCGCCTTACCGCTATACAAAAAGCAAGAAAAGAACGTGAAATACTCGAAGATAAAGTGCGCGCTTCTGCTACATCCGCCCAAAAACAGGAAATTCAACGGGTAACATATAAAGCATGGAAAAAAGAGCACGATAGCTTGACTGCATCCCTTGCAGCTACAAAAGAAGCACTTACAAAAGCCGAGAAACTTCTTCATACGTCCGCGCCAGCCACCCAAGAAGGAACATGGGAGGTGCGTGCTCGAAAGATCCTCTCTGATTGCAAACAATTCATTGAGAAGCTGCGAGGAGGGGAAGCCGCTGATGCTGCTGTACTAGAAAAAATACACGCATCCCTAGAAACTGTTCTCCGCGAACAAGGAACGGAAGCGCCGTCTGCCCCCCTTACGCCAACCCAGGAAGAAATAACCCGCCTACGAGCAATTCACGAAGAACAGCAACGACAGCTACAAGAACTGCAGGAAGTGCCAGAACCCGAAGATATAGCCATACATACTGAACACACCACCTTAGCAGAGAGCCTTGAACGATCCAGACAAAAAGAAATTCAAGAAGAACGAGAAGAAAGCGCCATGCTATCTGCCCTGGAGCAGTCACGAAGCGACCTTGCCTTATTAGAACAAGAAATTCTACGAGAATGCGGCACTACTGCGCTTTCTACGTTTAAAACATCACTTCCTTCGCAAGCAACCGCCCCATCCGACCAAGAGCTGCGAATGCTTTCAGAAAAAATCTCTCGTATTGGAGAGCGAGATGCGCTCGTTGAAAAAGAATACGAAGAAGCCCAGGAGCGATACAGCAATTTGCAGCGCCAGCTGGCCGATATACAAGCAACGCTTATAACTATAGAAGAATGTATCGCGCAGGTTTCATCCCAGATCCAAGAAAACTTCCATCGCCAGTTTGCACGCATCGCTACGTCTTTTTCTTCATACTTTATTGACCTCTTCGGAGGAGGCTCTGCGGAATTACTTGCAACAGAAGATGGAGTAGACATTACCGTTGCTCCGCCTAAAAAACGAGCGCGCCATATATCGCTTCTTTCAGGAGGAGAGAGAGCCCTCACCTCGCTCGCGCTATTGCTTGCCATTCTTGATGCCCAAGAGCCTCCGTTTATTGTCTTAGATGAA
This sequence comes from uncultured Candidatus Saccharibacteria bacterium, assembly GCA_964413615.1. Lineage (GTDB taxonomy): Bacteria > Patescibacteriota > Andersenbacteria > UBA10190 > UBA10190 > HO2-45-11b. The sequence continues at coordinate 1,938 of CAYPSL010000030.1, read as the reverse complement.
GTAGATGCGAGCCTCGACGAAGCAAACTCCAAACGCTTTGCGGCATTATTAAAATCCCGAGTTCAAACAACGCAAAGCATTATCATCAGCCATAATCGAGAAACTATGGCGGTAGCTGATATTTTGTATGGAGTCACCATGCATCCAGACGGAACATCTCACTTATATTCCATAAAAATCACCGGGGAAGACCTCGGATTGCCAGTCGTGGGCACCTAGGGCTTGACCAATTACAGCAAGCTCGCTACCATAACCACACTATGTTACGAATTCGACTCCAGCGAAGAGGAAAGCGCGGATATGCAACCTACCGAGTGGTAGTTGCTGATGGCCATGCTCCTATTAAAGGTAAATTTATTGAAGATTTGGGCCATTACAACCCCCATACAGATAGTTTTTCTGTAGAAGCTTCTAAGGTGCAAGAATGGATAAAAAAGGGCGCTCACCCTTCCGATACCGTCCACAATCTCCTTATTACGCATAACATTATCTCTGGAGACAAGAAAAACCTTTGGAACCCAAAGGCTGCACCCGCAGAAGCAGTGAAAAGCTAGGAAAATTGACGCAAGCGTCGGTTTTTGCTATCATACATATATTAATTCGTTAACGTTTTTACGCACTTCCTATGGAAAATGATCGACAGTCTCATGATGTAGAGTTCGTGGAATACGTGGTGAAATCCATCGTAGACCATCCAGATGATGTAAAGCTCGATCGAGCAATCGATGAAATGGGCGTTCTTATTACCCTTACTGTTAACCCAGAAGACATGGGTCAGATTATCGGTCGCCAAGGAGCAACCGCTAAGTCTATCCGCACCCTTCTTCGAGTGATTGGAGCTCGAAATAATGCCCGAGTAAACCTAAAAATCAACGAACCAGAGGGTTCTACTCGCAACGTTAGACCAGCAGCAGATGCAATGGCTCCAGAAGGGGCAGCAGAGCCTGTTTCTGAAATTCTAGCAGAAAAGCCAAAACAGTCCGTTGAAGAAGCAATTGACGACCTAGACCTGTAAAATAGCTATATATAGCCATAAACCGCCGAAAGGCGGTTTTTTTGTTATGCAATAATTTATCTCTTTTTGCAAAATAGTACTTGACAAATCCCGTAAGAAGAGTATATTTATCGGTTGAATTATTTCAACCAATTAACTCATTAACCATCTTATGTTTTTACAACATCCTAGCAAAAAGAGCGCAAACGGCCTCAAAGGAATGGCTGTTGCTGCCCTCATTGCGGTTGTAGCTTCTGGATCTGTGATCTTCGGATCTACGTCCGCTTCTGCTTCTGCATCTAGCGTAAATATCTCAGCGAAGATAAATATCTCTGAGGTGTTTAACACAAAAAATGGAGACACAGCTCCTATTTCCTTCTTTGGAAATGGCGACCGACGCGCAAGTGGCGAATCTTTCCCGCTTGTTGTAAACGGAAACGTGGTCACTGACCCTTTTCTTCCTCGCAACGTAGACGGACTTTCCGTACAACGTGGCAATGGATTCATCAAAGTATCGATGGATTCTCGCCGAACACGAGGCAAAGAAGGTGCTCGCGGCACTGTGAAGATTGAAGGTGCTACCTTCACATCTATCAACGAATCAGGCCGTCCTGAAAAGGTTGAAGATAGAAAGAAACGCGACGAGCGTCTTGGAAAGATCTTACGTGATGAAGCTGTCTTAGCTTCTACAACAGAAGCGCGATTCACGCTTACTGCTGGTCCGAAGATCGATACATTTACAATTTGGTACGCACTACCAGCAGGAGCTACGGTTACCCCAACAGCAACCCCTACGGTTACTCCAACGGCTACACCAACAGCGACTCCTACTGCGACACCAACTGCAACTCCAACAGCTACGCCTACTGCTACACCAACAGCGACTCCTACAGCTACGCCTACTGCTACACCGACAGCGACTCCTACTCCTGATATCTACGCAA
>CAYPSL010000029.1:0-7567 GCA_964413615.1 uncultured Candidatus Saccharibacteria bacterium | reverse complement strand
GTTACAGTATGTCCAGCCTGTACTAAGTACCGAATAGCGTACTTCGTGACCGTAGAGCCTCCACCACCGATGGGCGGAAACTCGTTGTTAATAAAAAGAAGCTTCATACCCTAAAACCCTTTTGTATTTTTAATAGAGTAAGGTTTCTTTTGGGCGTAGTATGTATGGGCGACGATATCCGCAAGTACCCCTGCCAGTAAAAACTGGAACCCAAGAAGTACAAGGAGTACTGCCAAAAGCGGCGTAGACCTTCCAGCAAGACCAATAATTCGAAATAGCCATAATACCCCTAACGTTCCGCCAAGCAAAAATCCAGCAATAATAAAGACTGCGCCAATTGATCCAAAAAAGTGCATTGGGCGAGCGGAATACTGAATCCAAAACTTTACAATAAGAAGATCTAGAAAGCCTTTGAGCTTTTTTCGCACATTATATTTTGTCACTCCGGTCGTTCGCGGATGATGACGCACTACCATTTCACCTACCCGAAAACCTTTCCAAGACAACAACGCTGTAATATATCGATGCATTTCTCCGTATAGCTCTAAGTCTTCCAAGGCCTCTTTTCGGTACACCTTCAAACTGCATCCATGGTCGTGAATTTTTTCTCCCGTAACTTTTTTTCGCACCCAGTTTCCAATCTTGCTGCCGATTTTTAGTACATTCTTGTCCTTCCGATCTTTTCTCCAACCAGAAATAACGTCAAAATCTTCTTCCTGTAACTTTTTGATCATTGCAGGAATATCTTCAGGATCGTTCTGCAAATCGGCATCCATAACAATAACGATATCTCCCGTTGCAGCAGAAAAACCGGCAGACCACCCAGCAGTTTGTCCGAAACTTCTTCGGAAACGGATAACTTTTACGCGATTATCCTTGTCGCTTAAATCTGAAAGAATTTTATACGTATTATCAGTACTCCCGTCATCCACAACAATAAGCTCCCATGAGCCACCCATTCCAGTAAAAACACGCTGGGTTGCCTCGTAGAGAGCCTGTAATGACCCTTCTTCGTTATGTGCCGGCACTACAACACTGTAATTCATAGGTAAATATTACACTAGTATATAGGATTTGTCAATTCTCGTCAGCAACACTGAGAAGATAGTTTCCGTATCCACTTTTCAGTAATCCCTGAGCAATTTCTCGTAATTGTTCCTTAGATATATATCCCATTCGGTAGGCCACCTCTTCAATACACCCGATCTTCAACCCTTGGCGCTGCTCTACTATTTGAACAAAGTTGCTTGCTTGTAAAAGGGAGGAATGCAAACCTGCATCAAGCCATGCTACTCCTCGCGGCAGAGGCGTTGCATGCAAAGTACCTGCTGCAAGATATGCATTATGCAAATCAACCATCTCCAACTCCCCTCGAGCAGACGGAGAAAGTCCTTTTGCAAGCTCAACTACTTTATTATCAAAGAAGTACAACCCTAAAATTGCATAATGAGATTTTGGATGTTCTGGCTTTTCTTCTATGGATACAACACTTCCTTGAGCATCAAATTCAATCACACCGGATCGCTCAGGATCAGGTACATGGTATCCAAAAAGCATATGCCCACCGCCCGTCTCTATCCTTTCGCGAGCATCCTGAATAATCCCAGAAAGTCCGCTTCCGTATAGAATATTATCGCCGAGCATCATAGCAACACTATCATCACCAATAAATTCTTCTCCTAATATAAATGCCTCCGGAAGCCCATTCGGCTTATCTTGAACCTTATAACTAAACTTCATTCCAAGCTGAGACCCATCACCAAAGAGCGATTGAAAAATAGGTAAATCCTTTGGAGTTGAAATAATGAGTATTTCCTTAATTCCCGACAGCATAAGTGTGGAAATAGGATAATAAATCATCGGCTTGTCATATACGGGTAGCAATTGTTTGCTCACTGCCCGCGTTAATGGGTACAACCTTGTCCCCGAACCACCTGCTAAAATAATGCCTTTCATAGAAAAAAGTATAATCCGTTATGCCAATTCTCCCAAATGCCTATGGGGAGCTAAGTGCTCTTGTACATATTCAGTGATAGCCTCCTCGAGTGAGTAGTTCTCCTCTAGGGCGAACCCAGAAGCTGCGAGCTTCTTCGTATCAGCCTTCGTGAAGTACTGGTATTGTCCCCGTAAACTATCCGGCATATCAATAAATTCAATTTGATCCTTCTCATTAAGCGCGGCAAACATAGCCCGAGCCACATCAACCCAGGTTCGAGCAATTCCCGTACCTACGTTAAACACACCGTTCACGTTCGCGTTATCCAAAAAGAATAATGTTGCACGCACTGCGTCTTTTATATAGATAAAATCCCGTTCCTGCTCCCCGTCTTTATACTTTTCCTCATACGATTTAAATAACGTAATAGGTTTTCCCGTAGATGCGTCTTGATACTTTTGCGCTATAACACTTTTCATTCCCTCCTTATGCCATTCGTTTGGTCCGAATACGTTAAAATATCGAATCCCCACTGCATGTTCTAAAAATCCGCCATCGCGTGCCCATATATCAACCATAAGCTTTGACTTTCCATAGAGGTTCATCGGAACCAAATCATTAAACAGTCCATGATCATCAACGTATCCATGCTCGCCATTCCCATAAGTTGCCGCACTAGATGCATACACGCACCTCGCATTATGCTCCTGGCACCAGCGAATAATATCCTTGGTATACTCCACGTTGTTATCTAATAAATAGTCCCAGTTTTTTTCTGTAGTTGCGCTACATGCACCCAGATGAATAATCGCTTCCACATCCTGATTATCAAACTCTCCGGAAAGCAGCTGGGCCCGAAAATCTGCAATTCCAATTAATTGATCATGCCGTAAATGGCCAATATTGTGCTCTTTTTCTTCATGATCGACATCATCAACAATAACAATATCTTCTCTTCCACGTTCATTTAATGCCCACACAACTGCACTCCCAATAAACCCAGCTCCGCCCGTTACAATAATCATAGCGATTGTATTTTGGTAATAATTTCACTTGTAGACAAATTTGGCCTTCGAGCAACTGTATACCCTTCTATCCCTAGCTCTTGCATTACAGGGTATTCTACCCATTTTTCCATGTCTCCATAGTCACCACCATTTACATGAATATGAGGGCGAATTGCGGGAAGAAAAGAGCCATGAGGCTCATCTGCGTACATTCCCGTAATAATTACTACATAGTCCACGCATGCAAGCGCCGCAAGAAGAGCAGCGCGTTGCGCTTCCGGAATAATAGGGCGAGAGGGTCCTTTTCCAGAACGCACGGACTCATCAGAATTCATTCCGACAAATAGCACATCCCCTTGCTGCTTTGCTTCTTCTAAAAAATCTAAGTGGCCAGCCTGCAAAAGATCAAAGGATCCGTTAACGGTAACTACTTTCTTTCCTGCAGCCCGCAACTCATCAGCCTTTTCTTTTGCCTGCTCTATGGTTAATATTTTTTCCGTGCGCCAAAGATGTTCCATATTATGATTGTGAAAGTATAAACCTTGTGGCCCCCGCAAGCGAATCAACGATTATATCTGGTTTTTGAGCCAGTCCGTCCTCGCTCCAATACTTACTACGAATAAGCGCCGTTTTTGTTCCTGCGGTTTTTCCAAATAGCATATCCGCCTCTTTATCGCCTACCGTCCAGCTATTCTCATATTCGATAGGGCCAAGCGTCGATTCAATCTGTTTCGCCATCCCAATATCCGGCTTTCGACAATCACACACATGTTCATCTCGCCCATGGGGGCAATATGCAATAGCATCTATGTGAATCCCACTATCTTGCAATTCTTTATTCATAAAAGCATGAAGTTCGTGCATTTGCTCTTCTGTGTACAACCCATGCGCAATGCCAGATTGATTCGTTACAATTGCAAGTGCGTACCCTGCCTTCTGGAGAGCAACAAGAGCATCAAGAGCGCCAGGAACCCATTCCCACTTGTCCGCTTCGTGCACATACCCGTGGTCCACATTAAGCGTGCCGTCCCGATCCAAGAAAATAACTCGCCTAGGCATGGTGCTCTTCAATCGTGTGCAGCAGCTCTTCTTTTGTAATACCAACCGCGCCAGTCTTTCTTGCAACAGTAGCGCCCGCCGCATTCCCCATTTCTGCGGCCTCTGAAAGTGTAGCCCCTGCCAGAATAGAAAGAAGAATAGTGACAGCAGCAGTGTCTCCGCATCCGGACGTATCTACTACTTCATCGCTATGAATATACACTGTCGGGACATAACACCCCTCGCCTTGCATACCCTGAACATACATTCCTTCACTACCGAGCGTGAGGAATGCCGTAGTCTCAAAAGAAGAAGCGACCATTGCTGCTAATTCATGCGCCTTTTTGCCTCCGTTTTCGTACGGATTAATTCCGAGATACTCATGTGCCTCTTTACGGTTTGGGGACATATATGTTGCGCCAGTAAAGTACCCAACTCGCGAAGGCTTTGCATCAACCATCATTGGAACAGAGCGCTGCTTCATTACATTCATAAGTGCATGTGCAACCGTCTCCGAAATAGTACCCTTTGCATAATCAGAAACAATAATAGCGTCTATGGATGCTGCCTGTGTTTCAATTTCTTGTATAACGCTCTTTTCAATATCTTCCTGCATACTGCCAATAATTTCATGGTCTACACGAAGCAATTGCTGGCTTCCCACAATGTATCGCTTTTTTACAATCGTAGCGCTCTTTGTATCTCGGAGAAAGATTGAAGTATACCCCTCCTTGCTTGCAGCGCTATCTAAAATACTGGCAGCCTCATCATCTCCCACAACGCCGATGCAAATAACCTCTGCCCCAAGCATTGCAGCGTTCTTCGCAGAATTTCCCGCCCCACCAGTAGCATTATCTTCTTTTTTTGCATGCAAGATAGGTACCGGCGCTTCCGGGTTTAAGCGTTCTACAATTCCGTAAATATATCGATCCAAAAACACATCGCCGACTACGAGTATTTTTTTACCAGAAAATGCATGTACGATTTCTTCCGCTCGTGATTTTTCAATACTCATAGTGCAGGGTCCCTCATAGTATCTTCAAACGATTCGCAGATTAAATGGATTGCATGTAAATGCAATTCTTGCATACGTTCAGTTTTTGTCGTTGGAACCTCAATAGCGATATCTGCAAGCTCTCGAAGTTTGCCCGTAGCTCCTGTAAATCCAATTACGGTCATTCCGTTTGCTCGCGCAGAATCTACAGCTTTCAAGATATTCTCCGAATTACCAGAAGTAGAAAGTGCCACAAACACATCCCCCTCTTTTCCAAGCGCTTCTACCTGGCGAGAGAAGATATCAGAAAATCCAAAATCGTTCCCAATACACGTAAGAGCTGTTCCATCGGCCGTTAAGGAAATCATAGGGTAAGGCTTCCGGTCTGTACGATATCGCCCTATAAGCTCTTCTGCCAAATGCTGTGCCTGAGAAGCACTGCCGCCATTTCCTGCCGCGTATGCATTATATCCCTTTAAAAAAGCCTCCTTAAGATGCTCAGATGCTCTCGTAACCTGCTCATGAAATGAGCCAAGATTACCAAGAAGTTGCTCCAATTCTTTTGTCTGCCGCTCAAATAGTTGTTGCATATGAGAACATTATACACCCCTTACGTAGTCCGCAAGCGCATCTTCCCATGCGCGCATTTTTGGCCCTTTCGTGTTTACGAGCAAACTATACGATGGGCGCTTTGCTGGACGGGGAAATTCTGCCGAAGGCACAGGCTTTACAACAACCGCCAAATTAGAGGTGTATTCAAAAATCTTTTGAGCAAACTCAAACCATGACGCACTCCCACTATTCGTGCCATGATAAATTCCGAACGGATACTTTTCTTCAAGAAGCACCTTTGCATACTCTGCAAGATCCTTCGTATACGTAGGGCAACCATACTGATCATGAACTACACTAAGCGCCTGCTCCTTGACCGCCAATGCAAGCATTGTATCCACAAAATTCTTTCCATTTGGGCCATACAACCACGCGGTGCGAATTAAGTAAAAATTACATCCGCTTTCTTTTAATGCTCGCTCTCCTGCTAACTTGGAAGTCCCGTATGTATTAACCGCTGGCCCGGGAGCATCGGATTCTTTATATCCACCTTGTTCAGTGCCAGGAAATACATAATCAGTACTAAAATGAATAAGCGTAGCCCCTGTTTCATTCGCAACAGTAGCAAGGTTTTTCACACCCACCTCATTCACTAAAAATGCTTGCTCTTTTTCTTGCTCTGCTGCATCTACGTTCGTATATGCAGCAGCGTTAATAACTACATCCGCAGCAGCCTCACGAAGCACCTGACGAACGCTTTCAATGTTTGTAATATCTATCTCATCCCTATCAACTGCGAGAGGCTTATACTCCGAAAACACGCGTACAAGCATGCTCCCCAACATGCCCTTCGCTCCAACAATTACTATCTTCATATATACAAAATACTAACACACCTCCATGAAAACAAAAAAGAAAAAACCGCCCGAATGCATAATGCACTCGAACGGTTACGAAAACCTATACGAAGCTACTTTAGTGGCTGAAGCAATTGCGGCGCAAATGCTCAATAAGCCACAGCACTGCGAGAACAACCTTGCCATCCAACGGAGTAAACTCCTTGGTCGTCCAGCCGGTGGAATCATTTGGGTTGTTTTGCCGTTGCACCCACATTTCAAAGGCATCGAGGGAAACAGCGCCCCAACTCTTCGCTCCTTCAACAAGCTTCTCCGGAGAGCCGACGGTTAACGCAAAGCTAATGCTCTGCACTTCATCGTACGCTCCCGCGGAAAATTGGAGATACGAAGGAAATGGCTCCAGCACTCCGATGCGAGAAAGTCCTGCCTCTTCATTCCATTCCCGCTCAGCAACTTCTTGGCGCGTCTCGCCGATCTCAGCAGTTCCTCCGGGTGCATCCGCCTCAAGCCCAGAAATCAAATTTCCGTACCGCGGCATCACCACGTAGAGCAGCTCAAGATCCTTAAGTCCGTACCCAAACTTTGCCAGCCTCCCGAGAACTTCCAGGAAGTTGTTCCGCAGGGATTGAGGAGGCTCCCTTACGCTCCGAACCAGACTCCCGATAAAGGCACGATCATCGCTGATGTTCGTTTTAATCCTGATCGGAATTTGGATCGCAGCATTCTGCTTTCCCTTTCCTCTCGTCGCAATCGCGAACATCTGCCCGCCATCATCTTCCCCCGTAAGAAGGGCCAAGTAGAATGTGGGGTCGAGCAACACAGCGTTCCGTAAAACGCCCGAGTCATACTCTCTCATCGTATATCCTCCTGAAAACAAGGTTTCTCGTAGATTGGAAAGAACGGCCAAAATAACCGTAACTTTCAATTATAGCATAACTATGAGCTACTTGTCAACTATTCAAATGTATTCATTGCCTCTGCAAGCATTGGATGCAATTCATCCTTATCAGAAAGAATCGGCTGGTCAACTGGCCATGCAACCGCAATTGTCGGATCGTTCCAAATAATTCCTGCCTCGTGTTCAACGGAATATTCTTCTGTGCAGTAATACACAAGCTGCGTATCGTCTTCAAGCGCACAAAACCCATGAGCAAACCCCTTCGGAATATAGAGCATATTCTTT
>CAYPSL010000028.1:0-7772 GCA_964413615.1 uncultured Candidatus Saccharibacteria bacterium | reverse complement strand
TGGAATCGCTCTTAAAAGACGACCTGCCAAACGGAACGGAAATCATCGTAGTAGATAATAATTCTGGAGACGATAGCGTATATATGCTTCGCTCCGACTTCCCAGAAATTACTGTTATTGCGAATAAAGAAAACTTAGGTTTAGCAGCTGGCGTAAACACTGCGCTTGCTGTTGCAAAGGGTTCCTACTATTTAGTATTAAATCCAGACATGATCGCGCTGCCTGGTTCCGTGAATAATCTTGTTGCGTTTATGGATAAAAATCCCGACGTGGGAATAGCAGGTGGAAAATTAATTTCTCCAAATGGAAAGCTGCAATATTCCTGTTACGGGTTTTATACACCAATGACGATTTTCTATCGCCGTACATTCCTCGGGAAAACTCCGACCGGCAAAAAAGCAATTCGCACATTCCTTATGAAGGATTTTGATCATGCATCAGAAAAAGATGTGGACTGGCTGATGGGCGCATGCCTGATGGTTCGCAAAAAAGCATACGAACAAGTCGGCGGAATGGATGAACTTTTCTTTCTCTACTTTGAAGATGTGGACTGGTGCCGAAGGTTCTGGGCGAAAGGCTGGCGAGTAACGTACGTACCGCAAGCGGTATTTTCCCATTTTCATCAACGCAGCAGCGAGGGCGGTGCGCTACTTGGCATTCTTACAAACCGCCCGACCCGCGAACATATTAAATCTGCATTCAAGTACTTTTGGAAATTCCGAGGACAAAGCCTTCCTACGCACGCATAAGTTTTAAAAAACCTACTTACGCACTCCATGGCGCACACTCTGCCGGAAGTAAAAATAGATCAGTTTGAAGGTCCGTATGACCTGTTAGTTGAGCTGGCAAAAAAACAGCGCGTAGATATATCGAGTATTTCACTCGAGAGTCTCACTGACTCTTTTATTGAATACATGGAACAGCACACGCTTCCTCCGGAAACAATTGCTTCTTTTATCGTGGTTGCATCTACGCTGCTTTTACTAAAGGCTCGGCAAATACTGCCACAACTTAAAACAGAAGAAGAGGAAGAAATTACAAACCTCGAAGAGCACCTTCAATTATATGAACGCTATAGAAAAGCATCAGAGCGCTTAGGGGAATTATGGGATACGCATCGCTTACTGCCTGCACACTTTTTTGGAGAAGGGGAAGTTGCACCATATCAAACTTTTTCTGAAATGCAGAAAATCACGCCCCAAGAACTTGCGGATATACTGAAAGCAAAAATTCAACAAATTCCGCTTCCGCAGCCAAAGGCCCACCTCACTTCTCGGCGAGGCAGGTCGCTCTCAGAACTATTTACTCTCTTTAAGGAACGCCTGGCGCAAGTTGCAAAGATTACCTTTCAAGACACCGTGCAAGGAGCAACGGCGCAAGAGCAAGCAGCGTCCTTTTTGGCGGTACTTGAGATGGCCCGTAATCAAGAAGTGCGCCTGGAACAATCAGAGGCGTTTGGTACACTTGTCATACACAAAACATGAGTACGCTATCCGCCCAGATAGAAGCCCTGTTATTCACTGCCGGCGAAGCAGTGCCTTTTTCTGATTTGGCGGAGCTTACAAAATTACCGGAAGCGGAAGTTATAGCAACATTGCAGGAACTGCAGCAGCAGTACGAAGGCCGCGGCATCGCCATTATTATTTCCGACACGCACGCACAAATAACTACAAGCCCGATTGTTTCAGAATTTCTTGCACAATTTGCAGACACGCAGGCGGAACAACTTTCCAAAGCAGCAATGGAAACGCTTTCCATTATCGCGTACCGAGGACCAATTGCGCGCTTCGATATAGATGCAATCCGCGGAGTAGATTCTCGCCGCATGGTACGGCAGCTATTTACTCGCGGATTCATTCGGCAGATACGATCATCCGGAAAAGCTGTGCAGTACGATGTAACAGAAGAATTTCTTTTGCACATGGGAATATCTGCAAAAAATCAGCTTCCAAATTTTGCGGAGCTTTCCACAAACGAAAATCTTTCCCATATCACAAATCCCACCTCATGATTTCTGCACTTAGCGCCATCGCAGCCGTACTCGGCTGTGCAATCGTCGGCCAGCCTGTTCATTCTTGCATTCCGTATGCTCTCACGCCAGAAAAAACAGAAGTTACAGCAGCTACCCGCATCCCAAAAAAAACCGGCGAATCTATAGATGTTGCACTAACGGCGGACTCTGCACTTGTGTGGGACGTTGCCACCGGCACGATTTTGTACGACAAATCCAGCAACAAAGAACGCCCAATTGCGAGCATCAACAAACTGCTTTCTTCGTTAGTAGTTCGAGAATTACTCCCGAAAACATCTACTATTGTTGAAATTCCGCCAGAAGTGCGAAAAATCCAATCCCAAGGAGTGCACGTAAAGCTTCCAGTAGGCCAACATGCTTCCGTAAAAGAATTATTAGAGGCAAGCTTAGTACCTTCTGCGAACGATGCGATGGTCACACTCGCAATAGCAGCAAAGGGATCCGAGAACGCATTCACGCAGTACGCAAATGAATACGCCGCTCGCAAAGGCTTGTTTCATACCAAGCTTGCAAATTCAACTGGCCTACAAGGCGGAGAACAACATTCTACTGCGCAGGATGTCATGAAAATGCTGACCTTGGCATACGAAGACCCCGTGCTTCGCCCATACCTATCTCAACAAAAGGGGCAGCTTATAACAGAAGAAGGTGCAACAAGAGAGTTTATTTCTACCGATGAATTAATTGGAACTTATCTTACTATTCTGGCAGGAAAAACTGGTTATACGCTGGGCGCAAAGGAAAACCTTGCAATTATCACGCTTGGAAGAGACGGCCAAAAAATAGGCGCCGTAGTATTGGGGAGCGATAACCGTTTCCATGATATGAAGACTGTTGTAGAGTGGGTAGTAAGGAACTACACATGGCAATGATCGCTTTTTCAGATCCAACTCTTGTAATGAGCGTTGTTCGGGTGCTCGGAATTGGCACACTGACGTTTTTGGCTGCCTTTGCACTCACTCCGGCACTTACAAACCTGCTTTTCCTGTATCGATTTGAAAAAAATATTCGCAATACGGGCAATACCCCGCTGTATTCCCGACTTCATGCAAAAAAAGCAGGAACGCCCGTTGGCGGAGGAATCATTATCTGGGGAACCGTTACCATGCTTGCTATTCTGTTTTGGATATTAAAAGAATTATTTCCGACAAACTTTTTCTTTAGCCTAAACTTCCTTACGCGCCCGCAAACATTATTGCCATTAGGCGCACTCTTAGTGGCAGCAATGGTTGGACTTGTAGACGACTTCTTAAATGTACGAGGACTTGGGCCGAACGGCGGAGGGCTACGCATGAAGCACCGCATCGGCTTATATACTGCAGTGGCAGCACTTGGAGCGTGGTGGTTTTACACAAAACTAGATTGGAGCTTAATCCACGTACCCGGAGTAGGAGACTTTGAAATTGGCTGGTGGTATATTCCGCTCTTTATGCTTGTTATTATTTCTACTGCGTTTTCCGTAAACGAATCAGATGGGCTCGACGGCCTTGCTGGCGGCATGCTGCTTTTTGCATTCAGCGCATACACTGCACTGTCTTTTGCAATGGGAAGAATAGAACTTGCAATGTTCTGCGCCGCAATCGCGGGAGGTATCTTGGCTTTCTTATGGTTTAACGTATATCCTGCTCGATTTTTTATGGGAGACACCGGAGCTATGAGCCTGGGGACAACGCTCGGAGTAATTGCCATGCTCACAAATTCTGCGCTCGTACTTCCAATTATTGCATTCCCCCTTGTGCTCGAATCCCTGTCCGTAATTGCGCAGGTATGCTCCAAAAAACTCTTTAAGAAGAAGGTGCTCTTGTCTGCTCCGCTTCATCATCATTTTGAAGCGCTCGGCTGGCCCGAAACAAAAGTCACGATGCGATTCTGGATTGTTTCTGCAGTGTCTGCAGGAATCGGCCTTGTAGTAGGCTTGCTGGGAATGGGATAATCTCAAATATACGTATGACTTTTTCTCTTTCTGGTAAACGAGTGCTGGTTATTGGCCTCGGGCTTCATGGAGGAGCTATTGGAACAATTACCTGGCTTGCACAGCAGGGGGCGATCATTACTGTTACGGACAAAAAAACCGAAGAGGAACTTACAGAATCAATCGCAAAATTATCCTCAATCCCAAACATTACCTATCGCTTAGGAGGGCATGCAACCGAAGATGTGCTAAACGCGGATCTTATTATTCGAAACCCAGCCGTACCGCGAACATCGGAATTGTTAACGCTTGCGCGTGAAAAAAATATTCCCATTGCAATGGATAGCAGCTTGTTTTTTCAGCACAGCCCAAGTAAGCACATTATAGGAATTACCGGATCAAAAGGAAAAACCACCTGCTCGACTGCAATTGCAACTGTGCTTTTAGCAATTAATCCAAAGACTGTTGCGGTTGGAATAGATGGAGTATCGCCGCTTGGAATGCTTGATGCCATCACCCCCGAAAGCCCTGTTGTGTTTGAGTTATCAAGCTGGCGCCTTGAGGCATTGCAAGAAATCGCGACAAGTCCACATATAGCAGTAGTAACGTCAATCTACCGGGACCACCTAAATACGTACGAATCCTTTGAAGAATATATAGAAGTCAAAAAACAGGTTATTAAAAATCAGACAGGGGGCGACATTGCCATCCTCAATGCGGATGACAACATACTGCGCACGTGGGAAGCAGACGTACCTGGCACGCTGTATTGGTTTTCGGCATCTCCACTTTCTGGCAAACAAGGAATTTGGATTGAAAGCGGAATGATTATTGCGCGGCTTACTTCTGAAAATATTTCGCTCTGTTCCGTTTCGGATATTCCACATACTTCAAATCATGAATTGCGAAATAAATTGCCAGCACTGCTTATTGCACTTATAGAAGGAGCATCTCCTGCTCAGGCAGTTGCCGCGCTACAAACAATGAAGCCGCTTATGCATCGTCTTCAGCTTGTGCGCACACATCAAGGCGTAGCATATATCAACGATTCCGCAGCAACGATGCCGGATGCAACAATTGCAGCACTCCAGACAATCCATACTCCGATTATTATGATTATAGGAGGAAGCGACAAAGCGCTTCTATTTCATGATCTCGCAAACGCAATAAGCGCTTCTTCGGTTAAACAATTGATCTGGCTTCCCGGAACCGCCACAGACCGCATGAAAGAAGAAATACTTCCCAAGGCATCTATTCCATCTACCGATGCATCATCTATGGAAGAAGCTGTTACGATAGCTTCCAAGCAGGCACAAGAAGGCGATAGCGTACTGCTTTCACCGGGCGCTACCAGCTTTGGATTATTTTTACATGAGTTTGATCGCGGAAACGCATTTATTACAGCTGTAGAAAACCTGAAATAACAAGGCATCACTAGTGTATACTTAGGTCTATATGGCTTCCGCACCAAAGCATGCTGATTCACTACTGCTTATTACGATATTCGGGCTAACGATATTCGGCCTCATGATGATCGGATCTGCGTCTTCCGTATTAGGCGACCAAATACGAGATGATCCATTTTCGTTTTTGAAACATCAATTGGTGTACGGCGTACTGTTTGGGATTATTGCATTTTTAGTTGGATTTTTTACCCCGTACAGAAAACTTCGGCCATTCGCGCTTCCGGCGCTCTTGGGATCTTTAGTGTTGCTTGTTTTAGTATTTGTTCCCGGACTACAGCTCGTATCAGGAGGTGCGGCACGATGGATTGCAATTGGACCCGTTACACTCCAGCCGAGCGAGGTTACCAAGCTTGCCTTTATCCTGTATCTCGCTGCACTCCTTGAACAAAAAGGGGCAGATATAAAAGATTTTAAGAAAAGCGTAGTACCTTTTCTTATTATTACCGCCATTATTGCGCTGCTGATTATTCTTCAGCCCGACATAGGAACACTCTTTATTACAACCGCAATTGGACTGGCCATGGTATTTGCTGGCGGATTCCGCATTCGGCACTTGGCATTTATTGGGCTGCTTGGAGCCGCTGCATTCTCTCTTCTTGTGAGCACAGCGCAATACAGGCTGGCTCGCTTGTTTGTATATTTACACCCCGAACTAGACCCGCAAGGAATCGGCTATCAGATTAATCAAGCGCTCCTCGCGGTTGGAACGGGGGGCTTGTGGGGATTAGGTTTTGGAAGAAGCCGCCAAAAATATAGCTATCTGCCGGAACCGGCGGGGGATACTATATTTGCCGTTACTGCCGAAGAAATTGGCTTTTTCCGGATTCTTTTTGTTCTTGCAGCGTTTGTATTTATTGCATACCGAGGATACATGATTGCAGAAAAGGCCCCAGACGTGTTCGGAAAGCTGCTTGCTACCGGCATTACTACGTGGATTATTATCCAAGCGTTTGTAAACATTGCTTCCGTTCTTGCAATTACACCGCTAACTGGAGTGCCGCTTCCGTTTATTAGCTATGGAGGGTCCGCACTTACGGCGATATTATTTGCATCAGGAGTGCTTCTGAATATTTCGCGGTATACTACTGACTAACACCTATGCGAATCGTACTTACAGGAGGAGGAACAGGGGGGCACATTATGCCATTTGAATCCATCGTGGAAGCGCTTCGTGCAACCCACAAACAAGAATTATCCTCCCTGCCAAGCTTTCTTGAGCCAGAACACCTAGAAATTTATTTCTTTGGAGTAACAACTCCGGCAAGCAATGAATTGTTTAAAAAATACAGCGTACCAGTACGGCATATTCCTTCCGGAAAAATGCGCCGCTATGCTTCCGCGTTAAACATTCTTGATATTCTCTGGTATTTGCCGCTCGGAATTATCATCGCAATTATACGCATGTGGCAAGTTATGCCAGACATTGTTGTAAGCAAAGGAGGGTATGGTAGCATCCCTTCCGTACTCGCAGCTACGCTATACAGAATTCCTATCATCCTTCATGAGTCAGACGCTGTTCCAGGCGCAGCGAATACATCTCTTATGAAGTTTGCCTCGGCAATCACCCTTGGCTTTGCAGTATCAAGAGAATACCTCCAGCAATGGGGATATAAACTATTCGTAACAGGAACGCCTGTTCGAGTAATTGCAAATAGGCAGAAGAAAGAAGATGCGAAGAAATCTCTTGGGATACCAGAGTCGGAAGCAGTACTTCTTGTAATGGGGGGTAGCCAGGGCGCTCAGCAAATAAACGAGGCGCTCCTTGCAATCCTGCCTACTATTATTGAAAAAATGGCTGTCATTCATATTACTGGCGAGGCGGGCCATGATACCGTCGTAAAAGTTGCTAGCGAATTTATTGCGAAATCTTCTCGCAAAGATTTATACAAACCATTTCCGTACTTGGGCGAAAAAATGAGCACCGCGTTACTCGCAACAGACATTGCCGTTTCTCGAGCAGGGGCAAGCAGCCTTTCAGAAATCGCACACTTACGCATACCTTCCGTGATCATACCTTTAGATAGCGCAGCAAACGACCATCAGCGAAAAAATGCTCTCGCATTCGAAGCCTCCGGGGGAGCGCTTGTTCTAGAGCCAAGCAATCTTAGTCCTCATTTACTTGAGCAAAGTGTTATGAGGCTCTTTTCAGACGCAACACTAAAACAAACACTCTCTAATAATTTAGCTGCACTCGATTTTCCAAATGCAGCGCTAGAAATTGCAAAACTTACATTTCAACTCGCAAGCGGCTTTCGCCCAAAGAAGAAATAGGCTATACCTAAGCACATGAAAACATCGATTTTTCTTGGCATTGGCGGCTCCGGCATGAAGGGGCTGGCGCACCTTCTCCAGGAAAGCGGGG
>CAYPSL010000027.1:0-8349 GCA_964413615.1 uncultured Candidatus Saccharibacteria bacterium | reverse complement strand
CCCAGGTTTCCCCCATTGCATCTTGAAACGCAAAATAAGAGTCTACGATTTGAAGACGGTCCCCTTCGAGGTATTCCGTATAAAGAGGGTGTCCGTATGTATAAAAATTATGTATAAAAAATGGAAATACTAATACAAGGGCGGGTACATACATGGCTGCAAGCGTTTTTACGGATTCAATATATGCTTCACGACTTCTTTCTTTAAATACGCGATACCCTTCGTATGCTAGTGAGCAAGTGCTCAGGAGCACGGCAAGTACGAAGCCTTCTTGGCGAGTCATGGCGCTATATCCGAGCGTTATTCCAAAAAGTATTAATTGCCAAAGCTTTCTTTTGTCATGTGATTGGAAAAAAAGATAGATAGATAATAGAAGTAGGAAAGTGAATATGCTATACGGTTCTGGTCGAAGTGATGTTGCAAAATAATCTTTTTGAGAAGCAAGGATAATTCCTGTAAGGAATGCAACTGGCCAAGAGAGTCGTAGCGATCGGGCGATTATTACAATAAGTACAATACCTCCTATGCTTGCAACTGACTGCGTATATCTCATGACTCGTTGGTCATCAAATAGTCCGGAGCCATAAAATGGAGTTAGGATGAGTGGGTATCCGGGGAGACGTTTTGTATTCGCAAAAGGATTTTTTCCTTCTAGGATCGCGTCTGAAATTGAAAGGTAGTTATATGCGTCTCCGCCACTGACTCCTCCGAACTGAGGAATGACTATTGCCCGAAGAATAAAAGAAGTTCCTATGAAAACCCCAAGAATAATCCACCAAGTTTTTTTATTATATGAAGAAAAATGCGCTGCGAGTGCTGATAGCAAAGATAGCCCCACAGCCGTTAATACGTAGGGCAGAGTATCACCTTTCTGGGATGCGGTAGTGTAAATGGACTTCCATGCTGGAACTTTTTCTGTAAAAGATAGCGCGAGGGCTCCATCGTTGGGGTTAAAGCGTATTCCAAGAAGGTTTTGATTTGTAGCGTTTGGGGCGGAAAGTGTAATTTGAATATCTGTTTGTGCTGGGATAGGGGTATCTGGAAAGGCTACGGGCGCAAAAGAATCATCCTTGATAGATGCGGCTGGAATGTGTTGGGATACGAGAGTTGCTCCTGTTGTATTGTCGGTGATTGTAATGTGGGCATCTGCAAGCGGTTTGGATTTTCTTAAGTTTACGATAATTGCGCCTATTCCCGTGGTTTGGTGCTTTGTTGTAATGGTTTGAGAGGTTGTTTTTTCTCCATAGATTGGCTTATGCGCTGCATATGTGTCTACTCCATAAGATAGCACCCTCTTCTGGTTAACGGGGAGGGTAAGGGCTATGCCCAGTATAAGAATTGCGCCTATCAAGAAATACGCCCTACGATTCATTTCTCGAGTATACCAGTTTTTGGTATGGTTGCAGTATGTGTGGAATTGCAGGAGTGTGGGACAGATCAAATACGCCTATTCGTGATAGGGCGATATTGCGCATGAGGGACTCGCTTGCTCATAGGGGGCCCGATGCGATGTCTGAATATACGCAAGGTTCTGTTGCGTTTGCTCATACTCGACTTTCTATTATTGACCTTTCGAATGATGGGGGCCAGCCTTTTGTTTCACTAGATGGTCGTTATGTATTGGTATTTAATGGAGAAATCTATAATTATAAAGAGCTTCGAAAAGAACACTTTTCCAATGAGGCCTTTGCATCTGATTCTGACACTGAAGTATTGCTTAGAATGCTTGAGAAGTTTCAAGAAAAAGCATTACCTCTTTTGCGAGGAATGTTCGCGTTTGCTTTTTATGACACTCAAGAGCAAGTAATGCTACTTGCCACTGATCCATTTGGGAAAAAGCCGCTTTTTTATACTTGGGCAGATGGAGTGTTGTTATTTGCGTCAGAGCCCAAGGCTCGGTTTGCTTCTGGGTATATAAATCCAGCACTTGCTGATTCGATGGTGGGACGATACCTTCTTCATGAATATGTTCCTGCGCCAGAAAGCGGTTTTCAGGGGGTTTATACGCTAGGCGCTGGGCAATATATGCGTATTTCCCTTGAGTCTGAAAAAATCACTACATGGTGGAGGTTGTATAATAGTACGCATGTAAATGTTTCTTTTGATGATGCGAAAAAACGCTTTGATGAGCTTCTCGGTCGTGCAGTTGAGCGGAGGATGGTTGCGGATGTGCCTGTTGGATTATTTTTAAGCGGAGGATTGGATTCAAGTACTATTGCTTGGTATATGCGGAATATGCGAAAACAGGGGGAGATACACTCCTGTTCCGTTTCTTTTGCAGAAGATAGTTTTAACGAAGAGCCAATCGCAGCAAATGTTGCTTCTGCATTATCTCTTTCTCATAAATCTATCCAGTTTACGAAAGGGGAATTCCTTCGTTCTTTGCGGGAATTAATTCCTCTTATGGACGTTCCCCTTGCGGATATTTCTCTGTTGCCTACCTATACGGTAAGCGTGCTAGCGAGGAAGTATATGAAAGTTGTATTAGATGGAGATGGTAGCGATGAGCTACTCGGCGGGTACGGGACATTCCCTGCATACGATCTTGTGAATAAGTTTGTAGGAATCCCTTCTATTTTTTGGGAGACCCTTGAGAAAGTCCTGCATGGGGTTTTTCCGGTCTCTCACACATACTTTTCCCTTGATTTTAAAATAAAGTCTTTTTTGCGAGGAGTATCATACCCTTCTTATCGAAGTCTTCAGGTTTGGCTTGGATCATTTACGGAAAAAGAGGCTGATTTATTATTGTTGCCTTCATATAAGAAAATGCATAGCCAGTTTTTTGATTCTGCGGATTCCGCAGTTCCTCATGCGGTGACTGAGCCTTTTGACCGTGCTTCGCTGTATCATATAGCTACTTATTTGCATCGAGACATTTTGGTAAAGCTTGATAGGGCGACTATGGCTGTTGGTTTAGAGGCTCGCACTCCATTTTTGGATGTGGATCTTGCTGAGTTTCTGTACACGCTTCCTCCGAAGTATAAAAAAAATAAGAGACTTCTGCGCGAATTGATGAAAGGAAGGTTGCCTGATCAAGTGATTACTCGAAAAAAACAAGGTTTTGGGATTCCGAGCGCATCATGGTTCGCGGATGATTTATTTCCACTGGTTTTAAGTGTGCTCTCGAAAGATCGTATACGCGAGGTTGGGGTTTTTGATTATTCTTATGTTGAAAAAATTATTTTGGATCATAAAAGTAAAAAATATGATCATCGAAAAAAAATCTGGACATTAATTGTATTTCAGCTGTGGTATGAGTACTGGATTTTAGGAAAGCGCGATATAGTATAGGTGTATGCAGCGACCTTGGTTTCTTAGCGCGCCATCCCTATTGCTTTTCGTTCTTTTTATTACTGTGAACGGAGCATATCTTCATAGGGTTCCAGGGCTTTTAGGGGATGAAGGTTCCGAAGGAGAAAATGTGTTCCAGTTACTCCAGAAAGATACAATTACTGTTGTTGGGGAGCGGTCATATATTGGGCCAATAATTGATTATGTTCGAGTGCCGTATATTGCCGTATTTGGCTACACTCCACTTGCGCTTCGTATGCTCATGCTAACTGCAAGTATTGCAACTTTTATTCTTGCGGGCGCAGTATTACGGAAGTTGTTTGGGGAGGATGTTGGGATGGTTGCTCTTGTGTTCTTTTCTTTTTCTCCAATATTTATATTGCAGCAACGAATTGGGTGGGCAATTACGCTAAATATCGTATTCGCATGGCTTTTAATGTATGCCCTGATGAGTAACTGGAGACAAAAGTGGCTTCTCTCCGGATTAATTGCTGGATTGGGTCTTTCTAACGATATTATATTTTTTCCTACGCTTGTTGCGATTCTCGTATGTTTTAGTGTCGTGTATCTTTGTTCTCCGCATATTAGAAGAAGGGTGATTGAAGTTTTATCGTCATTTTGGATTTTTTGTATAGGATTTATAGCTGGGTTTGGAACTCAGCTAGTTGTTCTTCTCTTGCTAACAGAGGATCAGGGGAGTAGGGCGGAGGCGCTGGCTGGGTTTGGTAATCGTCTCCAAGATTTTTTACCATCATTACCGTTATATGTTTCGGGGTCTTCTTACGTTGCTCGATATACTGGGTTTGAATTTTCTCCTAACGTAATATTAGGAATTACAAGTGTTCTGATTATTCTTGCTTGCTTGGGAATATTTCACAGGAAAAGGCTGTATGTGCTTGCTATTGCCGTGGGTTTGGCAATGCATAGCTATGCTCTTTTATATATGGTTGATCGATTTACGCTCAGATATTTTGCGGTTGTGTCTATGGGCGTGTGGCTGCTTTCTGGTGTAGGTGCGGGAGTTATTATTAAGAAGTTTGTTCCTGTGCGAATAGGAGTATATGTGCCCCTTGGAATAGCATTGCTACTAAGTGCGTGGATTGGGTATAGTGCACTTATTCCTTTTTTACAGACAGGGGGTAGCTTGAAAGAATTTTCGCTTGGTAATAGAAATGATAAATCTTCTGCCTTTGTGGATATTCGCCCTCTTTTGGCCTGTGTTCGCGGAATAGGGGTTGTATACTCTCCGACGCAAGATATTTTTGATCGCTTGCAGTACTTAAGCCACGAATATGACGATCTCCTTGTTGTGGATGGAGAGCATAAGTCCTCTGCGGCATGGACTATCGTATACAGAAAAGTAGATGATCCGATTATTCGTGATCCGTCCTCACCTTGCCCGGAAGTACCGTTCTTTAGGGTTGTAAAAAAGTAGAGTTGTAATATTTTGCTTCTATGAAGCAATAAATCTATTTCTTCGTAGCAGATATTTGCTAGGAGATATACAATACGTTGTATGAATATTGCTTGGATAAAGCGTAATTATAGGGATATTGCCTGTATGGCAATCATTTTTGTCGTAGCACTTGTTCCTCGGGTGACGAATCTTGGAACCTTTCTAACTACAGACGAAAAGACATGGATGACGCGTTCTTATGAGTTTGCCCGAGCTTTTCAAGATTTTCGCTTTAATGACATGATTCAAACTACTCATCCTGGTGTTACCACGCTTTGGGCTGTAGGGACTACTATTTTAGCTAAGGTTGGTTTTTCGGAAATATCGTTTGAAATAAAAAACCTATTCCATTTTGTAAAATCAACACAGTTTGCGATAGCCTTTTTGAATGCATTGAGTATTCCATTTATATATTTATTGCTTTATATAACCCTTCGAATGCGAGGAGTTGCCCTATTTGCGGCAACACTCCTTGCGCTTGACCCCTTTATCATTGGATATTCTCGAGTGGTTCATGTTGATGCATTGCTTGGCAGCTTCCTTACCCTGTCAGTGCTTTCAACGATTATATATACTCGTACCTTTGCTCGCGGGTGGTTAATTACTAGCGCTGTTTTGGCTGCTCTCGCACTGCTTACAAAATTTCCAGCAGTCTTTATTTTCCCGTTCATCGTATGTGCAATTATTGCATTTTATGGCAAGGGGGTTATACAGAAGGATTTTCTTATACAAAAATCTAGGGATGCCATTATATGGGTTTTGATTATAGTTTTGATGATTCTTATTATATGGCCTGCGCTTCTTTGGGTTCCAAACCCGGTGGGTAATGTGCTGCAGGTGAAGAGGGATGTTTCTGTCGCTGCCAGCACTCCGCATGACATGAATGAGGACTATACCCTTAACGCATTGCATTATCCGGCTGCATTACTTGCTCGATCCAACCCTATTGCGCTCTTTGGGGTTATTGCAGGAATAATCGCGGTAGCTATAGGAATATATAAAAAGAAACCGTCAAAAGAAATGGGGCTTATTGTGGTATATCTTGTAGCGTTTGTGATTATGATGACGCTCGGGGCAAAGAAGGGCGATCGATACATTATTCCGGCGTTTTTCGCTCTCCATATTATTGCCGCATATGGGATTATCTGGGTTGCATCCAGTCTTGCTCCTTCACGTCTTCGCAATAAAGCAATTTGGGGTGTATGTGGGGCTGCTTCTTTATATCTTGTATGGGTTGTTGTTTTGTATCATCCGTATGAAATTGCATACAGTAACCCGATGTTTCCAGATAATATTAGCCAGGAGCTTGGTTGGGGAGAGGGGTTAGATATCGTCGCAAAGTGGCTCAACGAAAACCATCCAAACGCAATTGTTGCTTCTTGGTACCCTGGTGAGCTTATGGCATTTACCACAGCCCGCGTAGTGCATATAAATGCCCATGAGCAAAATCAAGTACAATTTATCGTTGTGTACAGGAATATGTTTGGTCGAGAGCCGGCTCATTATGCAAACGACTTTATTGATGAGTATTATAAAAAACGAGAGCCTGTATTTGTTGCGCATGTAGCGGGTAAAGAATTCGCGTGGGTGTATGAAAAGCCAAGCTACCCTAAGACGATAGGAGATTTGGACGCAAGCATGGTTGTTGTGCAAGAGGCTGCTGTAAAATACGAGAACCTTGCTGGAATACGTATTTTCCCTGCAACGAGATTTGGTGAGGCTAATACTGGTAAGCTTTCTATTGAGGTTTCTAGGGCGCTTGGAGAAGCTCCATTCTTTTCGACTCAGATTCCGATGACTGAAGTAAAGGATGCGGCATGGCAGGCGATCGATTTTCCTCAAGGTGTCTCAATTCCAAAAGGGGAGCATGTCTTTATTACTATTCGGTCTATTGGCTCAAATGCCCCATATGCATCCATGAGGTATTCTTCGGTACCGTTTCGTGATACTCCTATTTATATTTCTCGTACAGGAAGCATTAAAGACGCAGTAGAGAAGCCAGGCTCTATAAGCGTGCAGTTAACATATATTGGAACGGACGGAAAGTTGCGAACTGAACTTGAAACAAAATTACTTCGCTAAGAGCGCTTGATTCTTCTTTGTATAGGTTCAAAGGCATATCCTCCAATTGCGATAATAATTCCTAGGATGGTCAGGGTTTTCGAAAGTTCAATTGCAGGTGATTTATATTGAAATGAAACCATATGCGTTCCTGGGGGCACGAGAGCTGCTTTAAACAAAGAGTTTGCTCGAAGTTGTAATGCAGGCTTGCCATCAATAAACGCATGCCACTCGGGGGTGGTGCTATCGCTTACTATAAGTAGTGCTTCTTTGTTTGTAGTAACTTCAATATCTACGCGGGTATCTGTATAGTGCGTTATGTTTGCAGATGATGATATAGCCTCGTTATTGGTATTCGGGGAAAGGGGTGGAGGTACCGGACCTGTTACGTAAGCGAGCTCTTTGGGGTTAAATAGGGGATCACGGAGCTTGAATCGAATTTCGTCGTCCGCAGGAACAAACTCCCACTTTGGCACTACGAATGCTTTGGGGTATGCCGCTTTGTTTTCATAGAGCCGAATAATCGAATCTCCAGTATTTGCCTCTTTTACGAGATTGTATCCAGCCGTAATCATTGCATCGTTTGTTTGACCGTATTCGAGAGCTTGGGCGAAATGAGTTATTCCAACCATATCTACAAGCTTTTTATTTCGAGTAAGAGCATGAATACCATCTCCATCAAAAGGATCGGAGTCGTTTGCGAAGAATGAATCAATGAATTGTCTGTATGGCCTAATAGAAAGTGCCCCGATCCATCTCGCACTTGAGGCTCCTGCTACTGCTTGGATATGACGCATCATAAGAGCTGTCTCGCTATCGCTTACTTTTGGGGATTGTGTAGTGTATTGGACAGAAAGAGGTTTTTTTGACCGTTCCAGCTGGTCTGTATTTGGGTTTTTTACTCGAACAAACGAAACGTTTGCATTTTCGCCCTTGCTTGGAGTTACGAATACCTGCATATTTGTTTGCTCTTCGCTAGAAAAAGAGAGCATGAGATTTTCACGCGCTTCTTTGGGGATTTCCGAAAAACAAACACGTTGATTTGTGGTAGTGAACGCATCTCCTGACGAGATTTCTTGTTCGTGCCAAATTTTTCCGGTAAGCCCCGTGCTAATAGTGACTTTCATGGAGTTTTCCTCTGGTGCGTCTGATTGGATTGGTATTATAAGGCAGTTAACATTATCTCGTGCTATGATAAGCGGCTGAAGTACGGTGAAGAGGGGGGATATTCTATCGGATAATGAAACTTCTACCCGAGGGTTTCCGGTTACAGGAAGGCGATCTGCTGCATAGATTCGCGCTGGCAATCCTGTTTTTTCTCGGTATTCTGCCAATTCTTCTACAAAGGGGGAAGATGTGAATGCGCGTTCGGATGGTACTACGGGGTTATATCCCCAGCCATATAGAAGGAGCGTTCCTGCGGCAAGGATAGGAAGCACCCAGGGAGTTACTTTTTTGTATTGAGGAGTGTGTAGTTGAGTAAATAGAATTACTGCAGGAGAAATAATTCCAATAATAATTGCCCACCAAGAGAGGGTTTG
>CAYPSL010000026.1:0-8811 GCA_964413615.1 uncultured Candidatus Saccharibacteria bacterium | reverse complement strand
GCAATAATTCCGGCCTGCTTCGATTCTCCATAATCCTTTCCAATGATATATATGAGCACGAGGAGACAAGGGATTAATAGGATTGCCGGTACATTCATACTTGCTGCAAGGGATGACCCTAGGCTTACCATTGTTGCGCTAATAAGGTTTGCAAGGAACGGGTAGGTCAGCTTTTCTCCTGCAAATATAGGATCCTCCATTGGTAGCGTGCCTTGTTCTGACAGTCCCATAATAATTGCCCCATGCCACCCAATATCTCCATACGCATTTATGATTCCAGTATATAAACCATTTGGCTGCTCTATAAGGAGTTTTGATCCGATAATGCTAAATAGAGTAATTAATAAAATAAAAATAATAACTCCTACCCAATCTATTTTTAGGTTTTTTAGTGGGTAGAGAAATTTAGGATGGAGTATTGATGAGGCAATAATAAAAAAGAAACCAAGTTGAATAGCAATGCTTAGTGCTGTTATGGGAACAATGTACGCTATTGCATATGCCACAGTGCCGTAGAGTGTTATGCCGAATATGCTTCCAACACTGTATGTAAGCATTTTTTCTCGAAATAGTTTAAGCCAAGATACAATGGCAATGCCCGCAAGAGCGGGAATTAGAAGTGTTATTGCAGCAATGAGCCATTGGTATACCATATACGTATTATGAATAGTATAACCTTCTTTGGCGGAGCTGGAAGTGTCACGGGTAGTAAGCATCTTGTCGAAATTGCTGGAAAGAGGATTTTGCTGGATTGTGGCACATTTCAAGGGTTGCCAGATGTTCGTTCTCGAAATCGAGTATTTGCCTTTCCTCCTGATTCTATTGATGCTGTAGTTATTTCCCACGCTCATTTAGATCATATCGGGATGCTTCCCCTTCTTGTGAAGCGCGGGTATTCGGGGAAAATTTTCTCTACTCCTGCTACTAAGGACGTGGCTTCTTACATGCTTTCGGATTCAGCAGCTATTGAAATGCAAGATGTTTTGTATCGTCAAAAGCATCATTTTGGGTCTCCTGATGAGCGAGAGCCGTTATTTGTATTGGAGGATGTTTCCGCGACTATGGATCGTTTTACAACCTTTTCCTATGCTCGGGAGGATGATTCTTGGCACGAAATACTCCCAGGGGTTTCTTTGAAGTTTTATGACGCCGGGCATATTTTAGGATCTGCTATTACTGTGTTGCGGTATGAAGAAGATGGTGCTGTAAAGCACATTGCGTATACCGGCGATGTTGGCCCTAGGGGGGTGCCCCTTTTGCATGACCCTGAAGTTCCGAAAGAGGATATACATACACTTCTTATGGAAAGCACGTATGGAAATAGAAAGCACTCTCCACTTGCAGAGGCGGAGGATCGATTAGTTGAGGAGATTACAAAAATTCATAAAAGAAAAGGAATTATTGTCGTACCCGCCTTTTCTCTTGGTCGAACACAAATGTTGGTCTATACAATTCATAAGCTTGTTGATTCTGGGCGTATCCCTCGATTTCCAATTTTTGTAGACTCTCCGCTCGCCACGGATATTACTGACATATATCGGAATTATTATAAAGAATATGACAAAGAAACAGGCGCTGATTTTTCTCGTGCCGGGGATGTCCCTCTGGAGTTTCGAAATTTGGAATATATTCGATCTGCTGAAGAATCAAAGCGCTTAAATGGAAAACCTGGACCTTTTATGATTATTTCTGCTTCCGGAATGATGACTGCCGGTCGAGTAGTTCACCATCTTCGCAATACTATTACTGACCCTAAAAATGCTGTTTTTATAACGGGATACCAAGCGATTGGCACAACGGGAAGGAAAATCTTAAGCGGGATTGATCAGGTCGAGCTCCATGGGCAGTGGTATAAGCTTAGGGCAGAGGTGCTGTTGTTTAATGAATTTTCTGCACATGCTGATGCGCAGCAGCTTACTGAACTTGCTTCCCGCATTCGCGGACTTTCTACGATAGCTCTTGTTCACGGAGAAGTTCGGGAGTCAGAGGCTCTTGAGGTAGCGTTAAATCAGAAAAATGATCAGTGGAAAATTGTTTTATCTAGCGAGGGAAAGTCTATTTCCATTTAGGGTTGTCTGGGTGCCACTGGCTATTATGTTCTGCCGCTTTTCGAATAGCTTCTTCGTGCTTTTCCATTCGCAAAGGCATACCCTTTCCAAAAAGTGTATTTGCGAGAAGTAGTCCAGCGATAAATCCTGGTCCGAATCCGGTCACAAAGTAGACAAGGATAAATGCAGTTACCCTTACGATATCTGCAGATAGCTGTATGATGCTTGCGGTATCCATATATTAATACCTTAGCTTGCTTGCTTGCATGAGAATAAACGTAATAACAAGCCCTAAGAGTAGGCCTACGATAAAAAAAGCTCCCCAGAGAATTGCGTGATCAAGTAACGAGCTCATACTGCTATGGTACACAATAGAGTATACTTTTAGCTAGTATGATTACTGATATATCGCGACCTATTCACGCCCACATGGCAATCTATCCGCAAAATCCCGCTGTGAATATCGCTACTATTCGAGAAGCTTCTTCTGGAAAAACAGCACTTAGTGAAATTACGCTGGGCTCTCATACGGGTACGCATATTGATGCTCCTTCTCATATTCATTCTGGTGGCAAGGGGGTAGATGTATATTCGCTTGAACAGCTTATTGGGGATGCTCAGGTAGTAGAGATTGATTCTTCTGTCGAAACTATTAATGGAAAAGATATACCACCTACTTCCTGTGAGCGTGTTTTATTGAAAACGAAAAACTCTCAAAATGATATAAATACATTCGTGGATTCTTTTGTTGCGTTATCGGAGGATGGTGCTCAGGAGCTTCTTCGTCGAAATATTCGCTTAATTGGCGTAGATGGTTTTTCTATAAAAAAACGAGGGGTTGCTGATCGGGTGCATGAGCTTTTTTTGGATGCAGGGGTTGTTATTATAGAGGGGTTATATTTGCAGCAAGTTGTTTCTGGAAGTTATCGGCTTATATGCTTGCCCCTGCCGGTTGTTGGGGTTGATGGTGCGCCTGTTAGGGCGGTCCTTGATTCTCGGTAAGAAATAGACTATCACTACTGATATGCAAGTTGAACCTCTTATTCTGGGAGATAGAAAAATCGGTCCAGGGTATCCAACATTTATTATTGCTGAAGCAGGGATAAATCATAACGGAAGCATTGAGCGCGCGTATGCGCTTATTGATGCTGCTAAAGATGCTGGAGCTGATGCGGTAAAGTTCCAAAAGCGAAATCTCGCTGAAACGTATCAAAAGAAAATTTTGGATAATCCGAACAGCGCTGAGCAGAAATATCAATATTTAATACCTCTTTTAAAAGAGTTCGAGCTTCCTGATTCTGCGTTTGTGGAAATGGAGCGTTATGCTGAAAAAAAAGGCATCATCTTCATGGTGAATCCATGGGATAAAAAGAGTGCGGACGCTATAGAGGAGCTGCTTCATGTGCCTTTGTATAAAGTTGGTTCTCCTGATTTTACGAATAACGAGTTATTGGAATATATCGCGAAAACAAAAAAGCCCATGATAGTTTCTACTGGCATGGCTCAAGATGCTGAGATTGAAACTGGGATGACCTTTATTAAAACGTTGGGGGTTCCGTTTGCTGTACTGCATTGCAATAGTACGTACCCTGCCCCATTTGATGAAATTAATTTGAAATACATGGACACTTTGACCAAGTATGGTGTTCCTGTTGGGTATTCTGGCCATGAGCGCGGTATTGCCGTATCAATAGGCGCTGTTGCGCGAGGAGCTTCTATTATTGAGCGACATATTACTGTTGATAAGAATTTGGATGGGCCAGACCATAAAGCATCGTTGTTGCCTGATGAGTTTAAGGAAATGGTTTCAGGTATTCGCGAAGTGGAGCGCGCAATTGGAAACCCTATTAAAAAGCTTTCTCGAGGAGAAATTATGAATCGAGAACTATTGGCGAAAAGTATTGTGGCCAAGGTATTTATTGCGGATGGTGCGGTTATAACCCGAGAAATGCTCACTACAAAAAGCCCCGCTAAGGGCTTGTCTCCTCAGAAAATGGATCAAATTGTAGGCACCGTAGCATCTCGAGACATTCCAGAAGGCGATGCCTTAACAGAAGATGACTTAAGCGCTTCTAGCATAGCTACTACGTTTTCCTCAGAGGATATTGCTTGGAAATGGGGGCCCGTTGTAAGGTGGAAAGATTTTGAGTCATATTTGCCATATAACCCTTCGTTGTTTGAATTTCATTTGAGCGACAAGGACTTAGATGAAGCAATACCAAAAGGTACGTTTTCTCAAGAGGTGATCGTTCATGCGCCAGAATACATGAAGCGTGTTTACTTAAATCCAGCGTCTGAGGACGTAGATGAGCGTAAGGCCACAATCAAAATTCTTCAGAGAAGTGTTGATATTGCGCGTTCATTGGGGGAATCTTTTGCAGGAACGCCGAAGTTTATCATTCATCCTGGTGGAATTACCCTCACGAAGTCCTCTCATCCAAAACAGTTACTTGAAATATTTGCTGATACGCTCTCGCAGCTCAAATCGGATGGAGTTGAAATATTGCCAGAAAATCTTCCTCCTCGCCCATGGGTATTTGGAGGCGAGTGGGTGACAAACATCTTTATGCTTGTAGATGAAATTGAGGAATTCTTACAATCTACTGGGTATAATATGTGTTTTGATACTTCTCATGCTGCACTTTCCTGTAATGCGTTTGGCGAAGATTTGCTTACTATGATTACTCGGCTTCAGCCGTATATTCGGCATTTGCATGTGGCAGATGGGAGTGGAACTGGGGAAGAGGGACTTCAAATTGGTCAAGGTACTGTAGATTTTGGTACCCTGCTTGCTCCGCTAGCCGGCTATAAGCATACGATGGTTCCTGAAATCTGGCAGGGGCACCTACATGGAGGAAAGGGCTTTTTGCAAGCAATGGAGCATTTGAAGCCCTACTTGAAATAACATACGCTTGATTTATATGATTCCTATTTACAAGTATCACGCTGAAGACTTTGATCGAGAGCGTGCCTGGAATGATCGATATCGATCTATGTATTCGGGAGGGAAAAGTTTCGGCGAATATGAAAAACAATCCTTTTGGCAGCAGCTTAAGATTTCTCTCAAAAAAGATGGAAAGTATTTAGATGCAGGATGCGGCATTGGTGGATGGGTGTTGTTTTTAAATGAACAGGGTTTTTCTACTGAAGGGATTGATTCTAATTCTAGTGCAGTACGTGCTCTTACCGAATATGATCCAGATATTGTGGTAAAAATTGCGGGTACTGATGCTATTCCATATAGTAACGAAACATTTGACGGTATTATTTCTATCGGATCGTTGGAGTATGCAGAAGGCGCAACAGAAAAAGCATTCCAGGAAATGTACCGGACCTTGAAAAAAGGGGGATTTATTTGCATTGAAGTGCCACTGTATAATTCAATTCGCAGGATTTTCTACGTACCGCTTAAGCGTTTGCAGGGATGGGTTAAAAAATCTCAGGGGGTTAATCCGGATTTTGCGTATTATCTCTTTGGTCGAAATGAATTGGAGAAAATGATCACTGATGCCGGATTTACAATCGATACGGTAGCGGCTCACGATCTACCTGATCCAGATAGCCACTTTGGCATATATGCTAACTGGCCGTTTCTTCGAGGTAGCAAGCCGTATGAATTAAATATCCTCGGTAAAATAGTAAAGAATATTGCGAATTCTATTTCGCTTTGGATTGCATCTGCTGGAGTTGTTGTGATTGCAAAAAAATAATTACCACGCTGTCCAGCCACCATCTACTACCAAGTTTGCGCCTGTCATGTAGCTTGATGCATCGGACGCCAAGAATACAATCGGTCCACCAACTTCTTCGGGATTCGCCATGCGGCCCATGGGAGTGCGGGCTCCATATGCATCAGTGAATTCTTTGCTGTGTCCTCGAAATACTCCGCCTAGGGTTAATGTGTTTGCACGGATTCCTTTATCTCCATATGTTGTTGCGAGGAACTTGGTGAGCATTACAACCCCGCCTTTGGTCAGGAAGTAATCAACGGGCTTTTGTGTGCCATTTGGATAAATGCGCTGGTCAGGACCAGTTACTCCGTAAATAGAAGATACGTTAATGATGTTACCAGATCCTGCTTCGAGCATGTGCCGTACTGCCTCCTGTGCAACGAGCGTATAGCCAAGTAGATTCACGTCGAGGCTCTGCTTGATAAGCTCTTCGGGATAGTTCTCAAACAGCTTTGTGTTCTGGGCTGCGTCGGGCTCAAACTTCGGATCAATTGCGGCGTTGTTAATGACAATGTTTATATTGCCGTGCATCTCTTTCGCTTTTGTAAATGCGGTAGCTATGGATGATGTGTTCGTTACGTCCATTTGAACGTCTGCATCTTCGCCCCTGTCTGTAACAATTACGGTTGCACCTGCTTCTTGTAATGCCTTAATAAAGTATCCACCGAGGAAACCTTTTCCGCCGGTTATAAGTACGATTTTGTTTGTGAGTTCCATAGCGCTAGTCTACCTTGGGCCACTTCGCTGGGTCAATTTGGTTCGTATCTGTAATGCCTAGCGAGCCTAATTCCTGGAGCATGATTTCAGGGAGTTTTCCTAAGGATATTGCTTCAATTGCGCTTTGCAGGTGGTGTGACTGCGTTGTTCCGATAAGTATGGTTGATACTGCAGGATTAGATGCAACGAATCTAAGTGCGAGAGTGGGTAAGTCCATGCCGGCTTGATGTGCAATGGCTGCTGCTTTATCGCTTGTTTCTCGCAGGGCAGTAAGGTTAGGGTGTAGCTTTTCTCGTGCATTTGTGAGCGCACCTTTTAGGAGTACTGAGCGATTAATAATTCCCACATCTTTTTTCTTTGCTTCTGGGAGTACGAGGGGCGCCATTCGTTGATCTGCAATACTGTATGCAATTTGCATAGTTTTAAAGAATCCTGTGCTAAGCGCCGCTAAGGCCGCTTCTTCCCCTCGGACTGCCACGCCTGCCTGCATAATTTTTTGTTCATGTAAGAGCTTTTGGAATATTTCTATAATGATAGAAAAGTCTGCATAGTCTTCCAGTTCATTATGAAATTGCACGAGCTGCAGTACTTCTTGGTCCAAGTTTTTTCGGCTTATATCTATCTCTTCGCGGATCCGCTGTTCTAGTTCGATAGGGGAAAGATTTGGCTCGTTCTTTAAAAATTGTCCACATTTTGTTCCTATGACCACATTGGAGTTTTTTGTTATTCCTGATTTGCCTATTCTCTCTTCTGCAAGTCCGTATCCACGAGCTGTGTCGATGTAGGTAATACCCATCTCTACCGCATTTTTTAAAATTGTAATCGCTTCCTGTTCGCTGGGCAGTGAAACGGGACCAATGCCATAAGGAATTCCAATCTCTACAGTCCCGAGGCCGATTTTGGATACATTAAATCCGGTTTTTCCTAATAGTGCTGTGTTCATACGAGAAGTTTCTTGTGTATTTTTATTACTACTTTATTTAGGTCATTGTAGGATCCAGCACGAATTTTTGGCATATGAGGTTCTTGCGGAAAGAAGATTGCAAAATCACCTTTTTGCATTATGTGTACGCTATATTCCTTGGACGGCGCAAAAAGCTGGTAATCTTTTTCAATATTAAACGCTGTTTTTTCTGTCAACGCTGTTAATGGTGCATGGCCAATAATCTCCGCACCTTCAACGCAGTAATGAATATCGATGTACTGTTCGTGGACTTCGAATACTCCTTCTTTTGCGGAGAGTGCTGGTATATGCATGACATTGGCGTATAAATCCCGACCGATAATCTCGTGTTCGCCATGAGGCGCTGTTGCTGCCTGGTCTGCAATCCAAGAAAATGCCCTTTTCCATACTGGATGAGTAAGGCCGTTTTTCTGCAAGCTTTTTTTATTGTATTGCCCAAAAATCATAGTTTGAGTGTATCATGGATGTATGAATAACAACCCTAAAAGAACACCAGTTACGGTAGCTGCTATTATCCCTGCGCGAGCGGGGCAACAGAGCGTACCATATAAGAATTTACAGGTATTAGGCGATAAAAGCTTGCTTCAATGGGCTATAGAAGTTGCTTTCGAGGCAGAGTCTATTGATGTAGTTGTCGTGTCGACCGAAGATGAAAAGATACGAGCAGAGGCTGAAAAATTTGGAGCGCTTGTTGCGCCTCGTCCATCTGAGTACGCCCAGCCTACGAGTGGGGACGCTGGGTTCTATCAACATGCTGCAAAGTGGATGGAGGAAACACACGGCTGGAC
Organism: uncultured Candidatus Saccharibacteria bacterium; assembly: GCA_964413615.1. Lineage (GTDB taxonomy): Bacteria > Patescibacteriota > Andersenbacteria > UBA10190 > UBA10190 > HO2-45-11b. The sequence goes on along the minus strand of CAYPSL010000026.1, from coordinate 563 downwards.
CCCTGAATTTTTGGTTAACTTACGACCGACTAGCCCACTTCGATTTGCTAAAGATATTGATCGAATGGTTGAACACATAAAGAGTTCAGGCGCGGATGGTCTGAAAAGCGTTGTGCCTACGCCACTTCATCCATACAAAATGTGGCAAATTGAAGGGGATGCACAGATTGGTTCTTCTGGAAAACTTATTCCTGTGTTTGATAATGAATTTCGTCGTCAACATGGCCCTGACCAGCCTCGGCAAAAAATTCAACAAATGTTCCCAGTCTTCTTCCAGGATGGGCAGGTGGATATTACTCGAAGGGAGTTTGTGATGCGTCCAGAGGCGCTTGAGCTTGAGAACGTATGGGGGGAAAATCTTCACGGATTTATTTTGGATCCTCGTACAAGCACTGATTTAGATGAACCTGAAGATTTTATTCGAGCAGAAAAAATCTATAAGGACATGCAAGTAGAACGAGGAGAAAACTCGTAACACTATTGAATTTCGTCTTGGAGCTTTTTGAGCCCCTCTGGGCCCTCTTTTGCCGCATCTTCTACCTTTTTGCGCATTCCTTCTGGGA
>CAYPSL010000025.1:0-9124 GCA_964413615.1 uncultured Candidatus Saccharibacteria bacterium | reverse complement strand
AGTTCTGACTTCAACAAATACCCGCGTATCTCCATCTTGAAATATGAGGTCGATCTCCCCCATTTTGCATCGCCAGTTTGCGGAAAGGAATACGAGCCCCAATTGTTTTAGATATTCTCGCGCTAACAGTTCCCCCTTTGCCCCTTTTTGCGCGGCCGTACTCATTGTGGTTTATGCAAGCGGGTGAATGACGGTATTCCCTCGTTCTTCGAACAATCTCATAATTCGATATGCATCGAGATTTTCCATTTCTGCAAATATATAAATATCGTCAAGAATTTTTCTCACTTCGTCATCATGCATGGATTGCAATTGGTCCGATGTGATACCGTGTTCTTCTTGCCATGGAATTCCGAGTTGCTTTGCAATTGATCGGCACGTTTCAATATGTTGTTCGGAAAATAATCGAACAGAAGTTTGATTTTTTCGCATGTCGTGGAGTGTGCGACGTGCGTCATTATGAATTGCATACGGATACAATCCAATTGCTAAAAATATTTTTTTACCAAATCCTCGAGAGGAATTATTTGAACGCTCTATGTTTTGTATTGAGGCTCCCGTTAAAAAATTTCCTTCAGAAGAATATTTTTTGATAAGTGCGAGCATCTTTGCGCGAAGAGAAGACGTGATTGGAATTTCATTCCCATTAAAATCTACTGCATGCGAGCTTTCGTGAAGAGCTTTCTTCGCGTGGCTCGTGGTACACAAAATAGTGTTTGCTTGTGATGTATGTTCTAGAATTATTTTATGCGCTGGAAATTTTTTTCCAAGATGTTCTGTAGATGAAATTTTCCAAGATGGCTTGCCTACAGTTTTTTGTAATAGGCCTAGTACGAGAGCGTCTTTATGTATATGCTCGGGAATATTTTCAGAAGAAAAAATATCTCCGTTTGGCATAATTATTTTTTCTGCATGGCTTGCCACTGAGGCAAAGGGAGTTGAGAGCTCCTGTAATAAAATATTCATTTTACTATTGTACTACGGACAGAGAGGATACGATAAGAAATACGGTAGGTGCTAACTGGGTTGCAAAATAATGATCTAAAATAAGCGCCGGAGCAAGCGCTAGTAAAGGCCAAGGCTTGTACCGTTTCCAGAAAAGATATAGGCCTCCTAGGCAAAGAGAAGTTAACCCAATTCCAAGCTCTGCTAGAAGGAGGAGCGGGACAGAGTGAATGGGCGCTATGTCCCAGGAGTCATGGGGTATTGCGTTTGTAGTAAGAAATTCTTGAAGGGCATACGAGTAGTTCCCTATGCCAAATCCTCGAAATATACTCTGTACAGAAGAGATGTTCATAAACCATATAAGCCCGGTTTGGCGATCTTCCGCAGCTACTCCATGGGAATCTACGGATCTAAAAAACAGAAGGGGCGTAAAAAGAAGGATGGCTATAGCTATAGGCACAAGTGTCACACTACGATTTTTCCATACCCATGCGGCGAAGATATATGCCCCGCCTAGTAAGGCAGCCCGAGAAAATGACGTGAGCAATCCTAGGCTTAAAATAAATAGTATTGTTCGATTAAAAAGTGGGTCGCGGATTGTCTTTCTATGAATAAACAGCAATGTAATCCCTAATAGAATAACGCCACCAAAACTATTTGCATGCGCAAAGGGTCCGTATGCTCGAATAAATTTCTTGCTTTCCCAATAGAACGAAGCAACCCCGGATATATTCGGAGAAATTGTCGACTCTCCAATGCGCACTAAGCCGATGTCTTGCTGAACAATAAATTGGGCAATGCCCCATTGAGAGTACAGAGCAATGCAGCCAATGATAACAACTACGTATGCAGTTTTTTGGGCGTGACCTTTTTTGTATATATAAAAAATTGCGTACGATAGCGCGCTTCCAATTAAAATATAGTAGAGCGCTAGCGGCCTAATTGGATATAGCTGCATGGAGAGTAAGCCGACGGTAAGAAGAGCAGTTGTAAAGGAGATAGCAGAAAAAAAACTCTGAACACGAAATTGATACGAGTAAAAAAAAGTGATCAGCGCGATGCTAATCACTATAAAACAGCTCCACATAGTACGGCTTAGTTCAATACTTTCCGTCGAGGCGTGGATGAGGGGCGATACAAGAAGTGCTGTGAATATAAGGAGTTCGGTACGTTTGTTATGTGTCATAGGAGCCGCATGTATCCCCTCCTATTTTTTGAAAATTATTTTTTCTTTTTCTCTTTTTTTGCTGGACTCATCAAGCTTAACCCAAGTCGGTGTTCTTTCGGTTCAAGAGAGATGATTGTAAATTCCATATCATCGCCCACATGAAGGTGTGCTGCAGGATCCTTTTGCATATCCTGAGGAAATTCGGAGATGTGCACGAGACCATGAATATCCTTATCAAGCTTTACAAATCCTCCGAACGGAGTAACTTTTAGAACCTTTCCCTTAACAGTGTCTCCAATTGTGTATTTTTCTGCTGCTTTTAACCATGGGTCATCCTGGAGCTGTTTAATGGAGAGGGAAATGCGAAGTCCATTATCAATTCCGATAACTTTTGCTTCTACTTTTTCGCCAACGCTTACAAAGTCAGCCGGATTATCTACTCGCTGCCATGCAAGTTCTGATATGTGTACCAATCCTTCAAGTTCTTGGCCATTTTCTTCAAATTTTACGAATGCGCCAAAGTCTACGATGCCGCTAATAGTCCCGGACACGGTCTTGCCTTTTCCAAGGTGTTCAAGTGTTGCGCTTATTTCATCGCTTACTGCAGCCTTTTCCGATACGATCAACTTTTCGTTTTCTTGATCAATAGTAATTGCCTTAAGTTTAAAGGTTTGACCAACGTAGCTCTGGAGTTTTTCTTGAATTTTTGATTTATCGCCACCTTCTACTCGAGGGTAGTGATCAGGAGCTAGTTGTGATACTGGTAAGAACCCAGTCACGCCATTGATACGGATAATAAGACCGCCTTTATTGGCATCAATAATCTCGCTTTCAAAGGCAACGGCGTCATCAAGCTTCCTTCGAAGCTCTTCCCAGCTGCGTTCTCGTGTAGCCGTGCGGAGGGAAAGTTCGATGTATCCGTCTTCGTTATCGATTTCTTGTACTGTGGCTTGGACTGTATCCCCTATTTTGGACCGTTTAAATGTGTCCATGTCGTCAAAAAGCTCTTTTCCGTAGATTACCCCTACCCCAAATTGCCCTATATCTATATAGAGTGCGTTACTTGTTTTTTCGAGGATTGTCCCGTTTAGGACCTCGCCTGATACTGGTACATGAGCAAGGTCGGCATGTTTTTCCAATACCTCCTCCATGTTGATCTGCCCCTGTGTTGTTGATTCAGTTTTCATACAAGGCATCATGACATAACGGTTTGCAACGGTCAATATGAATAGTGTATGCTTCAGCACATGCAACTATCTTGGCACGGACAGTACACCATAAAAGTGGTTTCTAAAGAGACTACACTCGTTTTAGACCCATCTTCTCGGTTAAAGGCAGATATTCTCTCCTTCTCCAATCCAAGTGATCCTGAAATGAGCAATATAAGTGGAGCCACACCAGAGACAACTATTATAGATACCCCAGGAGAATACTCATTGCGACATTTCACTCTGCACTCTATCGGGTGGAACACTGAGGATGGAACAGAGAGGAATCTCCAGCGTTGGATGATAGAAGATATTGTTCTTCTCCACGTAGGGGCATTAAATCGCGATTTAAATGAACAGGAATTAAGGGAATTGGAGTTAGTAGATATCGATGTCCTTTTTGCACCTATTGGCGGAGGTAATGGAATGACAAAAGAGCAGGCAATGAAGATGATCACTACTATTGAACCTAGAATTGTAATACCTATTCACTATGCAATTCCTGGCTCTTCTGAGAAGTTGGATGCATTGAAGCCATTTCTAGAGGAAATGGGAGTAGAGTCGTCTCAACCTGAAAAGAAACTCATCTTAAGGAAGAGTAAACTCCCGCAAGAGGATATGCAGACTGTTATTCTTGCTCCATAATACAAATAACCTATGAGGCAAAAAATAGAACAAAAGATAGAAGAGATTCAAAACAGGCCAGAACACAAGCGCCATAAGGCTGTTTTGGTCTTAACTCTCGTGTTTGGAATTATTATTGTTCTCGTGTGGGCATTGCTCTTATTGCCAGCTCAGTTACGGTAAGGATATGGAAGACAAGAATATTGAAAACAACGTTGGCTCTTTAATTCCGCAGGAACTATCCGCGGAAATTCAAAAGAGCTACTTGGATTACGCAATGAGCGTAATCGTTTCACGAGCATTGCCAGATGTGCGAGACGGCATGAAGCCAGTTGCTCGTCGTATCCTGTACTCGATGTGGAGACAAAACTTGCGTTCCACGGCAAGGCATCGAAAATCTGCAAACGTGGTTGGAGATGTAATGGCCCGGTATCATCCTCATGGAGATGCATCTATTTACGATGCGCTTGCTCGATTGGTGCAGGACTTCTCCATGCGGTACCCGCTTATTGATGGTCAGGGGAACTGGGGGAATATCGACGGAGATTCTCCTGCGGCAATGAGGTATACAGAAGCTCGCCTGAAAAAGATTTCAGACGAAATGCTTACGGATATTGCAAAAGACACAGTAGATTTTGTTGATAATTATGACGGCTCTAAAAAAGAACCAATGCTTCTTCCGAGCGCAATTCCACAGTTTTTGGTAAACGGTACGATTGGTATCGCAGTAGGTATGGCAACAAACGTACCTCCTCACAATATTAAGGAAATTTGCCAGGCCGCGATCCATTTAATTGAGCATCCAGAAGCTACGATTCAGGATCTTATGAAGTATGTGCACGGCCCAGATTTTCCTACTGGTGGGGCAATTTATAATAAGAAAGACATTTTGCAGGCATATGCTACGGGCAAGGGCGGTATTGTTACTCGCGCAATTGCTGATATTGAGGAAGCAAAGAACGGCACCTTTAGAATTATCGTGAATGAAATTCCATACCTCGTAAACAAGTCCCAGCTTATTACAAAGATAGCGGAAAACGTAAAGGCGGACAGAATTCAGGGAATCCGAGATTTGCGTGATGAGTCCGATAAGGATGGTATTCGTATCGTGATTGAACTCAAGCGCGATGCGTATCCGAAAAAAGTGCTAAACCAACTCTTTGATACCACCGATCTGCAGAAGACATTCCACGTAAACATGCTTGCACTTGTAGATAACGGGAAGCAGCCAAAGGTTCTTACGCTTAAAGAGGCTATTTTAGAACATATTGGTCATCGAAAAGAGGTAATTATCCGTAGGACAAAATTTGATCTAGAGCGAGCTCGCGAGCGAGCACACATTTTGGAAGGGTTGAAAATAGCCCTTGATCATATCGATGAGGTTATTTCAACGATTCGAAAAAGCCAGACACGAGAAACCGCTCACGTAAATCTACGAAAGAATTTTAAGCTTTCCGATGCTCAAGCAACTGCAATTTTGGAAATGCGCTTATCTGCCCTTGCTGGCCTTGAGCGTAAAAAGGTTGAAGATGAATTAAAGGAAAAGAAGATGCTCATTAAAGAGCTCGAAGGTATTTTAAAGGATCCAAAAAAGGTTGCAGCAATTGTAAACGCTGACTATGAGGCAATTGTGAAGCAGTACGGAGATGAGCGAAGGACTCGAGTAGTCTCCGGTGGAATAGGGGAATTTTCTCAGGAGGATCTTATTCCCGATGAACCTACGGTTATTACAATTACTCGAGGAGGATACATTAAGCGCATTCCTACAAGTACATATCAAGTTCAAAATCGAGGAGGAAAAGGCGTAAAAGGCATGACTACAAAAGAGGAAGACATTGTTGATTTGTTCCTCGCAACGACTACTCATAAGCAGCTACTGTTTTTCACGAATCAGGGGCGCGTATTTTCAACAAATGCATATGAAATTCCTGCAACAGCACGAGCCGCAAAGGGCCAGGCTATCCAGAATTTCTTAGAATTGGCTCCAAATGAAAAGGTAACTGCCGTACAGGATGTGCCAGATGCAGAAGAGGCCGGAGAGTATCTAGTTATGGCAACTCGCGGAGGTATTATTAAGAAAACTTCTCGTGAGGAATTCTTAAATATTCGCCGTACAGGCTTAAAGGCAATTACTCTAAACGATGGAGATACGTTGGAGTGGGTTGGGGTTTCTGCTGGTACTGATCGGATTATTATCGCAACAAAGAATGGCCAAGCTATTCTCTTTTCCGAAAAGGATATTAGGCCAATGGGCAGAACTGCGGCCGGAGTGCACGCAATGAAGTTGAAAGGGAGTGATGAGGTGGTTGCTATGTATGTTATTAGGGCGGGTCAGGATGATCAGGAGGTTATGGTTATTACGAAAGAAGGATTTGGAAAACGTACACCACTGTCTCAGTATCGCATTCAAAAACGAGCAGGATCCGGTATTCGCACAGCTCAAGTAACAGCAAAGACTGGCTCGATCGTACAGGCGGTTGTATTGCGGGGAGAGAGTGTAAAGGACACAGACATCCTCATCGTTTCCGAGAAGGGTCAAGTAATTCGAATTTCTGCATCGTCTGTAAGTAAGCAGGGAAGGTCTACTCAAGGAGTTCGAGTAATGCGCCCATCTGATAAGAGCGGAAAAATATCTACATTCACCCTTTGGCGTCCAATTGAAGGGTAGGGAGTAAAACAAGGCGATTGTAGTACACAGGAGTTACTCTCTTGTGCTATAATGCAAGGGTATTTATATGGCTGAAACGAACTCCTTCATTCGTCCCGACACGCTTTGGCGTTCTCTTGGGCTCCGCGCGCAGCAAACTGTTGTGCATTTAGGGTGCGGCGCGGGGTTTTACCTTATTGCTGCTGCAAAAATAGTGGGAAAAAACGGCAAAGTGATCGGCGTAGATGTGCGCCCGGATATTTTGGCAGAAGTTGAGAATAAAGCTCGTCAGCACGGAGTTACAGTTCATACGATGCGCGCAAACGTGGAAAATACTCCAGGAAGTGCGATTCCAGATAAATCTGTTGACTGGGTATTGGTCGCAAATATTCTTCATCAGTCTGACCCGTATAAAATTCTTACAGAGGCAAAGAGGATAGTTGCTGCAAATGGCCACGTAGCGGTCGTAGAGTGGAATACTTCCGCAACTCCGTTTGGTCCGCCGGTAGAAAAGCGTCGTCACGATAACGAAATGAAAGAAATTGCAGAGTCTCTTGGTCTTACACAGATAAAAAAATTCGAACCAAGCCCATATCATTTCGGTCTTATCTTTGCTTCACAGTAGTATGAAATTTTTTACGTCTAAGCATTCCACCGCACTCCTTATAGTTGTAAGCGCATTCGCGCTTGCAGGGTTTGGATGTCGCCAACCAGCGCCCGTAAAGCAGACCACTACCACAAGTATTATGGTATGGGGGTTGTGGCAGGATAGCGATATGATGGGACCTATACTTCGCGCCTTTAAGGATCAAACGGGAATTACCGTTGAATACAAAAAGATCGCATCTGTCGCTACGTATGAACGGGAGCTCGTCCAGGCGCTCGCAGAAGGTCGGGGACCAGATGTGTTCGTTATTAATAATACTTGGGTAGAAGCAAAACGAGGCCTTATGAGTCCCGCACCATCGGAAACAATTAGCCAGCGCGACGTTCTTACAGAGTTTGTGGAAGTAGTGGACAAGGATCTTGTTCGCGATGGATACGTATACGCCCTCCCTACGTCAGTAGATACATTGGCTCTTTTTTACAACACGGATCTTTTTAATAACGCTGGAATTTCTCAGCCTCCCAAGACGTGGGAAGATTTTCAAAAGGCGGTTATTGCTATCACGAAAGTTTCCCGCCTCGGAGTTATTGGGCAATCCGGAGCCGCGATTGGAACAGCGAGTAATATAAATCGCTCTCCGGATATACTCCAGAATCTTATGATGCAGAGCGGTCTTCCTATTATCAGTACGAGCCAGGGATCGCGAAGAGTGGATATTGCAAACGATATCGGCGCTCGAGCACTCGCGTTTTATACGGATTTTGCAAATAAATCTAAGCAAGTATACACCTGGGACATTTCCCAAGATTATTCTATTGATGCATTTGCGGAAGGGAAGACTGCTATGTTGTTTAATTACGCGTATCAGATCCCTACTATTAAAGCTAAAAATCAGCGATTGCAATTTGCTGTAGCGCCTATGCCACAAATCGGAGGGAATGCTGCAGAGGTTACCTTTGCAAGTTATTGGCCATTTGCAGTTTCTGCATCTTCTCGCTCTCCTCAGGCTGCTTGGCAGTTCGTCCGCTTTTTAACGGGCAAGTCAGCATCAGAAGTCGTAAATAAAGCCCAAGGATTACCGCCTGCGCGCCGCGACACTATTCCTGAATATGCTACAGATCCAGTATTGGGAGTGTTTGCGGAACAAGGATTAAAGGCATCCAGTTGGCCGAGAATTGATATTGTCGCAACTGATGGTATATTTAATTCGATGATTGATAGCGTTGCAACAGGGGGCGTAGCTATACAGGATGCACTTAAGCAGTCCCAAGATCAGCTTCAGCGAATAATTGGAAGCAATGCAAGATAATATAAAGCGCATAGCAACATTTGTAGCCTCTTTTCTTGTTCTTATAATTCTGGGTGGCGCAATACAGCCAGTTTTTGCGCAATCTGGAAATATAAGCGTTGGAAGTGGTGGGGGCGGAATTAAAAATCCGCTTGAAGATAGCGGATCGGAAACTATCACAGATGTACTGAAGGGAATCATTAACTGGATGCTCGGATTAGTTGGGTTTCTCGCATTGATTGCACTTATTATCGGTGGTGCACGCATGATTATTGATTTTGGAAACGAAGATCAGGTAAAAAAGGCGAAAATGACAATCATGTGGGCAATTATTGGGTTGATGGTTGTTATTCTCTCCTACGCAATTATTAATATCGTTGTTTCAGACATCTTGGGCGGATCTGGCGGGTCTTCATCTGGTTCAACATTATGATACGTATATCTCAAACGTGGATTCTTGGAACACTGTTTGCAATGCTCTTGAGCTACGCAGTAGGATTCTCTTCAGTGTTAGCTCAGGGTGGTTCAGTGATTAGTCCAGAAAACAGGCGGCCTGCTCCGAATATTCTTCAAATAGACGATGAAGGGTCTTCACGATTAGCCCAAGGCGGCGGAGGTGATCCAAAATCGTTTTCCG
>CAYPSL010000024.1:0-9720 GCA_964413615.1 uncultured Candidatus Saccharibacteria bacterium | reverse complement strand
TGAATTTTGCCATGAAGCGAGGCAATGCGGCACTGAGAACGACTGGAAATGTAGCACTTGGGGCTGCTGATCGCTTAGGCGGGCGAGCCGTGAAAGATTTTTATGGAGACGTGAAGTCTGATGTGGCAAAAAGATCTCGAAGTGGTGAATTGTTTGGTAAAAATAATATAGCAAGTAAGGCTGCGAAGTTTATTGCTGGTCCGGAGCGAGACAAGGACGGTAAGCGAAAAGATGGAACATCGGACAGTTTCGGGTCTTGGGCAGCGAGCAAACTACCAACATCAATATCTTCTGACGGCAGAGCAGCAATAAATGCTGCATCTAGCCTCGGAATCCCTAAGATTGAATTCCCTGCATCAGGAGACGCTAAAGACAAGGAACGCTACGAGGCCGAGATAGAAAAAGCTGGTCCAGCAATAGAAAAGCTTCAAAAATCCGATGCTCTTTCCGCCACTAAACTCATGAAAAAAGATACGGCCGCGTCCCTATCTAAAGATCAAATAAATATGATCATGAAGCACGGAAGCAAGGGGCAACGCGATGCACTTGCTACGCATAAAGAAGTTGTAAAGAAAATGGGCGACGATATAAAGGCAAGAATCACAACAGGAGAACTTGGAGATATAGATCTAAAAAAGAAAATTGATTCCCGTATGAGAGACTCGGCAAATAAATAATTAAAAAATAATCATATCTACCATGGATTCATTTCATACATTACCCATCGGATCAATATATGCCCGCGAAGAAGCGGCTAGTATTGGATACCTAGATATCGTTCAAGGCCTATCTCCAAAAATAAAGGAAATGATATCTTCCGAAAAAACCGGTTCTTATATTAAGGGTATTGCTCGGTCATACGACGTATCTGAAGAAAATCAGCCGAATATTGCATTCGCTATCCTAGAAATCGCAATTGGCAAAAAGACCATAGCTCAACTTCCGTCTATTTTATCTACAGAACTCCAGTTGCCGATTGATGCCGCACAAAAGATGGCAACGGAAATAGAGCATGATGTGCTAGCGCCAATTAAAACAGAGCTCAGTGATCAATCCAGTCAGCAAAAGGGAAGTAGCGTACCATCTCGCACAACAGCTCAGGCGGCATCCTCTGGCATGAAAAATGTCTTAAACCTGAAAGAAATAGCTGCAAAACCAGCCCAAGAGCAACTTCCGCCGAAGCCCGCACAGCCATCTTTACCTCCACGCCCTTCGATGCCACCTAAAATGCCGCCGTCCCCAATAGAACCTATTCGATTTACATAATTATTAACACATGCGATTTCAAGTACCACAATTTACGGACATTGAAGACAAAATAGTTGGTCCGTTTACCTTAAAACAGTTCTTAACGTATGTAGTGGCGGTCATGTTTTTGGTTCCTGTGTATATTTATTCCGATTTATCACTCTTTATTACCATTGCGCTCCCAGTTCTTGGCGTTGCAGCGGTGTTTGCGCACTTAAAAATATATGGGAAAACATTCACCCAGGTACTGTTTGCATCCATCGCATACGCTTCAAAGGGGCAACTGTATATTTGGAGGCGGCAAAAGAATCAGCCGTTTAAAATCGTTGATCCAGAATGGGATATTGCAGCAGGCAACAGAACAAACTCTGCACTTACGCGCCCCGCATCCTCGCTTGATGCTATTGCTCAGTCGCTAGAAACAACAGGAAACATAAGCAAAGAGGATATTCCAGATCCTCTCATGGTACAATAGCAAGATATGGCGATGTTCGACATGATGGCCCCTCCTTCAAAGGGGAAAGCGAGCCAAACTCTTATCAATATCTCTGAGTTACGAGATGGTATTGTTATATTAAAAGATAACACCATGCGTGCAGTGCTCATGATTTCTTCCGTAAACTTCGCGCTTAAATCCGAAGATGAGCAAAACGCTATCGTGTATGCATATCAAGACTTTATAAACTCTCTGGATTTTCCGATTCAACTTACGATATCTTCCCGAAAAATGGATATCACACCCTACCTAGAGGAGGTAAAACATCTGCGCGACCTACAAAAGAACGAACTTCTCCACTTACAAATGACGGAATATATCAATTTCGTATCGGAGCTCGTAAAAGGAAGTAATATTATGACGAAAACATTTTTCGTAACTATTCCTTTTTCAGTAACGCAAGACAAAAAAGAAGGGTTCTTCTCAAGAATGACAAAAGGGGCAAAAGGAGCTGCCGGAAAGGGGAAAATGAGCGATATTGAATTTGAACATAATAAAACCCAACTTATGCATCGAGTAGAGCAGGTTGCAATTGGGCTTCGGGGTATTGGGCTTCGAGTAGTGCCTTTAAAGACCCAGGAATTAATCGAGTTATTCTATAACTACTTCAACCCTTCCACTTCCCGAAATCAAAGATTACGAAACGTAGAAAAGCTTACAGTTCAAGAAACCGACACACCACTATGAAGCTGCCATCATTATTTAAAAAAACACCTACAAAAAAAGAAACGAAGGACCCTGTTATTGACCAATTCGATAAGGGTGTTTCTTCATTGCGGGATATTATTGCCCCTTCTGCATTTAAAGTAAAAACAAAATCACTAGAAATTGATGGAAAGTTTGCAACGACTGTTTTTGTTACAACATATCCTCGATACCTCGATACGAATTGGTTTGCATCGATTGTAAATTTTGACGTAGAGTTTGATGTTGCGATGTTCATTTACCCGCAAGACTCTGCAACAATCTTGAAAGAATTACGAAAAAGAATCACTCAAGTTTCTACATCTATTTCGATGCAAGCTGAACAGGGAAAAGTTCGCGATCCTCAACTAGAGACTGCGTATCAGGATATTGAAGAGCTTCGTGATCGACTCGTACAGGGAACTGAACGGTTTTACCAATACGGACTATATATAACCATGTACGCAAACAAAGAAGAAGAGCTTGATGAGATATTGTCCCAAGTAGAGGTTTTGCTTGAGGGAAGGCTCATTTACGCAAAGCCAGCCCTATTCCAAATGGAGCAAGGGTTCACTTCTACTCTACCGTTAGGGCATGATGGCCTCGTGGTAAACGTCAATATGAACACCTCGCCGCTTTCAACAAGCTTCCCGTTTGTAAGCTCGGACCTCACGAGCAACTCTGGTGTTCTTTATGGAATCAACCTTCATAACAGCAGCTTAGTTCTGTTTGATCGTTTCAGCTTAGAGAATGCGAACATGGTCATCTTCGCAAAATCAGGTGCCGGAAAAAGCTATACGGTAAAATTAGAAATTCTTCGAAGCCTCATGTTCGGTACAGAAATTATTGTTATCGACCCAGAACAAGAGTATCGATACTTGGCGGAAGCGGTTGGCGGAGCATACCTCCAGATCGCTATTTCTTCCGATCATCGTATCAACCCATTCGACTTGCCAGAGTTAGGGGAAGATGAAAATCCAGAAGCCGTGCTTCGAGAAAATATCACGAGACTTATCGGGCTTATATCACTGATGGTTGAAGGGCTTTCCGCAGAAGAGCAATCAATTGTAGATGGAGCGCTTTGGGAAACCTATGCGTTAAAAGATATTACCCGCGGCGCAAGATGGAGCAAGCCAGAAGTTCCAACGCTTCAAGATTTCTACAACATTACAAAAGACATGGAAGGCGGAAAGAATGTAGCGACGAGATTACAGCGATTCGTAGAGGGTACGTTTGCGGGAGTGTTTAACAGGGCAACAAACATCGACCTCGACCAACAGCTTATCGTGTTTAATATTCGAGACATGGAGGAAGAGCTTCGCCCAATTGCCATGTATGTAGTTCTTGGCTTTATATGGAACAGAATTAGAAGCCAACTCAAACGAAGAATTCTCGTAGTAGACGAAGCCTGGATCATGATGCGTAATGAAGAATCAGCAAAATTCTTGTTCTCTATGGCGAAACGAGCTCGAAAATACTACCTGGGCGTAACTACGATCACACAAGATATTTCCGACTTTTTGGGCTCAAAATATGGTAAACCGATTGTTACAAACTCTTCAATCCAGCTCCTCTTGCGCCAGTCTCCTGCGGCAATTGACGCTCTATCTGAACTCTTCTACCTAACAGACCATGAAAAGTTTCGCCTCCTAGAGAGCGATGTGGGTGAGGGTATATTCTTTGCAGGTCTTAAGCACGTAGCTATTAAAGTTGTTGCAAGCTATGCGGAAGACCAAGTAATAACATCGGATCCTCAGCAAATCCTTGCAATCGAAGCTGCAAAGAAAGAACTTGGCACCCAGGCATAGCCCCTTTATATGGCAGACTCCATTTCACAAACTGAACAAATGCGGTCAGCTTCATTAAATGCAGCACGGTATAGAAAGCAGAATATTCAACAAGAGGTCCGAAAGGGTCTCTTTCAATCAAATGCGTCGCAAGAGAACACTGAGGCAGCTCCAGAAGAATCTCAATACAAACAACGGCTTGCAATACTGAAAGCAGGAGCAATAAAGAATGCAAATTCCGAACTTGGGGGTGCCACAGGAGCAACTGTAGGTAGCGCTCTAGGGTCAGCTCTTCCTATAGTAGGAACGAGTATCGGATTTTTTTTAGGACGATTTATAGGAAAAAAGTTAGGGATTGCCGGGATTATTATCACCCTAATAATCGGCTTATTTCTTTTCGCTGCCATATTCATTGTTATTATTAAGGGGACATGCGATTATTATTCAGATGCAGCAAAATGGGCAGCAGGAATACAGGAATTATGCTCCTCAGTAGGCTCTTAAGTACCCTATGAATAAATTTTTACTAGCAATATCAATTCTCATAATCGGAATATACTCGCACCAAGCAACCACCACGGCAATTGCGCAAGGGATTAGTGAGGGGTTGGATGGGCAGCCGCCAAAGTCCGGAACATTCGGAAAATTTGAAGTCGGGCTACCCGGAATTCCAAAAGACACAACAATAGATGAATATGTTAATAATCCGGAACCAATTGTTAGCTTTATCAATACAAGCGTCAACGTAGTAATTGCGCTTTTAGTTATCATAGGATTAATCAGTATCACGATAGGCGGCTACCTATATATGACAGCGGCGGGAAATGGGAAACAAATTGGAACCGCAAAAGAAATAATAATTGCAGCATTGGCTGGAATATTTCTAGCCCTCATATCCGTTGTTATACTTAATACAGTTAACCGCTACTTAGGAGAAGATGCAAAAGAGCCCACACTCGGGCCCGCGGAGGGCTCAGCTTTAGATAGCCCTTCTGGTGAAATAGGGAACTTTAACGACTCCGACTCATTCGGAAGCCCTGATAACCTTCCTACGTTCTAGGAATACGAGAGGTTGCTGGAAATACAGTAAGTGCAAAAAATGCCCACCACAGGGCAGATAGGTCATTTTTCCAATAGATCGTATCGACAAGCCCAAACAATAACATAGACACTACCGCGAGAATGCTTGCTTGTTGATATATATCTCCGTTTTTTATTGCTTGCCCCCAAGATGCGACACTAAAAGCATTCAATGTAAGAAAGCTTACAAGCCCCAAAAGTCCCATATTTAGATAGAAGGAGAGTATCCAGTTGTGCGGATCCCGAAATACAAATTCGTGTTGTAATACGTATAATCCATCCCATAATCCAGCTTCCTGCTTACTAAAAAGCTGATGAAGCTCCGCTTGGTACGCTTGCTCAAATTGCCCCAAACCAACCCCCAATATAGGATTTTTTTGGATAAGCCGTGCACCAATATCCCATAATTGGAATCGAACTGTTACAGAATTCCCCAAAGAACTGTCAATAAGAGGAGAAAGCATGTACTGCAACCGCCCAGAAGCAAAAAATACTATGCCCGCACTACAAATCACAAACAGTAACCCCAATATCATTTTTTTTGCACCCACAAAAGGTAGTGTGCGCCAAGAACATATGAGCCCAATTACAAGACTTCCAACTACTGCGGCTATAGCCCCAAAAGACTGGGTTGCAATTATGGCACCAGCAAGAATCATGGAGTTTACCCCATAAAAACGATCCTGCCCCCGTATTCCAACCCACATAGCAAGAACTGTTATAGGAACAAGAAATAGTGCGAGGGAGTTCGGAACATCGTAGAACGCAGTAATACGTTCAAGATTATAAATTTGAGACAGCCCTATAATTGCAACTACCAAACCCGAACATGCAAAAGAATAGAGGATATCTTTACGCCCACGCACACCTATCGCAACATACACTAAAAAACCAAACACAACAGGAGTTACAATCCAGCTTTTCATAATGCCTAAGCTAGACCGCAAAATAGGAGAATAAAAAGTTGCTAAGAGGGCAGCCATGCTAAATAGGGCGATCCATAATTTATATACAAAAGAAATACTATTCATACTAAATACCAACTGCTTGCGATACCCTGCATTACCAAGAGCTATGCATAAAATACCAAAAACCATAACCTCAAAAAGATTGGTTGGAATCCCAGCTATTGAAAATCTTATAACATACAGGGGGAGCACCCCCGTCAGAATCGCAATGAGCACATAGATCATAGGGTAAGGACTACGAAGATAATGTAGGGGATAAGTACGTGGGGGTATAAGAGGCTATTTACGAATTGAGCATGCACAAGCAGGGCAATAGTTGCCCAAACAAAGAAGAGAGAGTTGTAACTCCGCATAAAAAGCCAGCGCCGTATATGGAATACCACCCCCAAGAGCATGGGGGTAAAAAATAGAAGAGCTCCAACCATCCCGGTAGTCACCAGAATAGTAAAAATACTGTTGTCAGACCCTGCGCGCGAGTGTACAGAGAAACTAGATACGAGATTTTCATTTGCTGCAGCAAATTGATACGCATTATACCCGACACCGAACAACATATTTGGACTAACCAAAAATCTCCAGACAGCTCGGTAAGACTCCGCCCTGAGTGCTATTGTTGGGTCATGAAAAAAAACTTGATATGCCCGCTCTCGAAGGAGGGTAATACTTCCGGAAAAAATAATAACTAACAACACACCTCCGGGCACAATTGCTTTCTTCCAGTTTCCAGAAATCTTAGATGAAAATACCCAAATAATTCCGCAACATAAACCCGCAACTAAAAGAGCAAGATAAGAACTTCTAGACTCCGTTAAACCGATAGCTACAACCGCAAAAAACAACCAAAAAATTCGAGTGATTGCAGAAACTTTATGCGGCATCCAATACAAAAATATAGGGAGAAATACTACAAAAAATATCCCCAAAAAATTAGGGTCTAACCATGTTGAGACCATCCTATCAATGTGGGGATCCCAACCATTACGTACAAATCCAGCAAGGCTAGGGAGGAAGAATAGTTGCACAAATCCAGCAACGAGCAATGATCCATAGAGATACACGAAACCCTTTTTCATGCTAGGAAAAATACTGGGCAGAGAGGTTGCAATAAGGGCTGCCGGGAGTAAAGAAAGCACCACGGCAAGCCTGATCCAATACAGAAAAGAAATACGAATATCGACCATCTGGTATACCCCTATATGGGCCACAAGTACTGCTAACCCCCAAAGCAAAAATGGAGAAATTACAATACATGCTAAAAATATTTTCTTACCACTAAAGGGCAATTCTCCCCTTAATAGAGAAACGAACAAGGATAACAAAAAAATAACTATTACGACATCGCTCAATAAAAGACCGCCGCCTTGCCCTTGCAGAGGGATACGTATAAGTTGTCCTAAAAATAACGATAGATAAATTCCAGCGATCGAAACCCTTAAGGAAAAAATCATTCCAAAAGCACATGCTCCAACTACGATGCCAACGGCCGTAACAACCGGTAAATACTCCGTAAAAATCCCTGAAGTTTCCATATATAAGTAGGGTAGTGCTTTTTATAGTACCTGTCAGCCGAGTCATCGTATATCTTGGTTTTACTCTTTTTATTGAGCTGACTACCGCCCCTTTGATGAATCACCCGCGCTCGGGAGTCCACCATAACGAGATACCCCTTTTCACGAACCCGACGGCACAAATCAAGATCCTCCCAATACAAGAAAAACCCATCATCGAACCCTCCTAATTTTTCAAACAATTTCCTGGAAATAAGAAGCGCTCCGCCAGAAACCCAGTCAACGGGGAGGGGGGTTAGTGATATTTTTTTTCGATACAGATGCCTCCCAAACAAACTTAATATCCCAGGCTCGTCACCATACGAATTTTTTTCCGGGATTTTATCCGCATCAACCAATAACATCCCTACCACGCCCACACGAGAATCGGACGTAATGGTACGAATCGCGAAATCCATAGCCCCCGGCATAAGCCGTGCGTCTGGATTTAAGAAAAGAACATATTCCGTGTTCAATAAATACGCTGCCTTATTTGCAGCATATCCAAACCCCCGGTTCTTTAACAATTCTTGGCAAGAGTACCCCGAGCGAACAATCTCTTTAACCGTTCCGTCTGCGGAGGCACTATCGACGATTGCAATGTCAGAAATACCAGAAGACACAACGCTCGCAATACAAGCAGCGATGTCTTGTTCGTTATTATGCGTAACAATAGCAACCCCTATATTCATAGATTAATTTTCCCCAATTTTTTTATACGAGCATCACGCAAAGCCCGAACAATGCCAGAGTGCTTATTTCCCATAACAATATGATAAAAGGCCCTAAGCGTGTTTTTTGCATACCAAGATACCCTCCAGGCAAACGGCGCGAGCCTTTCTAGTACATATGCCCCATTCCGGACTAAATAATACATCTTATCAGGAGAGAGTCTACTGATTACATCATCATGAAGCACTGAGAGATTAGGTATAACAGCGAGCGTCCCTCCTATTGCTCGAACCCGCATACTTATAGCAACATCCTCCCAATACATAAAAAAATCTTCATAGAAGGGGATATGCTGAGCGAATCCATACTCCAAAACCATACAACAACCGTGAATATAAGGGAGAGTAAAAAAGTCTTCCTTCCTTACGGCTCCCGTAACGTCAGCCCTCCCAGAAATAAGAGAAAGTGCGCCCCAAGAAGCTCCTGCCAGGGTAGTAGGGCTTCCCGACTCATCCCACCATACTTGAATGGTTCTCAAGGCGTCCGAAGAAAGCACGGCATCATTATTAAGAAGAATACAGATATCAGAATCTTTTGCGCCCATACGCCCCGCTTGCTGTATTCCAGTACGTAGTCCAGATGAATATCCTTTATTTTCCGAGGGCCGAACAATTGCGATAGGATCAAGAGAGGTATATGAAGAGGGCGAATGATCAACCACAATAATTCTTTCCGACCCACAGCCCGCAGCTAGGGCAGAAGCTACTGCCATATTAGTTTTTTCAATTGATCCAAAATGGACAAAAATAACGAATATATCCCTTTTCTGTGGAGAGCTTGTGGATAAATCTGTGGATAATGTCGTATTTTTTGTGAACATGATGCGTATTCTGTACTATTATAGCTTAATAGAGCATTTTTATTTCTTTTCGCTTTTCAACAGTTTGTTCGCATGGTGTACGCCATACCAGAATTCTCCCGCACTAATAATTGCAAAAATACGCGGAATATTAAGGATATCACCCCAATTCTCCATAAAGTACCGAGCAACCCCCCTAACACCAAAAACCCCATATAGAGCGTGTCGCATCCTACGAATCGAATTGGTGTTCACTCGATACCTTGCGGACCCAACTATTCGCTGCCTACGTAAAATATCCCTCGCGGAATAGAAATGCCGATGCAATGCTAGGGAATTATGAAGTATATGTAACTTAAGCCCAAGCGAATCCAATCTC
>CAYPSL010000023.1:0-10456 GCA_964413615.1 uncultured Candidatus Saccharibacteria bacterium | reverse complement strand
CTAGATAAAATACAAACGGAGGATAGAGCTGCTCAATAGCAGGACCGACTGCTGCCCGAAAAGAGAAGTACACAATAGTAGCAATCCATAGCAATGGATTAATAAGCATAAATGCAATTTTCCCGCCCACTACTAATTGGAAAATAAATGCCTGTAACCCTAGCTTCCTAAATAACCCTATAGGATTTCGCATGTGCACCAAGTAGGTCTGCATGTATCCCTTAATCCATCGAGACCGCTGGCGAATCCAATTCCATGTCTGGCTGTTTGCCTCTTCGAGAGTAAGAGAGTCAAACACGGCAGTTTTATACCCCGCCTGGAACAAACGTGTACCTAGGTCACAATCTTCCGTAACGTTAAACGGATCCCACCCATGCAGCGACTGTAAGTCTTTTACTCGAAAATGGTTACTCGTACCCCCAAGCGGAATAATTGCCGCCATAGATTGGAGTCCCGTTAAAATAACGTCAAACCACAATGCATACTCTGCACTAAAAAGCCGAGTTAGAATGTTTTGCTCAGAATTGTAATAGTTAAGCTTTGCCTGCAAACAAAATACATCTTTAGGTACCTCCTGGAATGCCAAATATGCCTTTTTAAGCTGCCAAGGATCCGGCTTATCTTCCGCATCATAAATAACCACGTATTCCCCTCGTGCAATATTGAGACCATAATTGCATGCTTTAGGCTTGGTACGAGGTTGAGAATCTGGAACGATTACCAAGCGAACAAAGTCGGGAAGATTAAGTTTTTCAATCGCGACAATTGTTTCTTCGTCAGTTTCTTCTAGTAAAAAAAGTACTTCCAATTTTGATTTTGGCCACTCTAAGCTCTCTATTGATTTTAAGAACCATGGCACTACCGCAGCCTCTTTATACAAAGGGCAGAGAATTGAATATACCGGTAAAGATTCGTCATCTATATTCAGGAGCTCCTCTTCGGAAACAACAATCTCTGTTGGATGACGCAAACTACGCACAACAAGCCCAAGATGGAATACCGTATCTAAAAAGTAAATAAGACTAATACAAGCAATAAAGCTAATAAGAGTTACAACTGGGGCAAAAATAAGCCCCCCAAGCAAAAGAGCCGCAAGCAAAAAACCTACTACCTTTTGCCATACATGAAATGTAACAAGTGCAGAATGATGACTTGGAAGCGTTGTATGGGTTATAAACGTTTTCCGCCTATGAGAAACCCCTGCACCGATCATGCTATCTTCTGAATGTGGGGCAATATGGTACGCATGGCGCGGAGCCATTTTTGTTAAAACCGCAGAACGAATAATTTGATATGCGGCAGAAAATACTCGAACTTTTGACTGACCATGCGCGCGCTCCTCAAACATAATAGGAACAGACCCGATTGTATGCCCAAGCTCAAGCGCGGTATGGAGCAAGGGAATATCAAATGACCACGGACGAATAGTGCTCTTATCAATATGACCAACGATGTATCTTCGAAATACCTTAAGCCCAGATTGAAAATCGTATGACGCGCCAAATAAAAACTTTCCAAAAAGCAAAGCGTTAAAACGTGACAAAAACCTACGCACCATTCCGCCTTCGTGTAAGATCCTCTCCGCAATTACAACTCCATGCAGCTGAGTCTCTTCCAACATAGAAGGAATAGCTTCAGGAGGGTACTGCAAATCGCCATCAATCATTGCGATATATTCCGCACTTGCAAGCTCCGCACCCTCTAGAAGGGAGTACGCCTTTCCAACTTGGCCTCGCTTCTTGTGAAGGATAATAGGATATTCTTTCGAAAGCTTGCTAATAGCAGCCTCTGTGCCGTCAGTTGATGGGTCCACGACAAAAATAAGCTGATAGGAAATATCGGCCTGCGAAAGGGCTGTTTCGACACGACGACACAGGGCGGCAATATTATGCGCCTCATTCTTGACAGGAATGATAATGTCTACTCTTTTATTGACCATGCACTTATTATCGTTTTAATTCCCTCTGCTCCCCTCTTTATAGGAACACTTTATAGTAAATGACTATTGACTTTTCCACAAGCCCCCCCTAGGCTTCGGGTAAAGGAGTCTGCTATACTCGAACGTTTACATTATAAAAGGCTTAATTTTCGCTCTATGTCCAAAAAATTACCGAGCAATCCCAAAAAAACATTTCCACAGATAACTGGTGGGCTTTTCGCCATTCTCGCATTGTTCATTAGTATGCCATTTTCAGCATATGCAGCACTACCCGATGACGACATTATTTCAATAACACCAATACAATTCAATTGCGGAGAACAAACCGTTGCTTTTAGTGGAACAGCTACATACGTATCCAATCTTCCTCACAGGATTATTGTAAGGCTCGATGGAGTAGAAATTGACCACTTCGACAACAAGCCAACAAACTGGACAACTGTTGGCGTGCCCGTATCTGTAGGAGCACATACACTTGCTGTAGAAATATGGGATACTGACGCAAACTTTAATTTCCTTACCCTCGACGATACACAAACATGGGATTTCAACATCGACGCTTGCCCAACACCTACCCCCACACCTACGCCAACACCAACTACGCCTGACGTAGGCGGTGGACCTGGCGATCAGGGACGAGGTGGCGACTGCTGCGCACACGATGACGAAAAAGTTGCAGCAACTCCAAAACCAAGCAAAGTTTTGGGCACAACTACAAAAAAGCCTACTCCAACAGTAGCGCCTGCTGCTATAAAGGTAGCACCTGCGACTGGGTCTTCTCTTCCTGCAATTGCAATCGTATCCCTTACAACAGGAGTAGTTGCATATATCGGACGCAGACTCGAAGCTCGTAAGAAATAATCGTGAGCATTCACACAACTTGGAATAAGCTTTCTTCCCGCAGCCAAGACATCTTGGTCGCGGGGCTTGTTACTGTATTTGTATGCATTATTTTACAAATTACTCTTATATCCCAAGTTTGGTGGTATAGAGACACTCCCTTCCCAGTTTCAGTAATAGCCGCGCCAACAGCAACGCCAACAACGAGTGAATTAAGCGAAGAACTTCACGCAGTACTTACAATCCCCTCGCTTGCCATCACCGTACCTATCGTGTGGTCTCAAAGCACAAAAGAAAGTGATTTTCAAAAGGATCTAGAACGCGGAGCGATCCACTACCCAGGGACTCCGCTGCCTGGGCAAAGGGGAAATTCATTTATAGCAGCACACTCAAGTGACGCGTATTGGAAAAAAGGAGACTATAAAAACATATTCGCGTCATTATATAAACTCAATGTGGGAGATAGTGATATTTTTATTACGTATTACAAAGGCGATGAAATCATAAAAAAGCTTTCTTTTAAAGTAATAGAAGAGGAAGTGGTTTCTGCTAATGATCAGCGAATGTTTACCCAACGAGACACAACAGAAATAACACTAGTCACCTGTTGGCCGCTTAGTACGAGCTGGCGCCGCCTCATGATCAAAGCGCAACTGATTGAATAAAAAATCCCGAACAGATACCTGTTCGGGAAATTGTTTTTGTAGATTGTCGTTTTCATTGCGATTATCTACAAAGCAGAGAACGAGCTCCGACGAAGAGGGCAGTGGCGCATCCTCCAAAAAAGGCGACAGAGAAAATCATTCGATAAATCTCCGCCAACTCATTGAGCTGGATCGATTCCGGATCGAGAATCTTCCCACCCCCGAGAATCAACGTCACGAGGATGACGCTTAGTCCAGCAACGCCAACAGTTACCTTCCCCGCCTCTTCACAAAAACCAAGAATTTTAGTGAGCATGTTACCCTCCTCTCTAAAACTAGAATATTTAATTCTCAAGGTACTAGTATCATTATACTCCTATTTTTCGTATATGTCAATAGATATACTATATATACCCTCTATACAGCCAAAATATAAGAAGAATAGCAGGAGCATCAAAAAAGGGGTACGCTGTGAGGGTGAATTCACTATTTACCATAAAAGCCCCATTCCAACCCGCAGGAGACCAGCCCAAGGCTATTAAAGGGCTGGTTGCAGGAGTGCAAAAAGGCCTTTCAAGGCAAACTCTCTTGGGCGTAACTGGCTCCGGCAAGACAATGACCGCTGCATCTGTAATTGCCGAAACGGGAATGCCTGCGCTTATTATTAGCCACAATAAAACATTAGCTGCTCAATTAGCTGAAGAATTCCGCACATTCTTTCCGGATGCCGCAGTGGAATATTTCGTTTCATACTACGACTACTACCAGCCGGAAGCATACATTCCGCGCACCGGAACATACATTGCAAAAGATTCAGCAATTAATGATGAAATTGATCGCTTACGGCACAGCGCAATGGAAGCAATTCTTTCAAGAAAAGACGTGGTGGTAGTAGCCTCTGTGTCGTGCATTTACGGCCTCGGCTCTCCGCAAGATTATTTAAACGCACGGGTATTTGTAAAAACGGGAGACGCAATCTCTCGCCAAGATTTTTTACGAAGCATAAGCGCACTCCAATATGAACGAAACGACATAGACCTCGAACGAGGAAACTTTCGCGTACGAGGAGATACGGTAGACGTATTCCCCGCCGGCGAAGATGTGGTGGTTCGAGTAGAATTTTTTGGTCCGCACATTGACCGCATATCAAAAATAGATCCGATGACGGGGTACGAGCGAGAGCACGTAGAATCTGCGGCGATCTTCCCTGCTACGTTCTTTATGACGAACGACGAAAAGAAAAAAGCTTCCATAGAAGCAATACGCGAAGAGGCGAAGATGCAGGCTGCAATGTTTGAAAAGCGCGAAAAGTTTGCCGAAGCAGAACGAATTACGGAGCGAACAAATTATGACCTCGAAATGATCGAGCACATTGGCTATGTATCTGGAATTGAAAATTACTCTCGCCAATTAGACGGAAGACAGCCTGGTGAGCCGCCATCTACGCTCATTGATTACTTCCGCTTTGCGTATGGAGAAAAGGGATTCTTAACGTTCATCGATGAATCGCATATGACAATCCCGCAAATCGGTGCCATGTACGCAGGCGATGCAGCGCGAAAACAAAACCTGATCGAATACGGATTCCGCCTGCCCAGCGCGAAAGATAATCGCCCGTTAAAGTTTTTCGAATTTGAAGACAGGATCGGACAAACTGTATACATATCAGCAACCCCGGGTCCCTATGAAAACAATACTACGAAGGCGGTGGTCGAGCAGATTGTGCGGCCAACGGGGCTCATCGATCCAGAAATTGAAATCAGGCCTACAACCCACCAAATCGATGATGTCATGGATGCCATTAAAAAAACGGTAGCAAAAAATCAGCGCGTGCTGGTTACAACTCTTACCAAGCGCATGGCAGAAGAGTTGGCAACGTACCTGATAGAATCAGGAATGAAAGCAGCGTATCTCCATTCAGATATCGATACACTCGAACGCATCGACATTCTTCGAAACTTACGATCAGGAGCATACGATATTTTAGTTGGGATCAACCTACTCCGAGAAGGGCTCGACCTACCTGAAGTTTCTCTAGTTGCAATTATGGACGCAGATAAAGAAGGGTATCTGCGCAGCGAAACGGCGTTAATTCAAACAATGGGCCGTGCAGCACGACACCTCGAGGGGCACGTTATCATGTACGCGGATAGAATTACCGGATCAATGCAGCGCGCAATGGATGAAACAAAGCGGCGCCGAGCCATTCAGATTGCATATAATCAAGAGCACGGAATTACTCCAACATCTATCGTAAAAGAAATTAAAGCATCTACCCTATCGAAACAAATAGAAGAAGTAGAAGTTCCGGAAAAAATCTCAAAAGACGAAGCAGAACATGCGATCAAGCGCCTCACGAACAAAATGCAATTAGCTGCGCAGAATATGGAATTCGAAAAAGCTGCTCAATATCGAGACACGATTGCGAAACTGCGAAAGAAAGCGAAGAAAGCGTAACTACTCTCCAAATTCCTCCAAAAGCCTTGCGAGCGTTCGCACGCCGTACCCCGTTGCCCCAAATTGCCAGTACGGAATAAGAGGCATCTCTGCATATACGGGCCCCGCAATATCAATATGCGCCCAATCAATTGCTTTTTTTGTAATGGGCGATTTTCCAACAAACTCTTGTAAAAAGAGTGCAGCCGTAATTGCTCCGCCCATTCTCATAAATGACGTATTGCGCATATCAGCAACGCGGCTTTGAACAGTTGGTCGATATTCTTCCGGCAATGGGAATTCCACCATACCCTCTCCGGACTGCCCCGCGGCACGCAGAATCCTCTGATTTAATTTTTCGGAATTTCCAAACAGCCCCGCATGAGTATCTCCGAGCGCTACCACACATGCACCTGTAAGCGTTGCAAGGTCAACAATAGCATCTGGATTCATTCCACTTGCGTAGGTCAACGCATCAGCAAGCGTAATTCGCCCTTCCGCATCAGTGTTGAGCACCTCAATTGTTTTCCCACTCATGGATTCTATAATATCGCCCGGCCTATACGCATCGCCCGATGGCATATTCTCGCACGCAAGAATAACCCCATGCACCTCCACATCAGGACGGATTGTCGGAAGGATAGAAAAAAGCCCCAGCACCGTGGCAGCACCGGCCATATCTATTTTCATATTCTCCATCGAGTTTGCCGGCTTTAATGAAAGTCCCCCGGAATCAAACGTAATCCCCTTCCCAATAAGTACAATCTTTTTCTTTGGCTTCTTTTTTGGAACATACTTCAAATGAATAACGTATGGCTCCTGAGTAGACCCTCGTGCAACTGAGAGAAATGCAAGAAATTTCTTTTGGAGGGCTTGCTTGCGATTCATAACGGTTACAGAAATTTGTGGCGATGTCTTCGCAATTCTTCGAGCCTCTCCCGCTAATACAAGAGGGGACATATGCGATGCAGGCTGATTTACTAAATCCCTCGTGAGAGTAATTCCAGCAATGCGCGCCTCAATAGAAGAAACTATTTTTCTTCCCACCTGGACATACTCTTTCCCCGGCACATACAAAGAGACCTCGACTAACGAGCGAGCTTTTTTCTCTTGCTTCACCTGCGCGCTATGATGCGCAAACCAATAATCAGTCATAAGCGCGGACTCTACTGCCGCAGTAAGAAATTCCATACGAGGAATAGCAATGCATACATTGCGAAGTACGTGCGCCCTCCCGTCCACAATCGCGGAAGCAACACCACGACGAATCCCCTCTGAGCGGCGATCATCAGAAGTCCCCCCGTTGCCCATTCCAACCAATGCAAGAAAAGGGACTAAAAGCCCTTTTGGCGCCATGAAAATCTCTGCTCGCCCCCACTGGCCCGCAAATTGCACTTTTTTCATCAAAAGAATTACCTCATCAGCAATTTCTTTTGGGAAAACACTTGTTATCTGTGAAAGAGCCTCATCTACAGGAACAATCAAAATATCTCCAAGTGCCTCATGGGCTGGGTTTGAAATAATTGATAGCTTTGGCATAGCTATCAATCGTAGCCCAGAATCTCAAGAAAATGAAATGGTAGAAATTCCTACTGATCCGGTAATTACAACAACCTTACACATATGAGCGGCAAGAACGGCGCCCTCCAAAATGACGTATTCTTGTTCGATCGTAATAAGCAAATCTTCTCTCGCTTCCTTGTTATCAAGAAATACTTTTATTGTTGCCCCTTCAGGAGAAAGTGCCCTCATTCGCAATACAACCCTTGAACCGAAAAAATGAATAGCGAGCGACTGGTCCGGCGTATTTTTTCCGCTTGCGAGCTCTTTTTCCGAAGTTATCCACCAGCCAGAAAGACCAATACCATGAAGCGGTAGCTTGTACGGCATATGATATTGTGCCGGGTCAACAAACGGAGAAAGCGCAATTCCTTGCGCCTCAATTGCTTGGCGGGACAAAAGAATAGTCGGCGTAATCTGAAGAGCTGCTGGTTGAACCATCGCACCCTTATGCGAGATATGCTGCAATAAATCCCGAACACCTACCTCAACAACTTCTTTGCCGTGCGGCCCTGCATGATCAATTCGTATAATTCCCATTTCATCAACTACGATTGTTCGTGGCCACGTAGACGTATTGTACCTATCCCACGTAGAGTACGAAGGGTCGTGCACTATCGGATAATCTAAATGAAACCGAAGCGCAGCATTTTCTGCGTTTACTATATCGTCTGTAACAGAATATTCCGGAGTATGCACCCCTATAATAACGAGTCCTTTTTCTCCATACATCTCCCACAACCCGTGCAAATACGGTAAATCTTGCAGGCTAATCGGGGAAGAGCTCCCCCAAAAATGAATCACTACTATCTTGCCGGCAAGCTCTTGGGAAAATCGAAGCGGCTGCTTTCCTCGCGCTGCCCCCTGGGCAGCTGCAGGGAGAGATGTCACATTAAGCCATGCATCACCAGTAATATCTTTTGCATGGGTTCCGACCAAAGACCTTCTAAAAATACTCCACATAGGTAGCAAGTAAATCGTATCATATCCGAATATCTATAATATAAAATCCCCTCAGGGCGAGGGGGTTTTATAGAGATCCCGGAGCAACGCCCAGGATACCGCATAAAAAACTACTTTGCGTCGGACTTATCTCCAGCGAACATTACGAGAGAAACTATCACGGATAGAATCCCAACAACGATCTGGATCCAAGGCTGTCCGCCTGTAAGAGATGCAAGACTCAAGTAGAGTGCAGGAATCAAGTGAACAAGCCCGCCAACAAGCAAGAGCACTGCTGCCCATAACTGTAAGCTTTTATTTGCCATGTGAATCACCCCCTTTGTTTACAGTTCTCCGTTATTTAATTCTTTGTATAACTCTACAAAAAATGCAGTCGTAATAATCATGAGCGCAAAAGGAACAAGATATGAAGCATACGGCAACATGGAAACACTTACAGAAACAATCTGGAATAATACCAAGCTTCCAATAATCCTCCACAATACTTGCCACAAGTGGCCGTGTACTCGATTCTTAGCAAACATTAATGCCGTAAACCCTGCAGGCGCAGCCTTTATTGCGGTTACAAGTGGTGCATACATAACCCAAACCGCAACAATTGCAGCAGGAATTAACAGTGCAATAATCGCGATCAACACGATAGCATCAATGGCAACAATTCCGCTCGCGCTAATTTCAATTCCGGAACGAGCAAATAGCGAGTACCAGTAATTAAGCCCGAGAGCAGGAATTAATGAAACAGCAACCGCAAGCCCAGCTAAAATACTTGAATACAGCACTGGGATGTATCGCATTGAAGTTGCAGTAATAACAGCAAAGAAGGAAAGTTTTTCCTTTGAGGAAAAGAGGATTCCCATAGCAGCCGACGTAAACACTCCCAATAGAATGAGGAGAATAAACCCAATTAAAAACTGCATACCGTAAATAGTTTCTTCAAAAACGATTGATGAATC
The DNA here is from genome assembly GCA_964413615.1 of uncultured Candidatus Saccharibacteria bacterium. GTDB lineage: Bacteria > Patescibacteriota > Andersenbacteria > UBA10190 > UBA10190 > HO2-45-11b. The sequence goes on along the minus strand of CAYPSL010000023.1, from coordinate 1,121 downwards.
AATCCCCTGCGATGTGGCTGCCAAATATTCTGTTACAAGCGGGAGCATTAATATCCCCGGAATAACCATGAGCGCCTGTAGTATTGCTGCTACTCCCCATCGATGGAGAAACAGTTTCCACGCATTACCTAGCTGTTGATGAAACGGAAGAAGTGTTGAGTTCATATTGTGAAATAATTATATGTAAAGTATACCATATTTTTTACAATCCGTAGAGCCCAGGCTCTCCTGGCGCAACTCCGCCTGGCCCCGATGCTGAAAAACTATCAATACTTTGCGTTAAGCATTCGCGATACCCAGGATCATACGGATACGTAAACGGATACCCATCAAATGCTCCACTCTTGCTTTGCCCAACATAAAAATCATGCTTGCGAATACGATGCACTCCAAAACATGCCTGGCAAGATACGGGGGTAAAATGAGGGGGAACCCATGGCGCTCCAAAATTAATATGCCAAAATGGACTTTCCCGAAGTGGGCAATTAATTGTTTCATCCCACCTACAAAAACAATCATACGGATGGTGAACCAGTTGAGCTAAGGGTGGGTTTTCTACATTTCCAGGGCGAGGGTACGCAACCCAATACGGATCGCCAGGGTTTTGCCCGCCTGGTTGGCCAAGCTGAGCTACGTCCGTAATATTTTTCCCGCCGAGCCCCTTCTCCCCCTCAAAAAGCCTCGTTGCCGTTCTTGTTTGCGATGCTCGCGGAGCAACTATTTGTACCGTTGGCTTAAATCCATACGAACTCGGATCGGAAGGTGTTGGCGAACCGATTCCAAACGGAGTTACCAAGCTTGCAATAGCCCTTCCTAGTCCACGAAACGGAATATAACTCGCAGGGAGCTGCCCAATTAACGGATTAATATTTTGCTTCACTCCCGCGCTCGTTGTTCCGCTCAATCCTTCATGAATAGATGCACTACTTCTATCCCTTGGAATAATCTTAGCTCCAGTTTGAGCGTATGTAGCGCCCGAATACACCAGTGCTAACATCAGCACTGCGAGAAGTTGCTTGAACACATCCTTCATATCTATCTAATAACAGTCTCTCCTACGTTGCCGCCGAATGCAGCAGTGAGGGCAGATACAATACTTGCTTGAATAGTTGCAAGAAGGC
>CAYPSL010000022.1:0-10482 GCA_964413615.1 uncultured Candidatus Saccharibacteria bacterium | reverse complement strand
GACGTCAGACTCTGAATCTGAAAACTGGGGTTCGAATCCCTGTCCCGGAACCACTTGACATATTAATATAATAATGTATAATTAGTACAGATTTACTACGCCTACAAGGTGTATGTAAATAGTTCTTACACAACCAAACTACGGAGTGAAACGTGTTAAATATTCAAGAGATTCGTGATGTGAATTTTCTGGATCCCGTGCCAACTTGGTCACAAGATGGCGTGATGGCGGTTTCGCCTTATCGGGACGATGCAGGGTTCCATCTCATTGGACGCGGATATACGAAAGACGCGGCTCAGCCTGTCTATAGCTCCTGCATTTTTCGAGCGGATGGAAAAAATCCATTTGAATTTGTAATTCATCCAACCCCAATCCTAATGCCAGGATCAGCCGGTCATAATGACTGCCTTGCGTGCGAAGACCCGACTCGGATACCTAGTTCTCATTGTGGCGATACTTTTTTGTATAGCCAGGTGAGAAAGAGACCGTCTCAAGAAATGGCAACTCGAGGCAAATGTGCCGAAGACCTCGGGGTATATGTTTCCTTAGGATACGCTCGCGAGCTAGGTAATGGCTGTCTTGAACTTCAAAAAGTTCTCGAGCCGACGGAACAGCGATGGTGGCGTAGCCCTATTGATATGTGCAAAGAAGGTGAGCTAATGCTTCAGCCAGAGCAAGAATACGATCCCTTGTTCTATGAGTTTGCAGACAGTACGTCCTCTAGGCTTGCAGTAGCGAAAGCGTTCTTCTTTAGAAGAAAAAGCACTGTCCGGGATTCAGAACTGTGGCTTGATACACGGCCTGGAAAATGGGACAGCGATCATGTTTCTACTGGCCCCATTGTGGATTTCGGAACAAAAAAACTGATGTTCTACAATGGTCGCGATTCCCAAACGTGGGCAATCGGAGAAGTGGTATTTAATCCTCTTACCTTAGAGGTTGAGTATCGCTCGGAAGAGCCCCTGATTATACCTCCCAAGGAAATTGGTTGGGCGAATCAATTCATTGCATTTAGTAGCGGCGTGTTGATTATTGATGGTATCGTCCATCTCTATCATCACATTGCCGACAAACGTGTGCGATGTGCAGTTGGAACATTTAAGTAAACACTAGCGCATTCTACATCAGAGTGCGCTTTTTTCTTTGTCTAAAATATATCAATAAGTTCTTGCTTCCTCCTACCTCTAATCCACTACACCTTCACCTTTTCTAAAAACTCATCAATAACCCCATAAAATAACTCGGGGCCTTCTGGCACTTGAAGCACGTAATCGAAAAAATCATCAGGGATATCAAGCTGTTCCTTTTCGCTAATGTGCTCTTTGATACCCGTTTTTAGGGCGACTCCTACGGATAGGGCAGGGCGCTTTAATCTCACCGTTATTCCACCCATAGTTTTTACCGCTTCTATTTCATTTCGAAATCTGCAGCTGCTTACAATAATTCCCGTGTAGTTAGATTTTTTACCCTCCACCATATACGCTCCTTTTTTCTCATCATAAAAATATCCTTCTTGAATTTTCTTTACCGTACGCTGCATGTATACAATCCATGTTTCCGGATAGGCGAGGCGGCTTAATTCATTCCCTAAAAGCTGCGTAACGATTCGTGCTGTTAAGAATGTTCCGTCTGGCCGTTTATATCTCGTATCTTCTTGATTTCGAGAACTTGAAGGACCCCACAACTGCTCATCGGAAAATTCATATACTTCTTTTGCAATTCGCTTAAACGGGTCCGCCATGCTGAGTTTTACAAACCCATGTTTTGCAACCATGTAATCAGCCATCGTATCTTTTCCTACCCCCATAGTTCCTGTCAGGCTGATAATCATGATTGTAGAGTACCGACTTTACATACACTGCGCAAAATAAAAAAGCCGGGCTTTCATTGCACTGTTGCAATGAATATACCCGGCAAAGAACACATACACTAAATGAACCCTTGAATTTCTGATCTGAAGAAAAAGGTGTGAGGATTTTCTCTTCGCTCTTCATACCTCGTAAAACTCACGTTTGTAAACCACTCAATCACACTGAGGACTGCTCCCAAATATTCAGGGATACCACGCCCCCGAGGCATTTCTCGATTCATGGGAATCTGCTTAATGCGGATAGCTCTTTCCACCCACCCAATAACATGATCACTCGAATGACCCTTTAAAGGTTTCTCTTGTTCGATAAGAAGCATCTTGGCAATCAACCAATACGCATCTCCCTTAGAGGCGATCTTCGCGTGATATGTTTTGAAATTGGGATTAAAGGGGAAACAGCGCGGCCCAATATCAACCTGAATAAGAACATCCCTTTCATCAAGAACAAAGAACGCCAGTCGATGACCGCTTGGCTGCCACGATACTTGCGCGATCGTTTTTAAGCTCTTCTTATCAAAAGGAACAATTTTTAGCTCCTTTGAAGTGGCTACCGACATGCGTCGCCTCCTTTCTGGTAAATAAAAAGTACATTCAAATACCGCGTTTTTCTCTTATACCCCAAAATGCCGCTATTTTCAAATATAGGATCCTATTGCTATAGTAAATCCATGCAACTATACATCGGATCAGACCACAGAGGATTTCGAATGAAACAGGACTTGCTCCTGTGGTTTCAGCAAAACGGCTATGAAGTTACGGACGTGGGCACTCATGCCCAAAACGAAGATGATGATTATACAGACTACGCAGAACATCTTGCGCTTGCAGTAGCGGAAGACCCGAGCAATCGGCGCGGAATCTTGCTATGCGGATCCGGAGTAGGAATGGCTGTTGCTGCAAATAAAATAGCGGGCATTCGTGCTGCGCTTATTCATAGTGTTGATATCGTAAAAATGGCGAGGACCGATGACGACATCAACGTGCTTGCGCTGGGGTCCGATTTTATCAGCAGCGACACTGCGGAAAATGTCATTAAGGCTTTTTTAACTACTCCGTTCTCAGGAGCAGACCGGCACGTTCGCAGAATAGAAAAAATTTCTAAGCTCGAACAGGCCTAACTACCATGGCAGACACAGGTGCTCCGCAGCGAGAAATTGAAATAGTCCCCGCAATTCTCCGAAACACGTTTGAGAAGATTGAAGAGGACTGGAACAAGGTTGAACCAAGCGTTAGCCACATCCATATCGATATTACAGACGGCATATTTGCAGGAGAAAAAGGTTTTCTTGATATTCTTCGCTTTGCAGACCTTGAGAGCTCCCACAAAGCAGAGCTGCACATGATGGTACAAACGCCTGGTGATTTTGTAGATGATATTATCGACATGAATCCAGGGCGCTGCATTTTTCACATTGAAGCATTTCACGGCAAAAACGATTTGCCGTTCGTGTACAACACGGTAGGGGAATACACGAGCGCCGAAATGGGCCTTGCGATAAATCCAGATACCGACATATCACGCCTTACGGAATACTTGCCGCTCATACAATACGTACTTTTTATGGGATATAAGCCAGGGAGGGCAAATCAGCCAATCGACATTTCCGTGTTCAAAAAAATACAAGAATTTCATGCCGCACACCCAACGATAAAAATTGCTGCAGACGGGCACGTAGGGAAAGATACGATCGAAGAGTACGCGAAGGCAGGCGTAGAGCTATTTTGTGCGAACACCGCAATATTCGGCATGGGCACACCAGAAGAAAATATTCGCCACCTAGAGCTTCTTGCACAAGGGGCATAAAGACGGTATACAGCAATACAGATAGCACCTGTATTGCTCTTTAAATGCTCACGTGCTCCAGCATGAATGAATCAAAAAGTTCGGGAAACACCCGCCCCCCCCAACCCACCGAACTTTAAGAGGACTTTATGCTGGAGTTTTCTTTTGCCTAAAATAATAAATGGTATACTGAAAGGATGGAGAGGCTCACAGAGAAGGAGGATTTAGAACGAATGGCAAACACCATTCGTAAAGACATTATTAAAATGCTTGTCGCTGCAAAGTCAGGACACAGCGCCGGACCGCTCGATTTAGCAGATATTGCAACTGCGCTGTACTTCAATATTCTCAACATACATCCAAAAGCAAAAACTGATCCTGATCGCGACCGCTTATACATTTCATGCGGACACACAGCCCCGGTATGGTACGCCACACTTGCACGAGCAGGATACTTCCCAATAGAAGAATTAAAAACACTTCGTAAACTTGGATCGCGCTTACAAGGCCACATAGACCGGCTCACAACATCGGGAATTGAAAGCTCTGCAGCTAGTTTGGGGCAAGGACTGGGTATTGCATGCGGATCTGCGTACGCAGGAAAGATCGATAAAAAAACATACCAAACATACGCGCTCCTTTCCGACGGAGAACACGATGAAGGATCTACATGGGAGGCAGTTGCGTTCGCCGGCCACTACAGGCTTTCACACCTTACTGCGATTATTGATCGAAACAATATCCAAATCGACGGACCGACAGAAAGCGTGATGAAAAAAGAACACCTAAAAGAAAAATACGAATCGTTCGGGTGGCACGTTATAGAAATAGATGGGCACAACATGGAAGCAATTATAGATGCGTGCAATGAAGCGAAAGCAATTGTGGAATACCCTGTATGCATTATCGCCCATACGATTGCCGGCAAGGGAGTAGATTTTATGGAGTATCAATTCCAGTGGCATGGCAATCCACCAAACAAAGAACAAGCAAGAACTGCGCTTCGCCAACTTCGAAGCTTGGATAATAAAATTACACCATCAGACCTATGAGTAACTTTGTTACCAGCGCTCATATTTCCTCTACAGCCCTTCGCCACGATGTTCACACTGCAGCAACTCGTGATGGGTATGGTATTGCTGTTGCTGAGCTCGGCAAAGATGATGAAAGAATTGTTGTGCTGTGTGCGGACCTTACCGAATCAACCCGCAGCAATGGGTTTCGAGATGCATTTCCCGAACGCTTTATTCAAATGGGGGTAGCAGAACAAAACATGGCAGCGGTAGCAGCGGGGCTCGCCCTGAATGGGAAAATTCCTTTTGTAGCAACCTATGCCGTATTTTCCCCAGGCCGCAACTGGGATCAAATCCGCATATCTTCTTGCTACAACAAAGCAAACGTAAAATTCATTGGCGCACATACAGGAGTTTCTGTAGGGCCAGACGGCGGAACGCATCAAGCACTTGAAGATATTGCACTTACTCGAGTACTCCCAAACATGACTGTCCTTGTGCCTTGCGATGCCCTAGAAGCGCAGAAAGCGGTTCGAGCAGCAGTTGCTATCAACGGCCCCGTATACATCCGCCTGGGGCGCGCGGCGACTCCACAATTCACTACAGAAAAAACTCCATTTACAATCGGAAAAGCAATTACCATAAAAGAAGGGTCCGATGTAGCCATTATCGGAGCAGGTCCGATTCTCCATAGCGCTATGGTAGCTGCGCATAGGCTCATTGAAAAAGGAATCTCATGTAAAATCATCAATCTTGCAACTATTAAGCCTATCGATGAAGACGCAATAGAAAAAGCAGCGCGGCAGTGTAAGGCGGTAGTGACAGTAGAAGAGCACCAAATCATGGGAGGGGTAGGCAGCGCGATTGCTGAAGTTATTGCACGCAAATATCCTGTACCAATGGAATTTATCGGAATGCATAATTCTTTTGGCGAATCCGGCACGCCGGAAGAGCTTCTAAAAAAATATAAGATGGACGACGCCGCAATAGAACAAGCTATTCTTCGTGTTATAAAAAGAAAATGATCCAAGATTTTATACAATCACATCAAAAAATTCTTGCCATAGGGGGCATTGTTCTCTTTTTACTTTTAAGCGGCGCATGGTTTGCTTCGCAGCTACCAGATCGAACATACGAAACTACACAAACATCTTCCGGAACAACTCAAACTCCACTTTTTAGCGATCTGCGACTAGGAACCCTTGTACGAGATTCTTTTGCAACCCAAAAAAATCCGCCCATTAAACAAAAAACAGAATACACCATAAAAGAAAAAATCATGTTGCGCGGCACCACAACTCCGGCCGCAACCGGACCGGTAACCCTTACCGTACGGCTCGTAAATACTAAAAGCACTATCGTACCAATTTCTCCAACCACCATAACGCTTGATCCAGGCACGAATTCATATTGCTGCTGGACCATACCAACCGTTGGGGAATACACCATGCAAGTATTTCGCCCTGACTCCGTCATCACGAATATTCCGCTGAAAATTGTTCAAGATTTTGAATCCGCAGGCCCAAAACAAACTCCAGCCCCAGCAATTTAGGATATAGGGGAACTACCCTAAAAAGATTTGACAAGTCAAAGAATAGAGAGTATACTGTGTAGTTATGAATATTCGCTTTGTATCACTTTCTATTGCAATAGCCCTCCTTATGGCGGGAGCGTTTGCTTTGCCAGTTTTTGCTCAAGAAGATAATACGAGCAACTACGGCGCTGGGTTTATTCCTTCTCCAACATACACAAAAGAACCAGTGTATGCTCCCACAACAGCACAAAATCCTGCCCAGTACGGCGCTGGGTTTGGCGGATCTCCTGTTATTTCTCAGACAGAACTGCATACCCAATATGTAAGCAGCGGCCACTATGGAGCTGGGTTTTACGGCGCTCCAAGCGTTGCATTCTCTAATCGATACCGAGGCGTAGGATTTTATGGCGCGGGGTACAACCCCTCTCCTTGGTATGGTGGTGGATTGAGATTATTTGGATTCGGAGCATTCAACCGCTGGTACTGGTAAAATACATTTGACAAACATCATATTATAGAGTATGATGTTCTTATAAGTCAGTAATAGTGCTGACTAACCTGTTCCTTACAAGAAAGAGAGAGCATCGTGAAAAAAAGCATGATCGTCATTCTCGCCATTATCGCAATTGCTTGCTTGTGCATCTTCACCGACACCGCCCAAGCCCAGTGGCGAGGCGGGTACGGAGCAGCCATGTGGCCATCTCCATCGAACGGATACGTTCACCACGGGGACTTCGCGAGAAGGCAACCCTACTACCCAAATCGGTATGGTGGGCGGAACCTTTCCCGATATCAACAATATCGGTTCCACTACAACGCCAAGCCCGTCTTCATTGATGGGAAGTGGCGGTACATTACCGGGAGATAAATCTCCCACGACTCTCGATTCTCAACCCTGTCGCTTTCAAACGACAGGGTTCTTTTTATCCTTGCATTCGCACTCCATAAAACTCATAGTTACCTTTATATGGCAATTACTATTGCAGAAAATATTCCGCTCGCACCACTGACTACAATTCGTCTTGGTGGGAACGCAACACACTACATTTCGTGCACAACAGATGAAGACATTATTGCTGCGCTTTCGTACGCCAAGGAGCAGGGCATGCGCGTTCATGTGCTTGGCGGAGGAAGTAATACAATTTTTGCCGACGAAGGTTTTAATGGACTGATCATTCATATTCAAACAAAAGGAATCACCAGCGTGGATGATGGCGAAAAAACAATCGTAACAGCGCAAGCAGGAGAAGTGTGGGATGACGTAGTACTCTATGCAATAGAGAAAAATCTCACAGGCTTAGAATGCCTATCTGGAATCCCCGGCTCATGTGGGGGAACGCCGTATCAAAACGTAGGAGCATACGGGCAAGAAGTTGCGCACACCTTAACCTCCGTAGCGGTTATTAACAGAGAAACACTAGAACGTAGCACTATTACAAATAGCGACTGCGCATTCGGATACCGTACCAGCAGGTTTAAAGAACAAGACAAAGACCGATTTATAATTACGTCTGTTTCATTTAGCTTATCAAAAGGAGGCGCTCCTATAATTTCATATCCGGAGCTTGCAAGCATGCTCCAGGACATTGCTCCAGGAAAAGAAGGGCTGCTTCAGGTTCGCAATGCCGTTCTTTCATTGCGCAAGAAAAAATCTATGCTTGTTGCCGCAGATGACCCGAACTCTGTTTCCTGCGGATCATTTTTTACCAACCCGATTGTTTCCGCACCCACCTTGGCCGCTATGCAAGAAAAAACTATCGATCAAATTCCGTTTTACCCAGTAAAACAACCAAGTAGCGATGGCGTAGCATATATGAAGCTTTCCGCTGCCTGGCTCGTAGAGCATGCCGGCTTTCCGAAAGGCACAAAGAGGGGCAACGTAGGCACTTCAGAGAACCATAGCCTTGCACTCGTTAATCGTGGAGGAACAACTCAGGAATTACTTGCGCTGTCTGCAGAAATTATTGCCGCAGTAGAACAAACGTTCGGCATTACTCTCGCGCTCGAGCCGCTTGTTGTTTAAACGATTCGGTGAGGGTCAATATCTGCCGCATCTATCGGCACATTTTTATATGCTTCCAGTAGCATAGAAAGCTGTCCAACCGCGAGCGCGTGGTATTCGTGCACATCAGTTGCTTTCCCTGCACGATCCTGAAATGGTCCAAATACCTGTGCGCCAGATTTTGCAGGAAGGGAAGTAGTAAGAATCTGTATTACATCCATCATTCGCGTACGAGCCTTTGCTTTACTCTTATCACGCACGGTAAGACGAACCACGTCTGTAAATGGAGGGAGGGAAAGCCTCTTGCGCTCTTCTAGTGCCTTTACCTGCCAAGCCGCATCGTCAAGCACCAGCACTTCATGGGCCATATTCATGCTTCGAGTCACTACATATATTGGCTTTTTAGGAGCGAGGAGCTGCATTCGAGCAGCAATCATGCGAGCGCGCTCATTCGACCGATGGTCTATAGCGTGCATCGTAAGTTCTGGAAATACCCAAACTACATAATCATACGAAGCAGACGTAGCCTCAGAAAGAAGTGCCGTTGTGCCCAATGCGATATTCTTTTTTGCTTTCGCAGAAAGACGAAAAAAGAGAACGTCTTTTATGCGTGCATGGTCTTTTTTATTATGAATAACGAGAATACGTTTTCCTCCTCGCGCCCATGCGCGGATTTGGCTGCCGATATCGTTCGGCAATGCGCGTTTCCATTTTCTGTCCTCAAAAGAAAACTGCTGCAGCTCTACTGAAAGAGCTATTGGATTATCAGCGGCTTTTGTACACATACCTTCTGCGCATAAGTGCCGTAAGCGCAAAGAAGGGTAAGAAGATCCGTAGATTACGTGCGCCTCCCACACTCGCGCCAATTCAACAGCTCCGCGAACTGTATGTAATCGAGGATACTGGCTCCATAGTTTGTACGATTCATATTGCTCTTCATCAATAACAACAAGTGATAGATTTTGAAAGGGGAGAAACAATGCCTTTTGCGTTCCTACTACAACTTTCACTAAACCACTGGCAACGCTTGCTTTAATATTCTTTTTTTCTGACTGTTTTAAGCCTGCATGATATATCGCCCCCATATCGGCATATGCATCGAGCATAGCAACTTCAGGAACCAAAATGAGCGTTTGTCCCTCTGTTTTCTGTATATGCTTCCGTATCGCTTTTTGGCGTTTTTTTATATCTTTTTCAATAATCGCAATTGGCAGCATACGCTTCATATAATCCTTACGAAACAAATAACCGAAGAGTGTATCCAAGCCCTCCATGTGCAGCGCCAGCTATCCAGCGCGCGTATTCTATTTGCTGACCAGTTAACACGTCTCCTAGCACCGTACCGATTGCTTTTGTAGGATACGGCGGACGACGAATACTAGGGTCGAGCACTACTCCGGTAATTGTTCTTTTTCCGAACGGAATACGAACAACTCGTCCAATCTGAATAGTATTGTTTATGTCTTGTGCGTCATAATGATACGTATACGATTCACGCCCACCCTTCGGCATTGAAACGCATGGCGCAATGAGCGCATAGTGTGTACTGGAATTACGGGCCATAAAATACGACCGAAAAACGATACATTGTTACCGTTTCGTTTTTTGGATCAATTCTCGCTTCTCGGATTGCCGTTGCAATCTGATCATCTGCCGTATCAATCCCTGGCCTGCGCGGAAGCAGAAGCGCTGTTTTGTTTTTATCGGAACGAACATATAATCCATACTGCATTGGCAATAAATGTTCGCGGCTGGTTATGCGCTCAAGAGGCCCCAAAACCCCCACAACGTATTGGTACGCAGAAGCATCAACGGGGCGCATACGAATATTTTGGCGCACGATTGCTTCTACCGTATTTGCAATAATCTCCTGAGCCAGCGACGAAAAGCGGGGGAGCGGCATACCAAATGCTCCGCGAACATGGTGGCCTGGCTGTTCAATAATAGAAACAAAGCACGCCTTCTGAAACAAAAGCTCTTGAGGCAACGGGCCAGGTATCTGCAGGTAGGTGCCAAAACGAACGTAATGTTCAGCGGCCTGCATGGCTATTTTACTGTAAAGACCGCCTGTCATACTCTGTAGGGTACGGACTATCGAAAAATTGGCAACGCCAGTATGATGAAATACATGAATGCGTGTATTGCGATCATGCCTCCGGAGGCGGCTATACAAGCAATTGAAGATGCTATGCGTCCGTATATGGACCGTATGGCGAGCATGGTGCCCAAAAACCGCTGGTACGTGCCATTGGTATCCATCCAGGAACAAGAAGATCGCCT
>CAYPSL010000021.1:0-10934 GCA_964413615.1 uncultured Candidatus Saccharibacteria bacterium | reverse complement strand
AGTAGTGCGCGATTATAACACTTCGCTTGAAACAGTTCCTAGCAACCTTATTGCATCTACATTTAAATTCCAAAAACGAGAATTCTTCCAGCTTGAAGATGATTCAGAACGAGCGGTACCTAAAGTATCGTTTGAACAAAAATAAGTCTTATACATGAAAAGAATTCTTCTCCTTAATAAGGAGTGTAATTTATCTACCCGCAACCTATGACTATTTATTCCCAAATTGCAGCAAATAAGCGAAAATCTTTTTTCTTAATGATTCTCGTACTTGCGTTTGTTATAGGAGTCGTTGGACTGTATTCGTATTCTACGCGGCAAGACTTTTCCCTTGCTATTATTGCTGCCATATTTGCAATTCCATCATCGCTCATCGGATACTATACAGGAGATAAAATTGCGCTTGCTGCCAATAAAGCCCAAGCAGCTTCCCCTACCGACGCCCCGGAGCTTCATCGGATTGTAGAAAATCTTGCAATTACTGCAGGTATTCCAAAACCAAACATATATATCATTTCATCTCCTGCACTCAATGCGTTTGCAACCGGAAGAGATCCGGAACATGCATCCATTGCAGTTACTACCGGCTTACTTGAAACACTCGAACGATCAGAACTAGAAGGCGTACTCGCCCACGAACTATCCCATATAAAAAATTACGACATCCGATTTTCTACAATCGTTGCAATATTTATTGGATTTATTGTTATTTTGTCAGACATGGTTACGCGCGCTACATTTTTTGGCGGAGGATTTAGGAATAGGGACAATCGAGAAAACAGCAACCAGATTGGAGCACTGCTCGCTGCTGTCAGTTTTATTTTACTCATTCTATCGCCCCTCATCGCACAACTCATTCAGCTTGCAATATCTCGACAGCGAGAATACTTAGCAGATTCATCTGGCACATTGTTAACCCGCTATCCAGAAGGGCTTGCGCGTGCGCTTGAAAAAATCGCCCATGGCCCATCACTTCGCACTGCCAGCAACGCAACTGCACACCTCTTTATTGCAAATCCATTTAGATCTAAAAGTATTTCCGGACTTCTTTCTACTCATCCGCCAATCGAAGAACGCATCAAGCGCCTTCGAACAATGTAATCAAAATCTAGTAAATCCTCGTGATACTAAAAAGCGCTTATGGCGAACTGTATCTTCGGCATGTTTTGGGTGCACCTTCTTCCATGCTGCTATCGCCTCTTTTGCACGCTCACCCCATTCTTCAGAAGACGCAATGGATTCCAGCACATCCTGAATAATATCTCCGGAAATTCCCGCTTCTCGCAGCTTTGCATCTATCCACCTCGGCCCCACCAGCTTTGTGCGAAATAAAGATGCTGCCCGCTTCTCTGCAAACATGCGATCATCCAATAGCTTTTTCCCATGTAGCCACTCCACCACAGCGTCTATCGTTTCTGCGTCTATTCCCTTGCGTTTTAATTTTACCCGCATCTCTCTCTCGCTATGATCGCGACGCGCCAAAATATCAATTGCAACATGCTGTGGATTAGTTTCACTCATACCTTATTAGTATATACGCACAATTGGATACTATCCTTGTTCACAAAAGTCTAGAGAACTAAGAAAAATGTTGTATACTACAACGTATGGAAAAACCAATTCAAGATAAACTTACGAGCAGATTAAAAAGCGTACTCGCAACAGCATCAAAAATTTCGCAAGAGTTGTCACATAGGCATATCGGCACGGAGCATATCTTGTATGGAATGGCTCAAGAGTCTGGGTCCTTAGCGTATAGTATTTTGAAAAAGTTTGGACTCACTCCAGAATTTGTTCGGGCTGAACTAGAAGCAATGGATAAAGGAAATGGATGGAAGGAAGAACTGTCTGCGCACACTCGCGCCGCATTTGAGAAAGGTGCTCGAACGGCATTCCAATATCATCACCGCTATATTGGCACAGAACATATCTTGTATGGAATTTTGACCCTGAAGGATTCTGTTGCATATAAGGTTCTCGAAAAATCACCCGTAGATGTAAAATCATTGCTCCAACAAGTTCAAATAGTGCTTAAGAGCACTTCTCACTTCCCCGATCTTTCAAATCTTTTGGGTGCAGGTGGCACAGTAAAATCTTTAGATGCCGATCCAAAACAAATTAAAAAACAAGACCATGGCCCCTCTCTCGTAATGCCAGAAGCGTCAAACGCTCCAGCTGCGGGAAAGAAGCATAAAACTCCAGCATTTGATTTCTTTACACAAGATTTAACCGCAATGGCAAATGCGAATAAATTTGACCCGGTTATAGGACGATCAAAGGAAGTAGATCGAATGATGAGCATTTTAAATCGAAAGAATAAAAACAATCCTATTTTAATTGGAGATCCCGGTGTTGGAAAAACTGCAATTGTTATCGGACTTGCGCAGCGTATTGCCTCCGGACAAGTTCCTACGAAACTCCAAGGAAAACGAATTTTATCGCTCGACATGGCAGGCATTTTAGCAGGTACAACATTTCGAGGAGAGTTTGAAGAGCGCATTAAAGAATTAATGCGTGAACTTGAAGAAAACAGAGATACCGTTTTATTTATTGATGAAATTCATACCATTGTAGGAGCAGGGTCATCAGGAGGCAGCATGGATGCTGCAAATATGTTAAAGCCAGTACTTGCTCGTGGTGAAGTAAGTGTTATCGGAGCTACAACCATTGATGAATTCCGCAAACATATCGAAAAAGACGCGGCACTCGAACGTAGATTCCAACCCGTTCACGTAAAAGAACCATCACCAGAAGAAACAATTACAATCCTAGAAGGCGCCCGCGAAGCATACGAAGCTCATCATGGACTTACGGTTACTGACGAAGCAATTCAAGCAGCCGTCACTATGAGCATCCGCTATATCCCCGATCGGTTCCTTCCAGATAAAGCTTTGGACTTGCTTGATGAAGCCGCTGCAACACTTCAATTAAAAATTGCAGGCACAGAGGAAGCCCAAAAAGCAAACATCTTAAAAAATGAGCTTGATCAATTACGGCAAAAAAAAGAAACGGCTATAGAAGCTGAACATTACGAAGATGCGCTCGCAGCAAAGCGCCAAGAAGACTTGCTGGGCGAAGAGCTTGCAGCATATACGCGCAAAATTTCTTCCAAATCAGATTCCAAGCGCCTTTCCATCGGAGCGGAGCACATTGCGCAAGTAGTAGCGGAAAGCACCGGTATCCCTGCAGGCAACATGCTCAAGGAAGAATCTAAAAAGCTCGCAAATCTTGAGGACATGATGCACAAGTTCATCATTGGGCAAGAACAAGTTATCCATGCAGTATCTCGATATATCCGACGTTCACGAGCTGGCATCGCAAACCCAAATCGCCCGCTAGGCTCATTTATTTTCCTCGGGCCAACAGGAGTTGGAAAAACAGAAACTGCAAAAGTACTTGCACGAGAAGTATTTGAAAATGAAGATGCGCTCATTCGAGTCGATATGTCGGAATTCATGGAATCTCACTCCGTATCACGATTAATTGGAGCGCCTGCAGGATATGTTGGATATGAAGATGGCGGAAAACTCACAGAAACAGTACGCCGCCAACCGTATTCCGTTGTACTGTTTGATGAAATAGAAAAGGCACATCGGGATGTATGGAATATTTTACTGCAAATACTCGACGAAGGAGAACTTACCGATTCGCATGGCCGCAAGGTTAATTTCCGCAATACGATTGTTATTATGACCAGCAATATCGGATCTCATGAACTCTCCCAACAGGCTCGTATGGGCTTTGCAATGCCCGAGGAGTCAGACGAACAAGACAACGCTCAGCATAAATACGAACAGCTCAAAGATGCCGTTATAAAAGAGTTGCAAAGCAAGATGGCTCCTGAACTCTTGGCCCGCATCGACCAAGTAATCGTGTTCTCCCCTCTCACTCTCCAAAATATGGAAAAGATTACAAAAATCCATGTTCGGTCACTTCAAGATATTCTCGCAAAGAAAGATATTACATTACAAGTCTCCAAAGGAGTCATCACAGAAATAGCAGAGCGCGCATTCAAAGAAGGAAAAGGCGCACGGCCAATCCGCAGAATCGTACAAGAATTACTAGAAGACCCTATCGCCCACTCTATCGTGAATAAAGAATTTTCCGACAGCCAAGTGCTCAACGCAAAAAAGTCTGGTAACTCTGTTGTAATCGAACAAACGCAAGCAGAAGCAGTTGCTGCACAATTGTGAAATTCCCTTCTGCAATACTAGAGCTTGCAGAAGGACTTAAAGACGCTCTCGCACCAATGCGCTGCATATCGTGCCTTGCAGAAGGTACGTGGTATTGCAGTGCGTGTAGGCGCATTGCACCGCCACATATTCTTACGTGCATTGAATGTAAAGAAGAGCGCCCGCGCGGAACCACATGCCCCACATGCAAGGAAGACATGCCGCTTACCGGACTTATTAGCGCACGCTCCTATTCCGACCAAGCCATTCAGCGCGGAATTGAATGGCTTAAATTTAAAGGCGTACGGCCAATTGCAGAAATACTCGGGGGTATTTTACTCCCCAAACTTACCGCCATTGGACCGATTCCCTATCTTGCGCAGCACGCAGTGCTGGTCCCTCTTCCCCTACATGCTTCCCGCAAACGATCTCGAGGATTTAACCAGAGCGAAGATATCGCCCATGCCATTGGAACCCTCTGCGGCATACCCGTTGCGCATCTCCTTACAAAAGAGCGCCCGACAGTATCTCAAGCAAAACTCCCCCACGATCTACGAAAAGAAAATATTCGTGATGTATTTGCGCTTACGGTATCGCCGCTTGCATATCAAATTCTTACTCAATCAAAGAAGATTATTATCATTGTGGACGACGTAGCAACAACAGGAGCAACGCTCATATCCGCAGCGCACGCTTTTCCCCAATCTCCAGCTGTTGAAATTTGGGGCGCAGCAGTAGCCAGGGGCTAATACCGCATGCGCGTGTGTTATCATACATAATATGGATATCCGAATACTGCTTATTATTCTTCACGTTATCGGTACCGCACTTGGTGTTGGCGCTGCAACAGTCAGCGATTATTTGTTTTTCAAATTTACAAAAGATGGAAAAATAGATAAGCACGAATTTCGCATACTCCACATTGTCTCGGATATCGTATGGGCGGGCTTGTTACTCCTCGCTCTATCGGGCTTTGGATTCGTACTACTGTATTTAGGTCAGAATGAATCTGCGCTTCGCGTTTATAGTATGGATAAAATAGCGGCGAAAATAACCATCGTCATCATTCTCTTATGCAATGGATTTGTATTACATAGGCGCGTTCTTCCCCTCTTTGAAAAGCGTCTCGGGAAACCCTTTGCAACACCATCATTTATAGCAAAATCTCCGCTTATTTTTTCCGCTGGCGCGCTGTCTGCAGCTTCTTGGTACACAACCCTCATCCTTGGCGCATGGAGAGGCCTTGATGCTTCCTATATGCAAATTATGCTCGGATATGCAGCAATCGTATTAATTGGAATACTCATTGCAAACATCGGCGGACGTTCATTTTTAATGAGTCAAACAAGCAAACGAAAATAGGCTTTCCTTACCTTTCTGGTGCGCCCAGAGGGATTTGAACCCCCGACCGTTGGCTTAAGAGGCCACTGCTCTACCACTGAGCTATGAGCGCTTGATATTCACTTGTTATACAAATATTTTACAATCTGTGCAAATACGTTAATACTTTCAAGGTGGGTATACCCCCAGGAGAGGTGTCAGAGTGGCCTAATGTACATCTTTGCTAAAGATGTGTACCGCAAGGTACCGTGGGTTCGAATCCCACCCTCTCCGCCATCGCCCAACAAAACAAAGTAACGGGCTCACAAAAACAATCTTACGTTCAAAAAATACACTGCATATAGTATGCTGTAGCTTAATATGCATTCATTACGCGCGGTTCGATCCCCGCAAGCCCCTATTATTGTTCCGCGCACCGACAATGCGCATTGGTGGGAACGGAACGGAATCTTTAATGCAGGAGTAGCCGAATATAAAAACCAAATCATATTACTCTACCGCGCGTACGATGATTACCGCATGAGCAGGCTCGGCCTTGCGAATAGTAAAGATGGCGTTAATTTTAAGCTTTACGATCACCCCGCAATCGATACAGACCCATCCGATTCATTTGAACGAATCGGAATTGAAGACCCTCGCATTACCCAAATAGATGACACATACTACATCGTTCATACGTCTGCTTCTTTTAAAAAAATTGGAGAGCGTTCTGATGTAAGCGCTGGTGATTATGTCCCCTGGATGGTGCGGACCGGAATGCACACCACAAAAGACTTTAAAACATTCCTCCACTACGGAATTATATTGCCAGACGTGCCGGCAAAAAATGCATCCCTCCTGCCCGAAAAAATAAACGGAGCGTTTGCACTCTACTTCCGTGAATTTGTTGATAGCAAGGAAGTTCTCAAGATAGGATTCACGCATGATTTTTCTTCCTGGTTTGGGGTTACGACAATTTCTTGGCCGCCCGCAGAGCACTGGGAAAGCCTAAAATTTGGACTGGGATCCCAGCCTATTATTATTCCTGAAGGATATTTAATCGTATCGCACGGAGTCGACACAAAGGGCAACTATCGCCTCGGACTCATGCTCTTTGACCGAAAGGACCCGAGCCGCCTTATCTGGCACGCAGGGCCCATTCTAGAGCCCGAGATGCCATACGAAAAAGAAGGTTACGTTCCCAACGTGGTGTATACCTGTGGAGCCGTTATTCGGAACGAAGAACTTTGGATTTACTATGGGGGCGCAGACAGAGTAATGGGTCGAGCAATCCTCCCAATGAAAGATATTCGTGAGGCTATTGCTGACGAGCTGCCTGCTGCGTGAGCTTTATCTCAAGCTCTTCAAATTCATGAGGAATCTCCTCTTCTTGAGCCACTGCTCTAAATAAATTTAAGTGGCTCTGCCCAACATTTGGCCACGTCATCAATCTTCCGAAATTATATGCGTTTGCCTCAATATTGGATTTAAGTTCAGGATTTTTCACAAGGCGCACCACTGCATCGGCAATCGCCGCAGAATCACGAAACGGAACAAGAATACCGCGCTCACTGGCAAGCATTTCTTTCGAATAAATATATGGAGTTGATATACATGCCTTTCCTACCCCTATCGCATACGCAAGCGCGCCTGATGTTACCTGCTGCGGATCAAGGTATGGAGTAATATATATATCCAGCGTTTTTAACCAATCAATAAGTTCTTTTAACGGAAGATACTCATTCACAAATCGAACGTTCTCACTAATCCCCAACTCGCGAACACGCTTTTTCAAAAATTGCCTGTACACTTCTCCTTTCTTCTTCACTACCGTAGGGTGCGTTTGGCCAATCATAACGTACAGCACTTCAGGGACTGTTTTTTTAATTTCGGCAACAGCATCAAGGATATATTCAATTCCTTTATTGCTATCAAGTAAATTAATATTTCCAAGCACAAGCCTGTTCCCTAACTGCCTCTTTCTTTTATATGAATCACTCGATGCAAACGGGGTATCTGGAACTCCGTGTGGAATAACTACGATCTTATCGTGAGGAACTCCATAATTTTTTTCCAAACTCTCCGCCACGTCTTCCATCATTACAACAATGGCCGCAGATTTTTGTGCAATGCGGCGCAAGATTTCTCCGTATTTCCCCCCATGATCGCTTACTACCGTATGAAAAGTTGTAACCAATGGAACTTTCAAAGCCTCCACAAACGGAAGAATGTACTCCCCCGCCTCTCCCCCAAACAGCCCAAACTCGTGCTGCAGAGAAACAATATCCGCATGAGATTGATTAATATACTCTGCGGCAGAAAGATATGTAGATAAATCGTCGTATGCAATTTTAAACTTTGCCTCCCAGGGATATTCCAATTCATCCTCTACGTGGTTCACTGCGAGAATCTCCGCAAGAGAGCGGGCGTTTAACAAATTAATAGCGCTTGTTAAATCTTTTGTATACGTTGCAATTCCACATTTGCGTGGAATATAGGAAGATACATAAATTACATTGAGCGGTCGCTCTTGGCGACGTAATACTTGGCGGAAATTATGAGATACGGGATTCTGTGTGATAATTGACATTACTTTATAAATGTACTATAAAAGTACTTAGTATGCAAGCATCTCTGAATGCGCACGATACGCCCCTCGGACTTTCCCACACAAGAACACTGATTGGGCAATACGGTATATATCAACACGCAAGCGGCCTACATCCAAACTTGAAAGAAGGATACTGCGTAGACGATAACGCAAGAGCTGTGATCGTACTCATTTCCTGGGTACAACAATCCCCTACAGATACTCCTGAGCTTGAAATATTTCTTGATCGCTGTTTTCAATTTGTTGTAGATGCACAGCACGCACCAGGTGCGTACTACAATTTTCGCGACGACAACGGCGCATGGCTCACTCACGATATTTCAGAAGATATGTATGCGCGTATTGCCAGAATGTATGCGTATGTTATATCGCACGATACAAACACTGATCGCATCACAGCATCTAAACGATCCCTCATACACCTCGTACCAACTCTTTCGCATCTAACTGCCGCGCGCGCACTTGCCGAAACGATTATTGCGATACAAAGCCTTCCAAAAACATTCCTCTCTAGTAATCCGGAACTTGTACGCATTGCCCAGCAGCATACAGCAACACTCCTTGCCCTATGGGATACTACGTCCTCTCAAGATTGGAAATGGTTTGAGCCTGCCATGACATACGCAAACGCGATACTCCCCCACGGAATTCTTATGAGCGATCATACCCTTTCAGAACGCGCAGATGCCTGCCTGCACGCAAGCGCAGAGTTCCTTATGTCTACGACAATACAAAACTCCATCTTCATGCCTGTCGGCAATAAAGGGTGGTATACCAAGGGCGGTACTCCGGCCCGATACGACCAACAACCTATCGAAGCAGGCACTATGTTTGATTTCCTTATTGCGTACCAAGCAAAGTTCCCCAAAAACATTTCAAAAGAAGAACTTCTTGCACCCTACTTGTGGTTTCTTGGGCAAAATACAGACCATACCGTAATGGCAAATACAACAATTGGTTCCTGTTTTGATGGTTTAGAAAAAACTGGCCCCAATCCAAACTGCGGAGCAGAATCTACACTCGCGTACCTTTCTGCAGAACTTTCCTATCGACGACTAAAATCGTAGCCTTCTCGCCCAGATATCAACAATAGATTCCTCGAGGTGAACGTCTTCGTGCACAAACTCTATAAGAATATCCCGAATCGCAACCGGATCAGCATCCCCTATTTCCATATGAATAAGCGGAACGAGCTTGCGGCTGCTTTTTAAAATTACCGTCTTTACGTTCCCTGGCTCATACACAATGTTAAATGCCTCAAGATGCTTGTAATGGTATAACGTAGTGTTCAGCGCCACCCCTTCAGTCATAAGTCGATAGAGCACAACAGAAGGCTTATGCTGCGCAACTACAAACATATATCCACCAATCATTGCAATGGTAAGCGATGCAATAAAATTTCCCATTAAGGCAAACCCTACTGCAATAATAGTTATCCCCGCAGCAAATGCTGCAAACCATTGAGGGTTCCTATCATGATGAATATGTTCCGGAGCCTCCCAAGAAAATAGCGTGGCAACATCTTCTACGTCATCATCGACGTTGTGCAAATCATCCTCTGCCTGCATTTCTTTAAACTCCTGCCGAAACCTTCGATCTGCCCTTGCATGAGACGCCACATCCTTCTCAATGCGCTCAATTTTTTTATGCGCAGGAGACACTGCCTGTGTATGACGATGCACGTTTGCGTGCGACTTGCCCCTCCACTTCTTCTGAAACATATGCTTACTATACCACAGTCACGCGCGGCTATACCTACGCTTATCCGAATGTAAATGTAAACACCTTTAAGCCACTACCCTCCACCTCGATCCTAAGCGTGTGTTGCCCATAGTCAGAATCATTAATGAGCGAATAGAGCATTTCGTCTCGTACCATCATTTTTTTTACGAATACATCATCTTTGTATACTGCGATTTCCGTCCCAGTATCGCTCCCCGCAACGATATAAACATTTTTTGCTTTATACGGAAATACAATCGTCGAAGGGCCTGAAGTTTCAGCAAACTCGCCACTTATATTCCATGTGCCTCCCAAATAAAGCTTATTAAATGCGGGAGTATTTGGAATCGTCATGGTTCGTGTCCCCGACAATCCAACTGGGCCATTCGCAAGATCCGTATTTCTTTCCGACCCAAAGTATATTTCGGGGCTACCTATTTGTGTTCTATCCATATCTATAACATCTATGGGTTTTGATATATTGGGAGACATCACAATATCTTTCGCATTGCGCACCGCTAAAGCTTTTTGGATTTCTTGCTCCGTTTCTTCATACCCACCCTCACCAACATGGTCGTAGATAATATATCCATCAGGATCAATTAAATATTTTCGTGGCCAATACAAATTGCCGTATGCATTCCATGTCGAATAGTCATTATCGAGCACAACAGGGTATTCAATCCCAAACTGCCTGGTTGCCTTTTCAACATTTGGAAGCAATCGCTCAAATGCAAACTCCGGCGTGTGCAACCCAACAATTTCGAATCCCTGATCTTTATACTTTTTGTACCAGTCGTTCAAATATGGAATTGTCCTCTGGCAATTAATACAGCTGTATGTCCAAATATCCAATAAAACCACCTTCCCCCTGAGCTCCGTGAGGGTGATTGGCTTTCCGTCAGTGTTCACGAAACCATCCGGAGAACTTATTTCGGGAGCAAGCGCGAATTGCTTCTTTTTTTCTTCTGATGATATTGCCGAACTTTGACTACTGTTCGATTTTGGCATAGTACTGCTTAACGAAGGCACCCCCTGAAGCAACTTTTGTTCAATCGTTGTAATATCAAAAAACCCCGCATCAAGAATTTTTGTCTGAAGTTGTTTAT
>CAYPSL010000020.1:0-10938 GCA_964413615.1 uncultured Candidatus Saccharibacteria bacterium | reverse complement strand
ACAACGGTTGCAAGGTGAGTGATGGCGCTTTTTCCGCCAACGTTTTTTAATTCTTTCTTCTCTTTGAGGACGCTGATAACGGAGAGCACATCAATAGGACTGCTCTTGATGTACAGATCCATCATAGCTTGATAGATAACTCCGTGATTGTGGTGGTAAAAATCTTCCGGTGCGACCCAGTCTGCAATCTTTACGATTGCGTTTTTATCAATCATTAAGCTTCCTAATACAGATTCTTCTGCTTCGGAGTTATGAGGAGTTACTCGTGGTTCTTTGCCAGGCATACGTACTACTTACTATACCGTGCTCGACATCCTTCTAAAGGGGCGAAAA
Source organism: uncultured Candidatus Saccharibacteria bacterium (assembly GCA_964413615.1). Classification (GTDB taxonomy): domain Bacteria; phylum Patescibacteriota; class Andersenbacteria; order UBA10190; family UBA10190; genus HO2-45-11b. The sequence goes on along the minus strand of CAYPSL010000020.1, from coordinate 10,605 downwards.
AGTGGAAAAGATGTGGATACTATAACGATAAAGTGTTTGTTACGCCTTTTTCTTTGTTATTTGAGGGCCTTGGGGGGTGTCGTTGATTTCGTAGCCATTTTTCTCAATTTCTGCGCGAAGCGTATCGGCTGTTGCATAGTCTTTTTGCTGCTTTGCCGCTTCTCGTTGCTCTGCAAGGGTAGAAATAGCCTCTGGAATTTCCAGGATAGCAGCTTTTGAGAGTGTTTTGAGAATTCCTAGTGCTCTATCCATTTCCCAGAGGGAGGAAATAAGCGCAGATGGATCAGTAGCGGCATCAAGTGCCTTGTTAATTTCTTTCATTGTTTGCAGGAATACGGCAAACGCTTTTGGGGTATTAAGATCTTCTGCAAGCGCTGCTTTAAATTCCGTGATATGGGGAGATGGGGAGGTTGAAGGCGCACCTTCTTTATGGGATATTCGAGAAAGCAATTGCTGTACGCTTTCCAGGTGTTTTTGATATTCGTCGAGTAATTCCCAAGAAAAATCTATAGGGGAGCGGTAATGGTGTGCGAATGCGAGAAGTCGAAATGCGAGAGGGGAGTAGCCGCGCTCTTTGAGCGTATCAATCGTGATAACTTCGCCTTCACGTTTTGCCATTTTCTTTCCATTCATGAGAAGGTGGCGATTATGCATCCAAATAGTGGCAAACGGCTTACCTGTCGCACCTTCTGATTGGGTGATTTCATTTTCGTGGTGGGGGAAGCGATTGTCTTCGCCGCCTGTATGAATATCAAGAGTTTCTCCGAGGTACTTCATACTCATGGCGGAACATTCGATGTGCCAGCCTGGGTACCCTTTGCCCCAAGGCGAATCCCATAGTTGGAGGTGGGAGCTGTCTATCATCCATAGTGCAAAGTCTGCCGGATTCTTTTTTTCTTTTCTGGTTTCTATACGGTGACCAGCATCAAGTGATGCTATGGTATTACCCGAAAGCGCTCCGTATGCAGGAAAGGAAGTAACGTCGTAATATACGCCGCTTGCTGTTACGTATGCGTGCCCGCGTTCGATGAGTTTTTCTATGATCGCAATCATTTCCGGAATATGATCGCTTGCTTTTGGATACTCTGTTGATTTCTCAATATTGAGCGCAGCGCAGTCTTGAAAGAATAACTCTGTTTGTTCGCGTGCAATATCTTGCGGGGTGCGGGAAGTAATGCGCGCTTCTTTTTCCAGCTTATCTTCGCCTTCGTCTAGTTCATCCTGAGTAAGGTGGCCTACATCAGTAATATTTGTTACATCATGGATAGTGTATCCAAGGAGTATTAAAGAGCGCTTTACTATATCGGCAACTACAAAGCGGCGCATATTTCCGATATGCTGGCGCTTATACACCGTAGGTCCGCAATTATAGATAGTAACCACTTCGGTCCCGGAGATGGGGGAAAGCGGTTCTTCTGTTCGAGTTTTTGAGTTGTACAGTGAAATAGGCTCCATGTACTCTGTATCATACGGGGGTACGAGTGCACATTCAAATTTACGTTATGCATATTTTGCAAAGGAGATTTTCATGGCTTACCAGCCGCCCTTACGAGTTGCGTTGGATTTTGACGGAGTGTTGGCACATGACAGGGGAAGAATCTTTTTAGATTTTCTCATTTTGGTGAAGCAGTGGAGGGTTGACTTGGATCTATTTGGTAAAGATGGATCGTGGACGAATGCTACGGGGAGGCCAAAGGTGGAACTTGATGATGCGTACGAAGAGTTTAACGCATCAGCCTTCGCTCCGCCGCTCGAGTGTATTTCGTATGCGGGAGAGATTCTGCAAAAACTTTCTTCTTTTTGCGAGTTTCACCTTACGACGTCGCGCAAAGGTACGGCCTTGGAGGGCGCTATCAACGTGCTGGGGTCAATTGGTGTTCCGTTTGCCTCATATAATGGGGAGTGTTTCGGCGGTAAGCTTGAAGTTATGCGCAAAAAGGAATTGCACATCTTGATTGATGACAATCCTTTCGAACTTGCGAAGATGGCGCAAGAGTTGAATTCAGACGAATCTCTGTATGCAATCCAGTTTCCATCTTTCTTTACGCCATCTACTCCTGTTTTGCATTCGAATGTATACCGACTTCCGGTATGCGATCATGCGAGACGCTTGATGCATTCCAAAACAAGGGTTGCCTATGCAACAGAGCAGGAGATCCTGCGTCAGGCATGGGACGAAGCTTTGCATTGGGTTGGCAGATTGGCAGCAAGGCGGTTTGAACCTCAAGTTGTTTGAGTGTACGTACCTCGTGTGATGATTATCACTCGAGGTTTTTTATTATTCGATGGTATTATTACGTGCATATATGGACGGCGCAATTTTCATGCAATTAAGTACGCTGCTTGTAATCACTGTGACGGTGGCATTTATTATTCGCATGTTGCGGCAACCGCTCATTGTTGCATATATTGTTGCGGGTATTACGGCGGGGCCGATGTTTTTTAACATTTTGCAGAGCGAGAAAACGCTGTACGGGCTGTTTGCCCAATTTGGAGTCGTGCTGCTGCTATTTGTTATTGGGCTTAACTTAAATTTTCGAAAATTAAAAAGCATCGGAAAGGTTTCCTCAATCGTTGCTATTGGGCAAGTGCTGTTTACCTCCATTGTGGGTACGGTTATTTTGCTTTGGATGAATTTTCCTATGGTTTCCGCGGTATATCTTGCGGTTGCGATGACTTTTTCCAGTTCGATTATTATCGTTAAATTCTTAAGTGATAAAAAGGATACAGAAACTATATACGGGAAATATACTATAGGGCTCATGCTGGTACAGGATGTGATTGCCCTAGCCCTCATGATTGCAATTGGGTTTGTGAAAAATGGGAATGTTACCGTTTCCGCAGTTACCTTTTTGATTATAAAAGCGTTGTTCGCAGTTGCCGCAGTCTTTTTAGCTGCAAAGTATGTATTGCCTCGAATACTTAAGCATATTGCTGCTTCTTCTGAGTTTTTATTTATTTTTGCTATTACGTGGTGCTTCGGGATTGCGAGCTTTCTTTATATGCTTGGATTTTCATTTGAAATAGGAGCTATTGCTGCGGGTATCGCACTGTCGTCTTCGCCATATCAGCTCGAAATAGGAAGCAGGATTCGCCCGCTTCGAGATTTTTTCTTGGTATTATTTTTTATTGTATTGGGGAGCGAGATGCACTTTCAGGATATTGTGATGATATGGAAGCCCGGCACAATCCTCACGTTATTTATTCTGATCGGGAATCCGTTTATTTTGTATTTCCTGTTTCGTGCACTGAAATTTACCCGGCACAATAGCTTTCTTTCCGGGTTAACTGCGGCACAGGTAAGCGAATTTGGATTCGTGCTGCTCTTTATTGGAAAGCAGGCAGGGCACATAACGGGAAATGAAATTCCCGTATTCACCTTTGTTGCGCTTGCAACAATATTCGCTTCTTCATATGCCATTTTGTATAACGAGCAGATTTATCGATTTTTGCTCCCGGCATTTCAACTCTTTGGACCTGATAAGCGGCGTCAGGGAGAACGTCCGCATATGGTTCATGATGCGTGGGTGGTCGGGTATCATCGTATAGGGAAAAAGGTATGCGAAGCGCTCAGGAAAAAGAAACTTTCTATTGGGGTTATTGATTTTGATCCGGCAGTTATTCAAACGCTGCATCGGGAAAAAATACCAGCATACTTTGGAGACATTGCAGATGTTGAGTTTTTGGCTGATTTACCGCTCGGAAATTCCCAACTTATTATTATGACTATTCCTACTGCGGATGATCAGATGAATTTAATATCCCAAGTCCGGGCAATAAATCCTAATGTGTTAATTGTTGCAAATGCTTCATACCCGGCAGAAGCAGAGCGATTATATGAGGCAAAAGCGGATTACGTTATGATGCCGCACATGCTAGGAGGAAAGTGGATTGCAGATGTATTAAAAAAGAAAGTAACGCATAAGAGTTTGGCAAATTTGCGCGCAGAGCAAGGCGAAGTGTTTTCTTAAAAGGGGTATACTTTTATATATGAACAAGATAAGCATCATTACCCTTCCCGTTGTTATGGTGTTTTCCTTAGCGCTTGGCGGATGCACTCGAGAAGAAGAGAGGCCTATTCCTGCTGGAGGGGCGTATCTTTCCGTAAGTGGAGGGGCAAGTTTTGATCAGGCGGTTGCAGGGATAAAAGAGGGTGAGAATATCGCATTGTATGACCTTGGGAAAATTCATCGATCTGCCCAAGACCCTGCGGTAATTTTTATGGCAGCAGGGGAAAAGGGTATGGTGATATCTCGTGATGATGCGGCCACGTGGGAAACTATCCCGACTTCCTTATCCGGCACGGTAGATGTGGCGATGTTGCGTACGGGCGTGCTGCTTGCAACGGGAATAGATAAGGATGGGCAAGGTGGCGTAGTGCGAAGTCTTGATAACGGAAAGAGCTGGCAGAATGTATTTACACTCCCACTTCCGCAGCAAAAAAAGACACTTCGTATCATAGGTGGCGGATCGGAATTGGTTCCCACTATTATTTCCTTAGAGGTTGATGCGAAAAATAGCGACATGGTATGGGCAGGCACGAACGATGGGACAGTATTTTCCGCAGAGCAGTCTGGCAAGATTTGGAAAAAGGTTGCAGAAATTCCCACAACTGCTGCGCTTGTAACGGGGGATCGTTCCGGAGCTGCAATTGTGCGACTTGAGGGAATTGCTGCCCCCTGGGCAGATGTGCTCATGGTTACGCAGGATAAAAAAATGCTCGCCATACAAGATGGTAAGGTAAGCACGATCTCTGTTCCGGAGGTGCTAGAGTCTCCGCTCGCATTTGGAGGAATTTCCGGTAACAGAAATATTCTTGATGTTTCACTTGTTCCGGGGTTTCCTAATGCGCTCATTATTGGTACAGATAAGGGTGCAGTTGTTACCCGCGATGCTGGGAAAACGTTTGTAGAGCTGCAATTGCCATTTGATGCGAGCAAGCGCGTTTCCAATATGGTGGTTGCAATTAGTCCTAATAATACCAATCGAATGCTCGTTGCGGCAGACGGGGTTGTGTACAGGTCTGAAGATGCGGGAACGTCATGGCAAACAACGAGTGTAGGCCCTATAGGGTTTGGAATTACTGATATTTCTATTAATCCCAAGAACGCAGCCCGGGTACTTGCTGTGCTAAAAGCGATTGCATCGTAAAAAGTATTGACAGTCAATTCTGCCGCCATATACTACTATCTAGCAGTCTCGTACGAAGAGTGCTAATATAGAAATACTATATATGGATTATCGTCACGCACACATATTAAAGGGTTTAGTAGAAGAATATATCGCAACGGGCCGACCGGTTGGATCGGAGCGTTTATTAGACGTGCTTGATGTGCCCGTCAGCTCTGCCACGGTGCGTAATATGTTGCGGCTGCTTGAAGAAGAGGGCTATGTAGCGCAGCCCCATACTTCGGCTGGGCGAGTTCCGACGGATTTAGGATATCGATACTACATTAATAACTTGAGTTTTAAGGAGCCAAGCGAAAAGAAGGTACAGGCGTTGCGTAATCGGTTCCAGGATTACCAGCAAACATACGACCGCCCTGCGCGCGCTGCTGCAAAAATGTTATCGGAATTAGGGCATGCAATGGCTGTTGGCGGGTGGATGGAATCGAAAGATATTCATGGCGCTGGAATATCTCAAGTGTTCGAGCCAGGGGAAGAGGAGAATCAAGAAGCTGCTCGAGAGATATCTGTTTTGTTTGATAATATTGAACGATATGTGCAGGGGTTTGCACAGCAGGATCCTGCATCTGTACAAGTGTATGTCGGGAATGAAAATCCTATATTTGAATCCGAGCATACGAGCATGATTGTAAAAACGATGCGGCTGCCAACGGGCGAAATAGCGCTGCTCCTCCTGGCGGGGCCGAAGCGAATGCCGTATCGGCGCAACGTAGCATTACTTAATACTATGGCATCCATATTAGAAGAATCAGACCTATGAAAAACTCATCACAATCAAAAAAAGAAGAAGATCCGAAGAAGAAGTCAGAAAGCCGAGAGCAGGAATATTTGGAAGGCTGGAAGCGAGCCCGAGCAGATTTGGAAAATGTTCAAAAGCGCATGGCAGATACGAGAATAAAAGAACAGGAAGCAATCCGCCGCAGCGTAGTAGAGGAATTACTTGCGCTCTCTGATAATTTTAAATCGTTGCTCGAGCACGCCCCCGATTCAAAAGATCCATGGGTTGCAGGAGTGCTCCATGTAGCAAGGCAGTTCGACCAAACGCTTGCTGATTTCGGGGCTGAGAGTATTGATCAGGCAGGAGGAATGTTCGACCCTGCCATCCACGAAGCGGTGGAGGAGGTAGAGGGAGAAGGAGAGTCGGGGACGGTGACCCAAGTAGTGCAGGTCGGATATAAAATCGGGAGCACGGTAATTCGGCCGGCAAAAGTAAAAATCACCAAATAATTTTTAATCACATTTTTTACTAACACACTATGAGCAAAACACTAGGAATTGACTTAGGGACAACAAACTCCGCAATGGCGGTGATGGAAGGCGGACAGCCATCTATTATTGAAAACAGCGAAGGAAACCGCACGACTCCATCTGTGGTTGCGATGAGTAAGACAGGCGAACGGCTTGTGGGCACATTGGCAAAGCGCCAAGCAGTAGTGAACCCTGCGCAAACAATCTTTTCTGCAAAGCGACTCATTGGAAGAAATTTTGATGACCCTGCAACGCAGAAAGAAAAAGCATTGCTTCCGTATGAAATTCGCAAAGGCGCAGACGGCGGAGTAGAAATTAAATTTGGAGATAAGTGGGTGCGCCCGGCAGAAATTGCGGCTATGGTACTTCAGAAGCTAAAGGCAGATGCAGAGGCGAAGCTCGGCATGACAATTACCGATGCTGTTATTACGGTGCCTGCATACTTTGATGATTCTCAGCGAAAGGCGACGAAAGATGCCGGAGCAATTGCAGGGCTTAATGTGAAACGCATTATTAACGAGCCGACTGCGGCAGCGCTTGCGTACGGGCTTGATAAAAAGAAAGATGAAAAAATCGTAGTATTCGACTTGGGCGGAGGAACGTTCGACGTATCTATTTTGGAGGTAGGATCTGATACGATTGAAGTGTTAGGTACGCACGGAGATACGCACTTGGGTGGAGATGATTTTGACCAGCGGATCATTGAATGGATTGTGAAGGAGTTTAAATCAACTGATGGAATCGATCTCTCGAAAGATACAATGGCGCTTCAGCGATTAAAGGAATCTGCGGAGCGTGCAAAGCATGAGCTTTCAAGTTCAGCAACAACAGAAATTAATCAGCCATTTATTACAACTGGCCCAGAAGGTCCGAAGCACTTAGTGCTTACGCTGTCTCGTGCAAAGTTGGAAGAAATTGTCAGCGATTTGATTGAAAAGGCGATGCAGGTAACGCGAGAAGCGCTTGCGGAAGCAAAGCTTTCCGTATCTGATATCAACGAAGTGGTATTGGTGGGTGGGCAGACTCGAATGCCTCGTATTTATGACGAAGTTGAAAAAATGTTCGGCAAGCAGCCGCATAAAGGGATTAATCCAGACGAAGTAGTGGCGGCGGGAGCTGCTATTCAGGGAGGGATTTTAGCGGGGGACGTAAAAGATATTCTCTTGCTAGACGTAACTCCTCTTACGCTCGGCCTGGAAACATTAGGGGGAGTGCGTACGTCTTTGATTGAAAAGAATACGACAATTCCTACGAAGAAATCCCAGGTGTTCTCAACAGCTGCAGACAACCAAACATCGGTTGAAATTCATGTACTGCAAGGAGAGCGCGAAATGGCTCAAGATAACAAATCGCTCGGTCGATTTATATTAGACGGTATTCCACCAGCTCCGCGCGGAGTGCCTCAGGTAGAAGTAACGTTTGATATTGATGCGAACGGTATATTGAATGTGTCTGCAAAAGATAAAGCGTCTGGAAAAGAGCAGCATATCCGTATTGAGGGAACATCCGGAATTCCAAAGGAAGAAATTGAGCGCATGCAGGCAGAGGCGCAAAAATTTGCTGAAGAAGACAAGAAAAAGAAAGAGGCGATCGAAATAAAGAACACCGGAGAGCAGGCTGTATACATGGCAGAAAAAGCTGTGAAGGAGGCAGGCGATAAGGTGAACGCTGAAACAAAGAAAGCAGTTGAAGATAAAGTTGCAGCGCTCAAAACGGCTCTTGGGGGAACTGATAACGAAGCAATAAAGAAGGCAACTGATGAATTGCTCGTAGAATCTCAGAAGATTGGCCAGCAAATGTACCAGGATCAGCAAGCGGCAGGGGCTGCTCCAGCAGCAGAAGCTCCAAGTGAAGGGGAAGTAGTGGATGCAAAGCCAGAGGAGCCGAAGGTATAATACGTTTGTGACGGCATCTTCCAAAAAAGAATTCGCGATTCTCGCATTCGTATCGATCTATACGATCATATTCTTCGCTATAGCAGCATCATTTTTTCGAGGACAGCAGGAATGGTCGGTATCTATAGGGTCTGCACTTGGGATAACGGGTATCGTATGGGCGGCATGCGTCGCGCTTACCGGCGCATGCCTTGGCGAAAAGCGGTACGTTCCGTTTATTCTTTCGTTTGTTCCAGCTAGCAGTCTTTGGGTTGTTGGCGGATTTACGATCCCCGCACTTATAGGTGCAGGCACTGTCTTCTTACTCGGCTGGAGCGCGCAGCAAACAATCGCACATGAACTTGTAAGCCATATTAAAATTCGGATTGCGACCGTATTTGCTGCAGGAGTAAAAATGCTGCTTCTTGGTATGCTTCTTTCGTTTATTGTGCTGTCTGTCCCGCTTATTCGTGAGTCTATCGTAAGCGGAAATATGAACATTCCAGAGGAATATATTGTAAGCATTGCAACGTTTATCTCTCCGGTACTTGAGCAGACAATCCCTGTGTATTCTCCTGATAAAACAATAGATGAAGTATTAGGTGAAGATGCAGCAGATATAGCAGCGGCGAAAGATGAGCTTTCAAAAGAGCTTAATATTGCAATTACCGGGAAAGAAACAGGCCCTGTGCTTATTGCGCGAATTGTTCGAGAGTATGTGAAGCGGAACGCAAGTGGAGATGGCTTGATGGTAACGGTTGTTGTGATCGCAGTTGCGTTTATTGCGGTTCGCACATTGGTCCCAATTATTGCGGGGGTAGTCCTTGCGGTGATTGCTATACTGTTTTGGGTTATGAAAAAATCTCATCTTATCACTACTGTCGAGCGTGAGCTTCCCGTTCAATCAATAGAGGTATAACAACATTCCTATGCCTGAAGACCTATATCAAATACTTGGAGTTTCTCGTACTGCAACGCAGGAAGAAATTAAAAAAGCGTATCGCAAATTAGCGCATAAGCACCACCCCGACAAAAAGGGCGGTGATGAAGAGGCGTTTAAAAAAGTAAGTAGTGCATACGAAGTATTAAGCGATACCCAAAAGCGCGCTCAGTATGATCAGTTTGGAAGCACTGACGGCTTTGCCGGACAGGGCCAAGGTCCGTTTGGCGGTGGATTTTCCCAGGGTGGATTTACTATTAATATGGACGACTTGGGTGGCATGGGAGATATTTTTGAAACTATTTTTGGTGGCAGTGGTGCTGGTCGCCGAAGAGGGCGCCCTCGCGGACGGGATGTAGAGGTTGATGTAGAAATTTCATTTCGGGAATCTGCAAGAGGCCTAACGCGAGAAATTGAGCATCGGATTTTCACGGTATGTTCTAAGTGTAAGGGTAATGGCGCAGAGCCGGGCACTCCTATTGTGACCTGCGAAACTTGCAAAGGGCAGGGCACAATAAACCGTACGCATCAAACGCCGCTCGGCGCATTTTCTCAGCGCACCGTATGCGGAACGTGCCAAGGAGAAGGGAAGACAGCAAAGACTCCTTGTAGTGTGTGCAATGGCGAAGGTCGCGAAAAAACAAATCGAACCGTGTCGGTCGCTATTCCTGCCGGCATTGCGGACGGGCAATCTATTCGGCTCTCAGGCAAAGGCGAGGCAGCGCCAAAAGGCGGGGATGCTGGCGATTTATACGTGCACATTCATGTTTTGCCGGATAAAGTGCTTGCGCGCGATCGAAACGACGTGCGCTCTACGGTTGCAATTTCATTTGCTGACGCAGCTCTTGGAAAAGAGCAGGAAATAACAACGCTTACAGGAAAGAAGATAATTGATATCCCCGCGGGTACGCAGCCGGGTGCTGAAATACGTTTGCATGGCGAAGGATTCCCTAGACTGCAGGGTTCTGGAACTGGGGATCACGTAGTGCGCGTACAGGTAGAAATTCCAAAGCGGTTATCTCGCAAGCAGAAGGAGTTGCTAGAACAATTCCGCAAAGCGCCAAAAAAGGGCATCTTCTTCTAAAGGGCGCCTATTTGTGGTATGTTCATGCGTAAGTAGCAATACATTTACTCTTTATTATTATGCATCTTATGAATAAGAAGTTTCTCGTAGGTGGCGCGATCGCGGCGTTTATTGCGATTGTTTCCACGGGTACAGCGCTTGCAGCAAGCGACTCATATAAATTCGTTGTTCGTGGTAATGTCACGAAAGTTGATAAAGATAACAAGACTATTACCGTATACGCTAACCATGCTTCCGAGCGAGCAAAAGAAGATTTAGCGGGGGATGTAGTT
>CAYPSL010000019.1:0-12214 GCA_964413615.1 uncultured Candidatus Saccharibacteria bacterium | reverse complement strand
TAGAAAGAGCACATCTTTCGGAAACGGGGCGGATACTGTCTTTTTTCAAAAACAACGCAAGCTCATTAGGGCTGCAAAGTACTACCAGCAAAAAGAGCAGTATTGGGGCAATATACGGTTCGATGTTATATCTATTGAGCTAAGAGACCCGACAAATCCAACCATAAGCTACATACCTGACGCATTCACGGAAACATAAGAGGTGGCGCGTTGACATAGCGCTAGGCCCATGATATATATGGAGGTATCAGATTCCGCGGCAACCCGCGGAATTCTCATAAATACAACTTTATATAATTACAACCTAATAATCATATGAGCAGCGAAACTCCATCATTTAGCCTAGCTATCGACCAAATCGTCGCAGAAAAAGGCATTAGCAAAGAAAAGGTCTTAGATACTATCGAACAAGCCCTTGCAGCAGCGTACCGCAAAGACTTAGGTCAGCGCGGGCAGGATATCCGTGCGGAATTTAACGAACAGGACGGAAGCGCGCGTATTTTTCAAGTTACGACAGTAGTTGCTGACGAAGAGGTAGAAAACCCTTCTGCTCAGATTGCCCTAAGCGAAGCTGTAAAAAATGATCCTTCTGCAGAAATTGGTAAGGAATACGTAGAAGAAGTTACCCCAAAAGACCCTCACTATGGTCGCGTTGCAGCACAAACAGCAAAGCAAGTTATTATTCAGCGCATTAGAGAGGCTGAGCGAGAAGCTACCTTTGAAGAATTTCAGGACAAAGAAGGGGAAATTATCTCTGGAATCGTTCAGCGCATTGAAGGAGAAACGGTATTTATCGATATCGGAAGAACCACAGGCGTACTCTTCCCGGGAGAACAAGTGCGCGGGGAACGATATCGCGTAAACCAAAGGATTCGCGTATACGTTGTAAAGGTTGCGCTTTCAAGCCGTGGCCCAGAAATTATTCTATCTCGCAGCCACCCTGGAATGCTCCGTCGATTATTCGAAATGGAAGTTCCAGAAGTATTTGCTGGCACGGTAGAAATTAAAGGCATTGCACGAGAAGCCGGGGAACGATCCAAGGTTGCAGTAATTGCAACAGAAGAAGGTGTAGACCCTGTAGGCGCTTGTATTGGGCAACGCGGAACAAGAATTCAAACGATTATTGCAGAACTTTCCGGAGAAAAGATCGACATTATTCAATGGGATGAGGATGTTGCACGATACATCGGGCATGCACTTTCCCCTGCACGCATTATGGCTGTAGATATTTTTGAAGATGAAAAACGGGCATTAGCACACGTAGAAGAAGATCAGCTTAGCCTTGCAATCGGCAAACGGGGACAAAACGTACGGCTTGCAGCAAAACTTGCTGGCTGGAGAATCGACATCGTAAAGGCTGGCGAAGAAGCTCCAGAAACAACATCGGAAGCAGTAGAGGAAATTACCCCTAGCGAGGCTCCAGAAGAAGCGCCTTCAGAGCCATTGCCGCAAGATTCTGAAACCCCCGCAGAATCAGAAGAGAAATCCGAATAATTCCCTACTATGGATATTACCGTTACCCCGAAAAAAGAACGTTCGGAAGTAGAGATTGCCGTGTCCGTACCAGCAAAAGATTTTGCACCTTTTGTGGAACGTTCCGCAGCTAAACTTTCTCAAGAGTTTTCAATAAAAGGATTTCGTCCAGGAAAAGCTCCGAAGGATCTTGTTATAGATAAAGTTGGAGCAGATCGAGTGCTCCACGAAGCAATGGATGAAGCTATCCCCTACTTCTTTGCACGAGCAGCCCTAGAAAAAGAAATACAGGTAGTGCATCGCCCCTCTATTTCGGTAGAAGAGCTTGGCTTAAATAGCCCTTTTCGATTCACTGCAATCGTAGAGGTTATTCCAGAAATTACCCTTGCCGACCCCACAAAACTTAATGTAAAAAAACGAGATGTAGCCGTTACCGAAGAACAGGTAGATCTTGAGCTAAAACATTTGCGAAAAATGAGAAGCACACTGGCTCAAGTGGATCGGGAAGCAAAGGATACTGATGTGGTCACTATTGATTTTCAGGTGAAAATAAATGGGGAATTAATCGAAGGCGGAGAAAGCAAAAATCACCCCATCACGCTTGGGGAGGGAAGATTTGTTCCTGGGTTCGAAGAAGCCCTTATGGGAGCAAAGGCAGGAGAAGATAAAACTTTCTCTATCACCTTCCCTGAGGATTAAGGAAAGAAAGAGCTCCAAGGGAAAAAGGCGGAGGTTTCTGCACATGTTCATAGCGTGCAAGAAAGGACAATGCCGGAGCTTACAGACGAATTCGCAAAAAGCCTCGGAGCATTTACAGATATGGAAAACCTAAAAGAAAATTTGCGTAAAAATATCGAAAAGGAACTTGCCGCAAAAGAAGAGGAACGCTATATCGGTGAACTTGCAGAAAAGCTAATGGAGAAATCAACATTTGGATTTATTCCGGAATCTCTTATCAACCATGAAATCGACCGACGAATGGAAGAGTTTGCAAACATGCTCGCATACCAACAAAAAACAATCGAAGATTACATGGCACAAAACCAAACTACCATGGAGGCAATGAGAGAAACGATGAAAGAGTCTGCAGAAAAACATGTTCGAATCGGACTTGGACTTCGAGAGCTTGCAAAGAAGCATGACGTAACTGTTACTGAAGAAGAAATAACAGAAGAAGTAAACAAGCAACTTGCACACTTCGCTTCTGCAACGCACGCTCACGAAGAAGTGAATCCAGATGAGCTTCGCGAATATGTTATCAGCACGCTCAAGAATACAAAAACACTCGATCTTCTGAAATCCCTCGCAAACAAAAACTCATAGGAATATACTTAATACTATTATTTATAGTATTACACATACCCTATGAGCTATTTAGTCCCAACAGTACTTGAAAAATCACAATTCGGAGAACGAGCATTCGATATTTATTCTCGACTGCTTAAAGAACGTATTATTTTTCTCTCTGGCGCTATCGATGAAGGCGTTGCGAATATCGTAATTGCCCAATTATTATTCCTGGAGCATGAAGATCCTAAAAAAGACATTAAGCTCTATATTAACTCTCCGGGCGGACAAGTAACTGCTGGTATGGCTATGTATGACACCATGCAATTCATCCAGCCAGATGTTTCTACTATTTGTTTCGGAATAGCAGCAAGTATGGGTGCAGTATTGCTCGCTGCAGGAGCTCCTGGAAAGCGCCTAGCTCTTCCGAATGCGGAAGTAATGATCCATCAAGTAATGGGAGGTGCGGAAGGCCAAGCTTCAGATATTGAAATTAGCGCGCGGCACATCCTAAAAACAAAAGATAAGCTTAACCATATTCTTGCGCATCATTCTGGCCAACCTTTGAAAAAAGTGGAAAAGGATACCGATAGGGACTACTATATGTCTTCAGAGGAAGCAAAGGAATACGGGCTTATTGACAAAGTTATCACAAAGGCGTAAAAAATCCGCTTCTCCCTCTTACTTTATGATTTTTAACTACTCTTATGGAATTATCAGTACTATGGCCTGCCATAGCGATGGCAGTGCTTGGCTTGGGTTTGGGATACGTCATCAGTCAGCAACTTGGATCAAAAAAAGCGCAAAATCTCGACGATAAAATAGGGCAGAAGCTGGCCGCAGCACGAGAAAAAATTCAGCAATTACGACAAGAGGCAGAAAATCAAGCTGCTGCAATTCGAGAAAAAACAGAACGGGAGCTAGACGAACGAAGAAAGCAGATTATAGAACTTGAGGGCAGAATTTCAGAACGAGAATCAAAAATTGATGCAAAGATAGACTCCCTTGAGACAAAGGAGCAGGATCTTGCTAAGGAAAAAGAGTTTTTAGAAACAGAAAAAAAGAAGCTCCAGGCACTCTTAGAAGAAGAGCAGAAGCACCTCACTGAAATTTCCGGGCTCACAGCTCAGCAGGCAGAGGCGCGCATGCTCCAGCAAGCTGAAGACCGCACAAAAGAAGAGATTGTTCGACGTGTAAGAAAAATCGAACAAGAAGGGGAGCACGAGCTAGAAGAAAAAGCTCGGAATATTCTTTCTACTGTTATTCAGCGGTATGCCTCTTCCCATATTGCAGAAAACTCTACGTCGTACGTAGACGTACCGGACGAATCAATGATTGGCCGCATTATCGGAAAAGAGGGAAGAAACATCCAGCACTTAGAGCGATTAACTGGGTGTGAAATCGTTATCGATGAAACGCCAAATTCTATTATGGTGTCTGGTTTTTCTCCTGTACGAAGACAAGTTGCCAAGAAGGCCCTAGAGGCTCTCATGAAAGATGGACGAGTGCATCCTGGGCGAATTGAAGAAGCAATTGAAGAAGCAAAAAAGAAAATCAATGACGATATCCGCGAGGCGGGAGAATCCGTTGTGTATGACCTAGGCATTGTAGACTTTCCTCCGCAGCTCGTGCAGCTCGTAGGCCGCATGAAATACCGAACCAGCTATAGGCAGAATATCTTAAAGCACAGCTGGGAAGCTGCCCGAATTGCAATCATGCTGGCAGAAGAGCTGGGGGCTGATGTAAATATCGCAAAAAAAGCTACTCTTTTGCACGATATCGGCAAAGCCATTGACCATGAAGTTGAAGGAAACCACGTAGAAATTGGAGAAAAAATCATGCGAAAATTCGGAATCAGCGAAGCAATTATTAAAGCTGCTGCTGCCCACCATGAAGATTATCCATTCGATACTCGTGAAGCGATCATTGTGCAGGTTTCCGATGCAATTTCTGCAGCACGCCCAGGGGCGCGCAAAGAAAATGTAGGGGAATACGTGAAGCGAATGGAAGATTTAGAGCAAATCGCCACCAGCTATACAGGAGTAAAAAAAGCATACGCTATTTATGCAGGCAGAGAGATTCGCGTATTCGTAGAACCGCATGAAGTAGACGACTTAGCTGCAATTACTTTGGCGCAACAGATTGCAAAACAAATCGAGCAAGAACTAACCTATCCAGGAGATGTTCGCGTAAATGTGATTCGCGAAACTCGAGCGGACGCGCTTGCACGCTAATATACGATATACTGCAGGCATATGAGCGCACACACGCAGCAAGTAGGCCTCCACGTATCGGCGGCAGGCGGAATGGGAAATGCCCCAGAAAACGCAAAAGCAATGGGTGCTGAATGCTTCCAATTCTTTTCGCGCAGCCCAAGGGGCGGAGGAGCCGCGCCTATTACGGATGAACAGGCAGAACTATTTCGAACACGGAGCGAAGAATATGGCATGGAAAGCAGTATTCATACTCCGTACTACATTAATTTCGCCTCAAAAAATAATAAAATCTATCATGGATCTATTAATGCAGTTCGAGAAGAACTCCTGCGCGGCACACAACTGGGGGTAAAGTATGTGGTTACTCATTTAGGAAGCGCAAAAGATCACGTTGAGAATAAAGATAGCGCTGTTCCGCCTGAAGCTATTGCTCAAGCAATAGAAGGCCTAAAAAAGATATACGAAACAGACGAAGAGCTTACAACTACCCTCCTTCTTGAAATATCTGCCGGCGCAGGTGCGGTGTTAGGCGATTCTTTTGAAGAAATAGCTACGCTCCTTGAGGGACTTAATAGGAAAGACGTCCACGTGTGCCTTGATACCTGCCACATGTTCGCATCGGGATACGATATTCGTACACCAGAGGCACTCGAAGAGACGATGAAACAGTTTCGATCAATCATAGGCATAGAACATCTTAAGCTTGTACATATGAACGATTCCAAAAAAGAACTTGGAAGCCATCGCGATCTCCATGAACATATGGGAATGGGCGAAATCGGAGCAACCGGCCTAAAAGCAGTGCTGCAGCATCCAGATTTTCAACAGGTGAACTTCATTTTAGAAACAAAACACGATGAATACATCGCACAAGATATTGAGTTCTTAAAAAAACATCGCGCATGACACGAGAAGAAAAAGCTCAAGCGCTACAAGCTCTAACCGAAGAACAATTGCCTTACGTTATTGCTCATTCCACACTGCACGAGGGAACGAAACAGGCAGTGCCTGGGGATGGTAATCCTGATGCCGATATTCTCTTCATCGGAGAAGCGCCCGGCCAAAAAGAAGATGAGCTAGGGGTACCGTTTGTGGGCGCTGCGGGAAAATTGTTAAACGAGCTGCTTGCGACCATTAACATGAATAGGGAAGATATTTTTATTGCGAACGTCATTAAACATCGCCCGCCGGGGAATCGAGACCCTTTACCTGAAGAAATTGCCATATATGCGCCTTGGCTCGCAAAACAAATTGAAATTATTGACCCCAAAATCATTATTACCCTTGGAAGATTTTCCATGGATTTCGTTTTAGGGTCTGGATTTTCTATATCAAAAATTCATGGTGAGCCAAAGCGGAAAAACGGAAGGGTTATTGTGCCCCTCTACCACCCAGCTGCAGCGCTGTATTCAGGAAATTTGCGGCCCACGCTGTTTGCAGACTTCCAAAAAATTCCCAAAATTATTGCCCTTATAGACCAAGGGGCGAGCGAGCATTCTAAAAAATCCCAAGAAAACCAACAGCACTTGCTCTAAAGCGAAAAAAACTTTATTGTTGCTATACGCTCAGATGGCGGAATTGGTATACGCGCAGCCTTGAGGTGGCTGTGGGAGCAATCCCGTGCAGGTTCAAGTCCTGTTCTGAGCACCCGGGTTTTACCCGAATATATAGGGCGATTAGCTCAGTGGTAGAGCAGTTCGTTTACACCGAAAAGGTCGGGGGTTCGAATCCCTCATCGCCCACAGCGCCGCGGTAGCTCAGTGGTAGAGCGCAGCCCTGAAGAGGCTGGCGTCGACAGTTCAATTCTGTCCCGCGGCACCAGGCGGGTATCGTATAGTGGCTATTACACCTGGTTGCCAATCAGGAAACAGGGGTTCGACTCCCCTTACCCGCTCCAACTAACACATTGCTTCAATTCTATGAATAAAAAAGCCGTATGGGTATCCATACGGCACTTGAGCACCATGGGACGCGGTTACTGCTTTTTTCGAACAGCGATCTCCCCACGCGCACGATCGAATGAAATTACTTCATATCGATTATCGTTAGGATGAGCTGACTGAAACACCGCTTTGCCCGTAAGCATACATTCCACCGTACCAACGGATAGAGATAGCGTGTCTCTGGGCCCGGCAACAATATTAAAATCGCCAAGCCCTTCGATACTTACATTCAATCTTCCACCAAAAACTTCTTGTAAAACGTCGTTTGTAGTCTGCATTGGCAATAACCTTTCGGATACTATAGTTGTGGCAAAAGAACAATTCTGCTTAGGAGCTTGGGGCAAGGGTGCTTTATTGTCAATAATCAACCCGCTAGCCCAATTGCAACCTAAAAGAGATTAACGTATATTCTAAGTAGGTACAGATACGGCTTGCTCATTACAAAAAACGCGCTGTTAGGAAGAAAGAAACCTCGATTCCCCTTAATAAGGGACCAGTCTAAACTGCGAAGAATCTTTCTTTGCAGGGTTGAGAGGGTATAGGACAGTAAACTACCCTAAGTAGGCTCTCTTGGGTACGTACGAACCCATTGAACCGAACCCTCCTGCGATCATAATTAAGGCGATACACCCGCCGAAAAGGGTCCCAGGAAAGACTAAACCTACCAGCACGCTTTTTTCACAACGACTTCTCCCAAGGGGTCGTTTTTTCTTTTAATGCGAATATTTTGCCTTTATTTAGCCATTTTTATGCCATATTGACGAAATCCACTAAATAGTACTTGACTTTTTACGTGGATATGCTATAGTGGCATGTTTCGCCTGATAGATCTCATTCTATCAGGCTTTTTTGTTGGCCTCATTTTGGCCAATCCCGTGAAAAGCCCAAGCCAAAAGCAAAGCTTTTTCGGGGTTATCTCTTAAGTCTCTCGCCTATGCGTGCAAACGCAATCCAGAGACACAAACACCTCACAAACACCATTAGCTATATTGCAGCCCGAATACTTCCGATCTTGGTTATCACTGCCATTTCAGTACCGTCTCAGGCTTTTGCGTTTGAACTCCCTCCTGAAATTACCCCTGAGAAATTTATTCCCCAAACCCAAGAAACTTCTCACTCATTCTTATCCAGTACTGTAGTTGCAGTTGCTTCTCCGGTAACAACCGTGAGCGCAAAGACAACAAAGCCTGCAAGCAGATTACTGGTCCCTCGCCCATACGACGGCGCCCCTGTAGTAATGGAAGGTATTGCCAGCTACTACAGCAAGGCCGGATGTCTTGGATGTAACCCACTCTTCGTAATGGCAAATGGCCAGGTCCTTGATGACAACGCCCTTACGATGGCCATCGGTGCCGACAAGAAACACCTTGTTGGATACCAAGCAAAGGTTACAAACCTTGCAAATGGAAAATCTGTCGTTGTTCGAATTACGGACACAGGTGGATTCTATAAAGACAAGTATGGTAATCGTGTAGCCGACCTTACCATTGGTACAAAGCAAGCCATTGGAATGAACGGCGGACTTGGAAGAGTTCGAGTAGAAGTACTGTAAAAAGGGCTTCACTCCGCAAACCACCCTGCATACAGCAGGGTGGTTTTGGTATAGAGGAAACACTTTAGGTGTTCACTGGCAATCTCTTAAGCCCTGCGCGAGAACGAGTCCGTATAGCCAAGATAACCCAATAGAATTTGACTTTTCCGGCAGGCTCCGTAGAATTACCTGTACATATCTATGGACCTATTACGTGAATTTGAAATGAAGCAGATTGAAGGCATTGACCGCCCAGTCCTCCGCGCTGGCGACATTGTTCGGGTTGGAACAAAAGTAGTAGAAGGCGACAAGTCTCGAATCCAGGCATTTGAAGGTACTGTTATTGCTCTCCACGGAAGCGGCCCATCGAAGTCTTTTACCGTTCGCCGAGAAACTGGCAAATTTGCTGTTGAACGTGTATTCCCACTGTACAGCCCACTTATTACCAACATCGAAATCGTGAAGCGCCAGAAGGTGCGAAAATCAAAACTATACTACCTCCGAAAGGAAGGCCGCCGACGAGTAAAAGAAGACGAACTTTCTATGCAGCGCCACGTACAAGAAGAAAATGACAAAAAGCGCCTTGCCGAAGAAGCTACAAAGCGAGCAGAAGAGAAGGCACTCGAAGAAGAACGAAAGGCACAGAAAGAAGCTGAAAAAGCAGAAGAAACCCCAGAAGAACCAAAAGAATAACAGTATCGCCCGCTATGCAAGCGGGCGTTTGTTTGGTATTTATATGTATACGGCCATGTCGCCAAGTGGTAAGGCATGGGACTGCAAATCCTTTATACGCCGGTTCGATTCCGGCCATGGCCTCTGACAATTGAATACTAATATATGCCCGGGTGGCGGAATGGTATACGCGAAGGACTTAAAATCCTTTGCCAGCAATGGCTTGTGGGTTCGAGTCCCACCCCGGGCACTTTTTATGAAAGCTCAAGAGTACGAGATGTACGCAGAGCTTGTTCGAGAATATTTCGAGAAATTGTATGACGCGTAACTCCTTTACGCCCCAATACTGCATGAAAGCGGATTATTTCAACCGTGTCGTCATTCCACTTATCCCATAACTCGATTCCTTTTTCGCGATCCTCGCTCGGAAATACATCGAGGAGCCGGTCGTCACGCTCTACGCGCTCAAATCCATTTAATTCAAATTCTGCGTATAACTCCAAACTCATTTGCGAGAAGCATTAATCCCATCGAGTACCGCCTGAAAATCATCTGCGAGAGGAGCAGTAAATATCTTATGCTTTTCATTTGGAAGCAAAACAATGAGTTTTTCTGCGTGAAGCATTTGGCGATGAGCACCCTGTGGCTGCTTTTTGCGCTTAAACGTATAGAGCTGGTCGCCTACAATGGGGTACCCCAAAAAATGTAAGTGCACGCGGATTTGGTGCATGCGCCCCGTAAATGGCATTACCCGCAGTAGGGCATACGAAGTGCCGAACTTTTTTTCCATCATCCATTCTGTTGCAGCCTCTTTACCCGCATCATCAACTGCTCTGCGCATAGGATTTTTTCGTGAACGCATAATTGGCCTGGTAATCCTTCCATCTTTGCCGCCCGGAACACCAAATACGAGCGCCAAATACTCTTTTCGAACCCTGCGGAGCTTAAACTGTTTCTTTAAGTGAATAAACGCCGTTTCGTTCTTTGCCAAAATCATTGCCCCGCTCGTATCTTTATCGAGCCGATGAACAATCCCTGGGCGGCCCTCATTTTCTCCTACGCCATGAGCTGCTGGGTATCTTGCATGAAACCAGTCCGCAATCGTACCTGCCACAATCCCAACCCCTGCATGCACGGCAATTCCTGCCGGCTTATTAATAACCACCACATCCCGATCTTCATACAAAATAGGAATAGAGAGCGCAGGAGCTCCCTCTGCCGGAGGAAGCGGAGCTTCTGCTTCTTTCATATGTATTGTTACAAGATCGCCCAAACGCACGACATAGCTCGATTTTATAGGAGAACCGTTTACGAGTACTTTTTCCTCTTTAATAGCCTTTTGAACTGCCGAACGAGAATGCCCGGCCATATGGACCGTGCATAGCACATCGAGCCGCTGGCCCGCGAGGTCTTCAGTTATTTCAACAGATATTGACATATCTTAGGATTATACGGATATTTCGCAGAAAAGCTAATGTATCTGACGAAAGCATGCCTATCGTGCTATGATAGTGCCTATATGAAACGTTGGATCAAAATCACTATTGGAGTACTCCTTTTCCTCTCTATCGCAGGATTTTTAGGCTGGCGTTTATGGGCAGGGGCTGCGGCAAAGCCAACAAAAACCGTTCAAGCAACCAAACAAACCGTTACAAAAGATGTTGCCTTTACGGGAAAAGTTACGGCAAAACAATCGGCAGGGCTTTCATTTGAGCTTTCAGGAATCGTAAAGAATATTTCAGTAGAAGTAGGCGATACCGTGCAAAAAGGCGAGATTCTTGCCTTACTTGATCCACAAAGCGTGGAATTAGAGGTAGCAAAGGCGCATGCTGACGCAGCGAGCACAACATCTGCAGAATATCTTTCCTGGCAAAAGGCCAGCGAAGATGCAAAATATACCACAACAGAAAATGCAAAGACGCTTGAGCAAAAACGCCAAGCTGTTCGCGACGCAAAGAAGGCGCTCGACCAATCAAAAGCAGTATTTACGAAAAAAGCAGCAGAATCTGGCGATGACGCCTCCGTAACACTTGCTACTCAGTCTACCGTTCTTGCCAACGAAGCAGCATACAATGCCGCAAAAGCAGCACTTGCGACTACAATTACAACTACGACAAAATCAAACGCCGCAGCAAAGAAATCTGCCGATATTGCATATAGCCAGTATACAAGCGCCATTCAAGCAGCCCCGGGAGATAGCTCACTATCTTCACTTGAAGCCTTAAAGCGCCTTGCGCAAGTAAAGGCAGCAAAAAGTATTATGCGCGCGCCATTTGCGGGCGTTGTAACTGCAAAAAATCTTGAAGTAGGAGAGCTTGCAACAGCAGGGGCGGCAGTCGTCACCGTAGAAACATTAGATTCTCTAGAACTAACATCAAACGTACCAGAAACGGATGCATTCGTACTTGCTCAAGATATGGAAGCATCTGTTACCTTTGACGCATTGCCAAGCACTGCGGAAATTGCAGCACGTATTACATCTATCGCTCCGGCAGCTATTGATATTGAAGGTGTTCCAACATTCCTCGTTACACTCGTACCAAGCACCACAGACACACTGCTTCGATCAGGACTTACTGCGAATATTACCGTTCATGCTGCAAAAAAGGACAACGTACTTGCAATACCAAGACGCGCAATTATCAGGAAGGATGAAAAGCAATTTGTGCGTAAACAAACAGGAGAAGAGGTATTTGAAGAAGTAGAAATCACAACCGGCCTTGCCGGATCAGACGGATTGGTGGAAATAGTTTCCGGCATTAACGAGGGCGACACGCTTGCAACCCCCTAAGGACTCATGGCGCTTATCGTCATAGACAATATTACAAGAACATACGGCGAGGGCGATGCTGCAACCCCCGTACTTCATGGCGTTTCCTTAACAATAGAAGAAGGGGAATTTATTTCTATTATGGGACCTTCCGGTTCGGGCAAATCAACGCTCCTGCATATCCTTGGGCTACTCGATAGGCCCACGAGCGGTTCCTATTTTTTTGACGAGCTAAATACTGCAACCCTTTCAGATGAAGAGCTTGCGGGCGCCCGAAATGGGAAAATAGGATTTGTATTCCAGGCATTCCACTTACTTTCAA
>CAYPSL010000018.1:0-12251 GCA_964413615.1 uncultured Candidatus Saccharibacteria bacterium | reverse complement strand
AAGCCACGGATTGGATATCGATCGCAAACCTCATGCCATCCGGAGACCCTTCGCATCAATTCTCAATGGCGTTTACACCAATAAAAATTAAAGAAAACGCTACTCAAACAATCGATCCTGTTATTATTGTCCCCGGAATTTTAGGACGCGCAAATAAAAACGGAACATGGGTTATTGATCCCGTATTTCACGTATACGACAATTTAATTGAAACATTAAAAGGAAATGGATATACCGAAGGAGTAAACCTCTTTCCATTTGCGTATGACTGGAGAAATTCAAATGAGTTCACAGCCGGCCTTTTAAAACAAAGAATAGATTCCATCAAACTCTTATGCGGATGCAATAAAGTAGACATTGTAGCTCATTCCATGGGAGGGCTTGTAACAAGAGCTTATGCGCAATCCAGTGAATACGATCAAGATATTGATCAATTAGTTTTCCTTGGAACGCCCCATAAAGGTGCGCCAAAAAGCTATTTAACGTGGGAGGCTGGAGAGTTTGGAAAAGGGGCTGTAAATAACTACATTACATCTCACTATAAAAAAGAAGCGAAGGCGCATGGATATACGGGCACTAACGCAGTATTTAATTACATAAAAGGCTGGCCTGTTGCTTCTGTAGAGCAGCTGCTTCCTACCTACAACTACCTAAAAAGCGCGTCAACGTCTCAAATGTTGCCCTACCCCACCGGCTACCCAAGAAATACCTTTCTGGAAAACCTCAACGCTGGCTTACATACCCTTCTCGCGTCAGGAATAGATATTACTAACATGGTCGGGAAAAATGGATCAGGCACCATTTCAAGAATCCGAATAACAAACGAGAACAGATTACCGTTATGGCAACATGGATATCCTCAAAACTTCCATGATAGTTCCAGCGACCAAGGATTAGAATTAGGGACAGGAGACGGAACAGTGCCCGAAGCTAGCTCCAAATTCGGAAATGCAATGGATATGGAAATTAATAATTCTAGTCATGAATATCTACCAACCGAGGCGGAGGAAGAAATCTATGCAGAAATTCATGGCGGTAATCCAAACAACCCCCTTAAAAAATCCATCCCACCAAGAATGCTTATCGCAAAAATATTCTCCCCAGCAGACTTTGTTGTCATCGCACCAAATGGAAAAAAGATCGGGAAAAACTTTGCTACAAATCAAGAAATAAATGAAATTCCCGGCGCATTTTACTCTGGGTTTACAACAGATGACGAATATGTAACAATTCCCGACCCACTCCCAGGGGAATACAAAGTGCAATTAAAAGGAACCGGAAATGGCGCATATAGTTTTGAAACTACGTATATCACCGACACTGCCCTAGTTACAACAGAAACTTCTGGCACTACCGCCACCAATCAAATTACCGATATTTCTTCAAAGCTAGATACTCAAAACCCAACCAACAACACCACTGAGCGAAAGGTTACGGTTGATATGTATATCTCGGATATAAATGGAGCACACTCACTGGGCTGGATAAAAGACGCTAAAACAAAAGATGCCCTACTAAAGAAAGCCCAATCAATTATCAAGCTGGAAAACAAAGGAACTCCAAAAGCGGAGAAGAAAATAGATAAAATTCTTGTTAAACTACTAGAGAAAGAGCTCGACTCCCTCCTTGCAAAAGGAACAATAAATCAACAAGCATACGACCTATTTAAGAAAGATTTAAATTATATTTATACAAACAACTAACTCATGAAAAACAATGCCTTCTCAGCTTTTATTCTTCTGTTAGCATCCATAGTAATAGCGATCACCTTCGGAGAAACAATTAGCAACTACCTTTTTCCTGGCAATGGATGGTGGGGGGTTCCAAGCGAAATTGCTAATTTTGTTAATAGCTTTCCCTTCATATATTATTTCCTATCACCAATCATCTTTACTTTATGGGGCGAGGGCAAGAAGTGGATATGGATCACAGGATCAATATTACCATTAACAATACTTGATATTTACATAGAACTAGATATTTTTATCTTGCTACTCTCAGCAAAATTCTTCGTAGCAGGAATCATCATCGCCCTTGCAATAAACTTCTTCCGAAAGCAGCGTACTACAAAATAATTACACCCACACAATAAAATCCCCGAGCTTTTGCCCGGGGCTTTTTCTTTTCTAGTTTTACCCTTTATCGAAGTTCGTATGTGATAGTTACGCTTGCGGTAACTTCATTTGTTCCTACTGGAATCTGCGGAACATTTGCCACATCTCCACCCATTCCCACTTTCATCTCTTGTGCGTATGCCATTGGTCCTGGATAGGATTGAGAAGCGCTATAATTTTTCACCTTGCCAAGGCGAGCCCCGAGGCCGGAAGCGATTTCTTCTGCTTTCTTCTTTGCTTTATCAATTGCATCCTTTTCTGCTGCAAGCGTTTGCGCTGCAGTATCTTCGTTTTCAAATGAAACGCCGCCTACTTGGTTTGCGCCAGCTTCTGTTGCGCGCGCAATAATATCGCCAGATTGATCCGTTTTACGAATAGTAACTTCTATTTGCTGAGAAGCCTCGTATCCGCGAAGCGTTTGCTTACCTTCGTTATAGTTATACGCCGGCTGCACAGAAACGTTCTGTGTTTTTATATCTTCATCTGCAATCCCGAGCGCCTTAACTGCTGCGATCACTGCATTGCTTTGTGATCCGAGCGTATCGGTTGCTTCTTGCGCAGTAGGCCTTGCCTGTACCTGCACGCCCAGCGTTACATGTCCGATATTCGGAGCACTTTTTGAAGTGCCTACTGCCTGCACGGTAAGATGCCGATCAGCATTGCGCACAGGGTCGCTGCTTACATACTGGCCGAATACATACAAGCATCCGGCAATAACAACTGCTAATAAAAATGTTGAGTGGTTCATAGAAATAATATTATCACTTATTTATGAGTCTTGCCTGTTGTTTCCTGAATGTATCGCATAGTACCGCCGAGGCCTTCTATCGTAGTCCAATCGCCTTTATCAATCCTTCCGTACCAGTAGGCCTTTGCAGCTTCAGTCGGCTCCGTATGCCATACAAAGTAAAAGAGGTACGAGAACCATTTACTCTTGAGTGCTTCCTTAGAAAGCGCTGCCGTGCGGGAAGTAATAGCAGGGCGCTTGCCTGTTGATTTCGCCTTTTGCATTGCAGCTACCAACGCTTCCTTTGTGCCAACTTCTCCCTTATATACAAAATCCGTCCAAAATACATTTTCTGCAGCAGAAGGATCGCGATCATAAATCGGCAGGAACAGATCATTAATCTGTCCGATTAAGGCACGAGCTGCTGGGCGAAGTTCTGGATATTTTCCTGAAGTTATTGAAGCCGGAGAAGATGCAGCCGCAGCTGCGGGCTTTGGAGTCGGTGCCGATGCAGCGGGCGCTTTTATTGTTTTAAACGCTGCGATCGGAGTACCAATCGGATACTTTTTCAAAAATTCCGGAAATACCTTCAAAATATATTTATCTTTGTACCCCATTGCTGCGAATAATTGCGGAGTGGCAATATGGCGAAGCGTTCCTTTCTGCACTACATACGCTTTTCCATTGAGTCCAACAACCCACCCATCTACATAACGCTCGATGTGCGGCCCACGAGGATACTTTGCAAGCTCCGCCTCGCTTACCGGGACAATCTGACCTGACCATGGATACCCTTCTGCTTCATATAAATAATCTTGCAAGTAAAGCCGCTTGGTAAGCTGACCTTTTGAATTTTCCTCAATACGCCAAATCGTACCTCCGTGATATGCCCCGCGATACATAACCGTTCCGCCCGGGTGCGTATCTGTTTTTGTAATTGCTCCGCCCAATGCAAATTCACCTATATGAGCTGCCGACGTTGGGTACACGTTACGAGAAGGGTACAAAAGCGCCTTTCGGACGGCAGATGATATTGGCCTGCGACGCAACTTATCATCGATGTAATACTGCTTACCATCAGGAGCCTGCAATATTTTTCCTACATACAAAGGATTTACCGATTTCACAACTTTGTACCGCGCCATGTCGGCATCGGAAATTGTAGTAATCAAATCAGGTTTCAAATAGTGCGCTTCTTTCAACCACAGCTCGATAATGCGAGGAAGTACCATGCTCCGCGTTCCATCTTTTAGATAGTATATTGTAGGATTTTTTGCAGTTTTTACGAGTGTGCCGTTCGGAAGAAAGTTTGGATTGAGAGTTGAAGGGTAGTATGCCGGATCAGCAACAAACCCCGGAGGGAATGCCGCATGGGCGGAAAGCCCCGTACCGCCAAGCAAAACAACTGCACTTATAATAAAGAAGGATTTTATATAGGCCATGCGATAAGTATACCCCGAATACGCAGCAGTACTGGATGAAGGCAAACCTTTTGACTAATCCCCCGCATTTCCGTACAGTACGTTCATGTCACTCAAGATTGGTATCGTTGGCTTGCCGAACGTGGGAAAATCCACGCTTTTTAATGCACTCACAAAACAAGCTGCGGCTGCACGAAACGTACCGTTCACAACTATTGAACCGAACGTAGGGGTAGTGCCTGTGCCGGACCCGCGCCTGGACGTGCTCGCCAAACTATCCGAATCAGAAAAAATAGTTCCCACTACTATTGAATTCGTAGACATTGCAGGCTTAGTGAAAAATGCTCATGCCGGAGAAGGGTTAGGAAATAAATTCTTATCCCACGTACGAGAAGTAGATGCGATTGTCCACGTAGTACGATTTTTTGAAGATGCGGATGTAATCCATGTGCATAACGCAGTAAACCCTTCCGGAGACGCAGATACTATTAATACCGAGCTTGCGCTTGCAGACCTTGCGATTATACAAAAATTAATTCAGAACGCAGAAAAAACTGCGAAGGCATCCAGCCCCGAAGGAAAAACTGCAGCCACGCAGCTTGGAGTGCTCCAGAAAATCGAACAGCAACTATCACAAGGAAGCCCAGCAAGAAATACAGAACTTACTGAAAAGGAACAAGAATTAATACAAGGAATTGCGCTGCTTACCATAAAGCCCATGATGTACGTTGCGAATGTTTCAGAAGAGCAGCTAAAAAACCCACCCCAAGAGCTTACGCTATCAGACGAAACAAAGGTGCCTGTACTTGCCCTATCGGTAAAAATTGAACAGGAAATCATTCAGCTGCCAGAAGACGAGCGGGAAATCTTCTTATCGGAATACGGCCTTACGGAAACGGGCTTGGACCGCCTCATACGGGCAGGATACGAATGCTTAGGGCTTATCACCTTCTTAACTACCGGGAAGCAGGAGACCCGCGCCTGGACCGTTACAAAGGGTAGTAGCGCCCCCCAAGCAGCTGGAAAAATCCATTCCGACATGGAGCGCGGCTTTATTCGGGCAGAAACCGTCTCCTACGAAGACCTTACAACCCTTGGAAGCTATGCCGCAGCCCGTGCTGCCGGCAAGGTCCGGGACGAAGGAAAGACGTATATTGTCAAAGATGGGGACATTTTCCTGTTCAAATTTAGCGTATAAGGGGGTGTTTGGCCTATAGGTTGACGATTTTCGAGCTTTCCCCTACACTAGTTGTATGAAACAAAACCAGTACGAAATCACCTATTTGATCGACCCTACCCTCAGCGAAGAGGACCGTGGCGCGCTTGAATCGTCTGTAGACGACCTCGTCGTAAAACTCTCTGGATCCGTAGTATCTTCCTCCCCTACGCTCCGCAAAAAACTCGCATACGAAATCGCACGCAAAAGCACTGCATTTCTTCGAGTTATCAATATAGAGCTCCCAACCGATAAAATCGCAGAAGCAAAGGATTTTTTAAAGCGATCGGCTGGAGTTATGCGATTTACAATCCTCGCAACACCAGAACGAACTCGCATGAGCCAAGAACTTCTCGAAAAGCATGCGAAGAAATCAGGACGCGACAAAGGCGGAAAACCAATGCACAAAAAAGCTCCGGAAGCAGCAAGTGCAGCAGTGCCAGCAAAAGAAGTAACTATGCAGGACGTAGAAAAAGGCATTGAGGAAGCATTAACGGAGGAAGTAAAGTAACTCATATGGATTTAAATAAAGTAATGCTCATCGGCCGCCTTACCCGCGACCCAGAAGCCCGAACAACTCCGCAAGGCACAGCGATTACCAGCTTTTCTATCGCAACAAGCCGAGTGTGGAAAGACCAGCAAGGAGCACAGCAAGAAAAAACTGAATACCACAACGTAGTAGCGTGGCGAAGGTTGGCAGAGATTGCAGCCCAATACCTCGGAAAAGGCCGGCAAGTATACGTAGAAGGATACTTACAAACGCAAAGCTGGGACGATAAAGCATCCGGGCAGAAACGATACCGAACAGAAGTGGTAGCAGAAAATATGATTATGCTCGGCAACAAGGGAGATAACGCAACAAAGATGACAACCGGAACTGCTACGTCATTTACTCCTTCCCAGGCGCCAAGCAGAAACGCCGGACCAGAGCAAGAAATAGCAGCTCCATCCAATATTTCAGATGAAGAAATTCGAATTGAAGATATCCCATTTTAATCACCTATGATGCAAAAACAACAGCGAAAATACCCTACCGAATGCATACTGTGCGCAGAAAAGCTTCAGGAGATTCCGATGCAAGATACGGAAATGCTCCGAAAGTTCATGAGCGGACAAAACAAGATTTTGCCTCGCCGAAAAACTGGCGCTTGCGCAAAACACCAGCGAGTAGTTGCTCGAGAAATTAAGCGCGGCCGCGATATGGGCGTGCTCCGATACCGAGGGCAATAGGCTCCACATACGTGAGTCAGGATAGGAAAAATTTTATCGTACGAAATACAGGCTTCACATGTGAAGCCTGTAGTGCTGTTGTGCCACCTGCAAAGAGCACATGCAGGAACCATTGCACCGCATGCCTTGCCTCAAAGCATGTAGACAACCAGATTCCCGGCGATAGAACATCAACCTGCATGGGAATAATGCCAGCAATTGCAGTAGAGGGAAGTAATCCAGATACACTCGACCTTATTCACAAATGCTCATCATGCGGGCACACGCAGCGCAATAAGATAGCAACAGACGATAGCAGGGACGCCATCTTCGAGCTTATACGGCGCGCAGCCTAACGAATTTCTACTGACTCAATAACAATTGGGGTAGTAGGGATATCGTTTTGCCCAGTTTCAACTCCGGCAATAGCATCCACCACATCCATCCCAGATACTACTGCCCCGAATACCGGGTGCCGACTTGTAAGGGGCGGCTTATCAAAATCGAGCCCAGTATTATCGGTAAGATTAATGAAAAACTGACTGCCCCCAGAATTAGGCGCGCCCGTGTTTGCCATAGAGATTGTTCCTCGAACATTCGAAAGCCCTGCTACAAATTCATCTTGAATCGTATACCCAGGCCCACCCGTTCCATATATCGAAGAATCATCTCCTTTTGAGTTGGAGTCTCCCCCCTGGATCATAAATCCAGAAATAACTCGATGGAATTTCGTGCCGGTGTAATACCCTTCCTGCGCAAGCTTTAGAAAGTTGCCTGTAGTAATTGGCATTTGCTCTGTATATAAATCGATCCCAATATCGCCTTTATTTGTCTTAAGGACAATATCTGCTTGGCCGCTTGATTGAACTGATTGTTCCATAGGTTTTTTAGTGAAGAGAAAATATGAAATACCCACTGCAGCCGCAATAAGAAGCGCAGAGGAAATAATAGACTGATTCGTCATACGTACAGCAACACTAGTTAGGAGTAGCGTCTTCTCGTTCTACCGCTTCCCAAATAGCCTTTTCTAGCTCTTTTGCAATCTTTGGATTTTGGCGAAGGTAGGTCTTCGAAGCTTCTCTGCCCTGGCCAATCTTTTCTTCCCCCATAGAAAGCCAGCTGCCAGCTTTTTGAATAAGCTTATATTCAATACCCTTATCAACCAAATCACCCTCGTAGCTAATTCCTTCGTTATACATGATGTCGAATTCCGCAACTCGAAATGGAGGAGCTACTTTATTTTTCACCACCTTCACATAGGCACGGCTTCCGATAATCTTTTCTCCCATCTTAATCTGTGCACGACGACGAATTTCAAGACGAACAGAAGAGTAAAACTTCAACGCCTTTCCCCCTGTTGTCTCTTCCGGGTTTCCAAACACTACGCCAATCTTCATGCGAATCTGATTAATAAAAATAACTGTCGTGTTTGTTTTTGAAACAATACCCGTTAATTTCCGAAGCGCCTGGCTCATAAGTCGAGCCTGAAGCCCCATATGAGAATCCCCCATTTCCCCCTCAATTTCAGCACGGGGAGTAAGGGCGGCTACCGAGTCTACGACAACCAAATCTACCGCAGCAGACTTTACAAGCGTTTCGACAATATCGAGCGCCTGTTCGCCATTATCCGGCTGGCTAATTAATAGATTATTTACATCGACCCCTATTCGTTTTGCATACTGTGGATCGAGCGCATGTTCCGCATCAATATATGCAACAGTTCCGCCCTTCTTTTGGCATTCAGACGTAATATGAAGCGCAAGAGTAGACTTTCCAGAAGACTCCGGGCCGTACACTTCTATAATTCGCCCGCGAGGCACCCCTCCAATACCAAGCGCAATATCAAGCGATACAGATCCTGTCGGAATTGCATCGATCGCTACCTTCTTCACTTCCCCCAAACGCATAATCGCGCCATCTCCGAACTTTTCCTTGATAATATCGACCGCAGAACCTACTGCAATATCGTGATCATCCTGAGCTGTTTGTTTCTCTTTTGTTTTACTTTTGGTTGTGTCTTGAGGCATACAATAAGCGTACTCCCATTATGATACTCGGAGCAAGAATAGCTGCTTTATCCGTACCCGCCCCGCAGCGTTAACCACCTCAACCCGAACGGGATTAATGCCTTTATGAAGCACAAGAAGCTCAGAAAACCGAGCATCCCCCTTCATAAGAACCTGCTCCCCATTTATCTTTACCTGAGCCTGCTGCTCGGCAATTCCCTCAATTGTGACATCGCTCCCCTCTACAACAGATGAAACAGGGCCCGTAATTTTAAGTGCCGGAAGCCTCCAAAATGATTGAACCTGCCAAGCTATATAGGAACCTACCAAAAGCACCGCAAACACTCCAACTGCCGCTAGAATAATTCGAGGGTGAATTAAACGTTGAAAAAAAGTTTCTGGGGTATGAAGCTTGAGCGGTATACGCTCTCGAACGTGCGAGAGCGAACGTAAAAATGCACGAGAAGAATCTCTCGTATCAATACCAAGATATTTTGCATACTTCGTATATGCGCCGCGCGCATACAACTCTGCGGAGAACACTGAATAATCCTCCTGCTCAAGAGCCTGGAGCTGCTTACGAGGAATGCGAAGCTCCTCGGCGACCTGCTCCAAAGAAAGCCTGTGGCGATTGCGTGCTTTTATGAGCCGCTCCCCAATCCCTTCTTGTTGCCCTCCCTTTCCCGGACGAACGCCTACCATTTTTCATCTTCTCCCGTCTCCTCCCCTACTACCGGCTCCGGATCATCCTCTACGATTTCATGCCGTGAAAGAACCGGCTCTCCATACCCCTCCACTTCTGCCTGCGCATACACTTCCCGGGGCTTGTTGCCTTCCTGTGCGCCAATTACTCCAAATTCCTCTAGCATGTCTAGCAAGCGCGCGGCGCGAGAGTACCCAACTCGGAGCCTGCGCTGGAGCAATGAAGCGCTCGCCTTGCCCGATTCCATTACAATGCGCTTTGCTTCCTCGAACAGCACATCATCCCCAGCATCGCCAGCCTCTCCGCTCCCCGCATGGACAGGGGAAACGATACTATCATCAAATTCTGCATCCATCGGGTTTTTATCTTTCAAGTCCTGCACCACCTGGCGAACTTCTTCATCGGAAATAAACCCTCCTTGCAAACGAACAGGCTTTGCGCGATCTCCAGGCAAGAACAACATATCCCCGCTTCCGAGCAGCTTCTCTGCTCCTCCAGCATCAAGAATGGTACGAGAATCAATCTGAGAAGCCACGTTAAAGGCAATACGAGCAGGTACGTTTGCTTTAATGAGACCCGTAATAACATTCACAGAAGGGCGCTGGGTTGCCAGCACTAAGTGGATACCGATAGCACGCGCCATCTGAGCCAAGCGAACAATCATACCCTCCACATCGCGAGCATGTGTTGCCATAAGGTCCGCCAACTCATCAATCACAATTACAATCAGCGGCATGGCCTCGTCTGGATTATTCGCATTAAAGGAAGGTAAATTCCTGGATCCAGACTCCGCCAATAAACGATACCGACGATCCATTTCTTTTACTGCCCACTTTAATGCATTTACCGTTTTTTCCGGCTCTGTGATTACAGGGGTAAGCAAATGAGGAATTCCGTTATACAGCGACAATTCTACCCGCTTTGGATCAACCAAGATCATCCTCACAAGCGCTGGAGAATTCCTATACAAGAGCGAAAGAATAAGCGTGTTAATAAAAATGGATTTTCCAGATCCCGTAGCACCGGCAATCAACAAGTGGGGCATAGACTCGATAGTTCCTGTTTGAGCAGCTCCGGCAACGTCTTTCCCGAGGACAATCGCAAGTGGAGACGGCGCTTTTTGGAACGTCTTATCTGCGAGCAAGTCCTTTAGTCGCACGAGCGATACATCCTTATTCGGTATTTCAATTCCCACAAGATTTGTATTAGGAATAGGCGCTTCAATACGAATAGGATGTGCGGCAAGCGCCAACGCTAAATCATTTTGCAATGCAGTAATGCGCACAATCTTCACACCCTCTTCCGGACGAAGCGTATACTGAGCAACGGTCGGGCCTACGCTCACTTTACCCATCGTTACCGCAATGCCGAATTTTTCTAACGTGCTTTGAATTTTCTGCTTATTCGCCTCTATATTTCCGCTATCCGGCTTACTTACCGATGAATGAAGAATATCGAGCGATGGAGGGATATACTTTTTATTCGCAGCACGAACCTGTGCACGAATACGCTCTTTCTGTTCTTCTTCTTTTGCTCGCTGATCTGCTTCTAGCTTTAATTGCTGAGGGTCAACAGTGGGAGCAGAAGAAACTTTTCTACTTACACGAAACAACGGAAGCGAAGACGGTGCAGCATCCGAATCTTGATCCTCGCTTCCTTCAACCTGCTCTTCATCACCATCCCCGCGCGCAGGAAGAAGCGACAAAAACCATCCCTTTACATCGGCAGGGGAAATATTAAACGCAAGAAACACACCAACAACAAATGCAGCTATAAAAATCAGAGAAGAGGCAATAGAGGAAAACATTCGACTCATCGGGAACGACAAGAAAAATCCAATCAATCCGCCACCGCGCCCATCCAGCGCAGTTTGATACGCATCCTCCAGCGGAATCCCCACTACATGGAATATGCCAAGCGCTCCTGCAATGACGAGAAGCACACCCACAATCTGAATGCGAGGCATCGGCTCTTCACGAGAACGCAACAGATTCCACCCAAGGTATAAAAGCCCAAAAGGCACTAAGTATCCAAGAATTCCGAACAGTCTACGAAGTACAAACAAAATCACATTACCAGATGGGCCCGCAGCAGAAAAAAAGCTCAAGAAAGCGATAACGGAAAAGGCAATAAGAAGAACGCCAACAATGGCGAGCTTCGTTTCCCTTTTAAGCCAAGAAGCGCTTTGCTTCCGTGAAGATCGGAAAGGATTAAGCCGCATGGGGTATATTGTAGCCTGTTTTGGCATTTTCTGCATAAAAAAGCCACACGACATACGCCGTGTGGCAAAAAGAACAAAACGAACGATCAATGCGCTCCGCAGAAGACAACTTCGGAAAGCGACGTGAGTCGATTTTCGAGCGTTGCCTGCTGAGAGTTAATCCACTGGCTGCCCGATTTATTCCGACCGACAGTAAGCAGCTCGGACACGCGCCTCCGCCCAACAATAGGCTCCGTTGCAATCCAGCGATTACTCCGAACTTTCTCCTGCTCGATGGTCAATTTCAGGCGAAGGTAGAGCGCCGTATCTTGCGGACACAACGCATACCCTGAAGAGCAGATCGCTTCCCAAACCTCGCCGATTTTGACAGCGTTTTCGGAAAACCCGAGATCTGCCAACGTGGCGCGATACAAGGAAAGAGTTTTTCGATGATTCGTCATACAAAAGCCGGGATCCGCAATGGTTCGCCGGGCGAGATCACTGACGATGAACCCTCGCTGCTCGAACAACTGAAGAATGTCCTCCTTTGTAAATTCTCCGATCTCCAACTCTCTCCATACCTTCAAACGAGAAAGAAGCGCCGAGCTTCCTCCGCTACCAGAGGCCTGTTCCATCACTACGCTCTCCACTTTCT
>CAYPSL010000017.1:0-12395 GCA_964413615.1 uncultured Candidatus Saccharibacteria bacterium | reverse complement strand
AAAGATTTTGGATTAACGCATGAAGAAATTGGCCAGCGCGTGGGAAAGAGTCGAGTAGGAATTACAAACATTGTTCGAGTATTGCAGCTTCCTGCAGAAATTCAGCGCGGCATGGTGGAAGGAAAAATTACCATGGGCCACGCAAAAGCAATCTTGATGATTCCTGATGAAGAAAAGCAGATTCGATTTTACAATCACTTAGTTGACGAAGGGCTTACGGTTCGCAAAGCGGAAGTGCGTGCGCGAAGAATTCAGCGAGCAATGAATTTGGAGGATCCGAAGCGAATGATTAACAGAGTAAAAAAGAATCCGCTTTCATTGAAGTACGGTCCGGTGCTTGAAGATCGATACGGATTCAACGCTTCTGTTCGATACGAAGTAGACAGGCACGTATTCGAAGTAGTATTCCGCGCATCGAGTGAGGATGAGCTCGATCAGCTTACCGGAAGGCTTCTTGGAAAATACGACCTGCCAGCAAAAGACCTCGATAGCGACGTTATTGGAGAAGACGGCGACAACTAAATAGACTTGACTTATACTCTAAATGGGAGTATAATGATTCGTTGTGCTTGATTCTGACCGTTTTTTGAAAACACCTATATGAGAGGAATGATTCCATGGGTACCACCCTTGCGTTTGCGGTGTGGAAAACAATTAAGCTCGGTACGGGCCTTACGACCGCTGACGATTTTTGCAGCGCATTCAAGGCTGCTAATCTCAGTGTGGGCAATGGGGCGATCGATGCGCTCCGCTCGCAGGAATTTAGGATAGCGGCCGAACTACTCGAAGTTGATCTTGTCCTCATGTCGGCTCAAGAGCTTGGGTTTGAGGAGAGTACGGATTTGCGTACGGTTTATGTGCGTGCTAAGGAACGGGGCTTGGGTTTGTGCCCCGCTGAAGTTGGTCCGCAGCTGTATTTACAGTATTCGGATCAATCGGAAGGCGAACTGCTTTATGTCGCAATGAATCAAATTTTTGATTCGAGTGATGTTCCCGTCGTTTTTCATATCGAGAATCTCGACTACGGTCGTTATCTGCATGCTGACTATGGTGATCCTGACGATATTTGTGATCCGGACCAACGGCTCGTGTTCGTTCTTCCTAAGCGCATGTGTGTTTAGGCCCCCTAAAGTTCCGGGTAGGAACTTGAATGGCGAAACCCTTACAGAGAGGAAAAAACGCCATGACTACGTACCATTCGCAGACAGGAAAATTCGTGGCAGCTATTGCTCAGAATCTTCCCCAAGACATTTCCGACGACGTGATGCAAGGCTGGATCGAGAATCCAAAAGCTTTGCAGAATGTGTTACGATCAGCTCTGTGTCCACCAACGGAAACGGCGGAGTTCGAAGCATTAAGAGTCACTGAGATTAAAGCTTGGAAACAGATCAAGCTGGGTATTGGCCTTGGAACCGCTGACGGTTTTCGCAAGGCGATCATTAACAGTGGTCTCCGCATTAGCGACTGGGCGATCGATATGCTCGCTAATAAAGCTTTTACTGCTGCGATTAAAGAGCAGGAAATCGATCTGGTCGTCATGTCAGTGAAGGAGCTCGGCTTTAAACGTATAACACGTTACCACCAAATCTGCGCTCGCGCCAAGGAGCTTGGTCTTGAGCTGTGTCCCGCCGAGGTTGGCCCCCAACTGCGCTTGCAGTATCTGGATCAACCGAAAAACGAGTGGCTCGTCATCGCTATGATGGAAGGTATTCGCGATTCGAGTGGTCATGGCCTATTCACCTTCTGTGTTGGACACAATCAAGACGGTCGTTGGTTGCGGGTTGAACATGGTTATTACGACTGCGCCTGGGACCTTAATGAGCAGTTTGTGTTTGTTCTTCCGAGAAAATAGTTCTTTTTTGCCCGTTGCAATGTATGTTGCAGCGGGCTTTTTTATGACGAAAGTTGCCAGCGGCAATGATATAGGGTATTCTTTTGCCTTATGTCGCGACGTGAACATATTATAAATTTTGACTCGGTTTCATTTGAATTTGGTTCGAATAAGCAAATTTTAAATGAGGTGAGTTTTTCCGTACGCGAAGGAATGAAAGTAACACTGATGGGGCAGAACGGCGCAGGGAAAAGTACAATCTTTGGGCTTATTGGCGGCGAATTTAAACCGGAATCGGGGCGGATAAATATCGCCCCGGGGCTTACGATAGCAACTGCCCCACAGGTAATTCCTCGGGAAGAGCTTTCGTTAACGGTGCGGGAATTTTTCGAGAAGCGATTTTCTGAAATAGTGTATGACTTGGATCGCCGTATCGACGACGTGCTCGAGATTGTTAATTTCCACGCACCGAAAGAAAAATATATGAAAGATTTATCGGGCGGGCAGCAAGCTCGTCTGCTGTTGGCGTCCGCATTAATCCAAGATCCCGATTTGCTGCTGCTCGATGAGCCTACGAATAATTTGGATACCGCGGGCATTTCGCATTTAACAGAATTTTTGAAGAACTATCATAAAACCTGCATTGTTATTTCCCATGATGCGGAATTTTTGAATGCATTTTCCGACGGAGTGTTGTACTTGGATGTATTTACGAAAAAGATAGAACAGTATGTAGGAAACTACTTTGACGTGGTTGAGCAAATTTCTGCTCGTGTTGCAAAAGAGAATCGAGAAAACGCTCGCCTCGCGAAAAAAATCCAGGCTAATAAAGATAAGTCTAACTTTTTCTCGCACAAGGGCGGGCAGATGCGACTTGTTGCAAAGCGAATGCGTGAAGAAGCGGCGGAGCTGGAAGAATCCAAAGTGGATGTGCGCAAAGAAGATAAAACAATTAGGCCGTTTTCGATAGAAGCGCAAGATGATATGGGCGGGGATATTGTCCGAATATCTTCCTACTCTGTTATGGATGGGCATACTCCTGTTACAAAAAAGGCGAATATTACACTAAAGAAAAATCAGCATTTATTGCTTGCTGGCCCCAATGGAATTGGAAAGAGTACGTTTTTGGAATCAATCGCGCGGGGGACTGCAGAAGGAGTTATTATTTCTCCTGATACGCTCGTATGTTATTACCGGCAGGATTTTTCTACGCTTAATTTTGAGCACACGGTTCGCGAAGCGCTGTTTTCTGTCATGAAAAACCAAGTAGAGCAGCATATGCGGTCTGTTGCCGCAGGGTTTTTAATTACGAACGATATGATGTCGATTAAAGTTGGGGATTTGTCGGAAGGGCAAAAGGGGTTAGTGGCATTTGCTCAGCTTACGCTGCAAAAACCAGGACTCTTAATTTTAGATGAGCCAACAAATCATATTAATTTCCGCCATATCCCCGTGATTGCACAGGCGCTCGATGAATACAAAGGCACGATGATTTTAGTGAGCCACGTTCCGGAATTCGTACAGCAAATCAGAATAGACGAAGTGCTCGAGCTTGAGGTGTAATTATTCTTCCTCTTTTTCTTCTGCGTCTTTTTTGAATCCGCATCCCTTTGCGCTGCATCGTACCGTATTCTTTGCACCATACACCATCATGCTGCCGCACTGTGGGCATTTTTCTCCCGTTGGCTTGCTCCAGTATGCGTTTTTACATTCCGGATACTGATCGCATGCGTAGAAAAGTTTTCCTCGGCGAGATTTCTTTTCAATAATCTTCCCTTTTCCGCATGCGGGGCAGGCAACTCCGGTATCTTTTACAATCGGAGTAATGTGCTTACATTCGGGGTAGCCAGAGCATCCGAGGAAAGCGCCGAATCGTCCACGTTTTACTACGAGCGGCTTTCCGCAATCGGGGCAGATTTGGCCGGAGTGCTCTTCTTCCATCTTTTTCTCGTCGCCTAACGGTTCCGTGTATTTGCAGTCTGGGTATTTGCTGCAGGCTTTGAATTTTCCGAATCGCCCTAACTTAATAATGAGTGGGCTTGAGCATTTCGGACATGTTTCATTCGTTGCTTCTTCTGTGATGTCTGATTTTTTCAGTTCTTTGTTTTTCTCTTTAATTAATGTATGAAACGGACCGTAAAATTCTTTAATAACAGGCTGCCATTGCTTTGTTCCGGATGCTACGTCGTCCAGACTTGATTCCATGGTTGCAGTAAAGGCGATGTCTACGATATTCGGGAAGTGTTCTGTGAGCACTCCATTTACGAGCGTTCCGATTTCCGTAGGAGCTAAACGCTTTTCTTCGTTTTTTTCTACGTACCCGCGCTTTTGAATAACATCGATGGTGGGGGCGTACGTAGAAGGTCGGCCGATTCCGTGTTCTTCGAGCGCTTTTACGAGCGTTGCTTCTGAATAGCGTGCAGGTGGTTGCGTAAAGTGCTGCTCATGTTCAAGTCGGGTGCAGGTTAGTTGATCTTGTACTGCAAGCTCCGGTAAAAGTGTTTCTTGAAAGGCAGCTTTTTCTCCAAGTGCACGAACAAATCCATCGAATATAACAGACGTGCCATTTGCGCGGAATGTATAGTTATTCGCGGCGATTTCGATAGTTGTTTGATTGAGCTTTGCTTCTGCCATTTGAGACGCAACCATGCGCTGCCAGATAAGTCGATAGAGTTTTATTTGTGATGGATCTAGCTCCGCAGATAGCGCTTCAGGGGTCGTTGCTGGGTCGGTAGGGCGGATTGCCTCGTGGGCTTCCTGCGCTCCTTTTGATTTTTTAGAAAATACGCGAGGGGTATCAAGTGTATACGTTGCGCCGAACATGCTTACGATTGCCTCGTGGGCTTTGTCGGTTGCTTCTTTTGAAAGATTGAGTGAGTCCGTACGCATATAGGTAATAAATCCATTTTCATACAATCCTTGCGCAATCATCATGGTGCGCTTGCTTGAAAAGCCGAGCTGATTAAAGGCCGCCTGTTGCAAGGTGCTGGTTGTAAATGGGGCAGGAGGAGTGCGCTTGCGTTCTTTGGTAGCAATGTCGGTAATGGTATATGTTGCGCCATCGAGATTCTTTAGTATGCTTTCTACTTCTTCTTTGTTTTTTATATCCAGTTTTGCAATTGCTTTGCCATCTGCTGCTTTTAGGCTAGCGGTAAATTCTTGCGCATCTTTTGAGAGGACTGCATTAATGCTCCAGTATTCATCGCTTTGGAATTTTTTAATTTCTTCTTCACGCTCCACGATTAATCGTACGGCTACAGATTGTACTCGGCCGGCAGATAATCCTCGACGCACTTTGTTCCATAAAAGAGGAGAGAGTTCGTACCCTACTAACCGATCGAGTACGCGGCGAGCTTGCTGTGCGTTTACAAGATTTTCATCAATTGCGCGCGGGTTTTCTACCGCTCGGGTTATTGCCGCTTTGGTAATTTCTGTAAACGTAATACGCTTTGCGTTTTCTGGTTTTGGCGCGAGCACTTCATATAAATGCCAAGCAATAGCTTCCCCTTCGCGATCTTCGTCAGTTGCGAAATAAATAATGTCTGCTTTTTTTGCCGCAGTTTTTAACTCCTTGATTCGCTCTTTTGCCTTTACGGGAATAACGTAGCTTGGTTCAAAGTCGTGCTCAACGTCTACTCCGATTTTAGATTTCGGCAAATCCCGTACATGGCCGTAACTGCTTTTTACGACAAAGTCTTTCCCGAGATATTTTTGGATAGTCTTCGCCTTTGCAGGCGACTCTACGATGACGAGATGTTTCATAGTTCTTATCAGGGAGTAAAGCGTGAAATGAATATGCCGTCAAATCTCCCTTGTGTATTTCATGCCTCCTGCATGGAATACTGCACCGATCATTTCTAGTTCAGATAGTGCTGCGGATGCTTCCGCGACGCTTACCTGCGCAGCCTCTGCAATATCATCTATATAGGTAGGGGAGGCAGTAAGTACTACGGCTACTTTCTGTAAATCTTCCCGCAGGGGTTCGTGGAGAATGTCTTTTTGCTTTCCTTCTTCTAACTCAAATATGGAAAGAATATCGCTGCTTGTAAGAACGGGGCTAGCGCCGTCTCTGATGAGCATATTTGTTCCCTCGCATGACGGGTCTGTAATTGGCCCAGGAACAGCGAGAACATCTCGTCCGCCCTCTAGTGCAAGTCGAGATGTAATAAGCGATCCAGACCGCTTTGCGGCTTGTATGAGCAACGTTGCCCTGCATAGGCCGGCGATAATCCGATTTCGTGCAGGAAAGTGCCCGAGGTAGGCAGGCGTGCCTGGGGCGTATTCTGAAATAATAAGTCCGCCACCGCGCAATATTTCTTGTGCGAGAGTTTTGTTTCCTCTTGGATAGAGCGATGCGTCGTCGATGCCAGAGCCGAGTACGGCAATTGTGGGGCTTCCTTCTTCTATGCAAATGCGGTGAGCAAAACTATCGATGCCGTATGCCATTCCGGAAACGATAAGCACTCCGGAGCGCACGACCGATGGGAGGAGCTTCGCACACACTTGGCGGCCGTACATGCTCGCTTTCCTGCTCCCAACTACTGCAAGAAGGTTCGGTTCAGTGAGAAGTTCGATAGTTCCTTGGTAGTAGAGTTGTTTTGGTGGTTTTGGAATTTCCGCGAGCAGGGAAGGATACAGAGTATCTGTAATATTTAGGACGGAAATCTCGTCGCTCATGGTTCTATTGAATCATGTTTTCAGGAACGAAGCGAGGAAATAAGCTGGTCAACAATCGCCGGGGTTATTGCGTTTGTGTCCCATGACAGAGTTGTATTTCGTGCTTGCCACCGTGCGGGCGAGTTGTCGGCATTTGTGATCGTGGAAAGTTTTTTGAGCGTTTGAAGCGGATGTTTTGTTTCGCATTCGATTCGAACATACGGATCTTCATCGCTTGGAGAAATTGTCCGGGTTGAAATTTTCAGGATACCTTCTTCCGTTGCGAGGAGTTCGAGAGATATCATTCGAATAAGGTTTTTTGCTTCTTCTGGCATAGGGCCATACGCCTCTTGCATGCTCGCAGTTTTAGCCTCCAAATCTTCTGTTGTTGCTGCGCGCGAAAGCCGGATATACCACGAGGTACGATCGTCTGAGTTTTCTATATAAGAAGTAGGTATAAAGGAAGGTAGTAAGATGCGAATATCTGCCTTGGGGTCATCCGCAGTGCCGTCTACCATATCAAGATACAGCTGCATGCCTACCTCATGCGCAGATCCGCTTTGTTTTGCGCCGAGCATATTTCCCGCCCCGCGCATTTCAAGGTCTCGCCTGGCAATGTCCCACCCGGACCCTACTCGGGATGCTTCTGTTAATGCAGTCAGGCGCATGCGCTGAATGGGAGTAAGTTTTTCTTGGCCATATAAAAAGTATGCATGGCCTTGGCGAGACCTTCTGCCAATTCTTCCGCGGAGCTGGTAGAGTTGGCCTAATCCAAAATGGGGAGCATTCCAGACAATCATCGTGTTTACGTTTGGAAGGTCCAGTCCATTTTCTACTATGCTAGAAGATACTAAGATATCAATTTCCTTTGTGTCGAATCCGTGGATTATTCTACTGAGTTCTTCATCGGGAAGTTTTGCGTGCGCGATTGCCGTTTTTGCGGATGGTACGAGCGCGCGGATAATTTCTTCTATCATGGAAAGGTTCCGTATTTTTGAAGAAACTACATATACTTGACCGCCTCGCTCAAGTTCTCGAGAGAGAGCTTCGCGCACTGTTTCGTCGCTCTGCTTTTTTACTACGGTATGAATATCTTTTCTTCCTTGCGGAGCGGTTGCGATAATAGAGAGTGAGCGCATTCCAGAAAGCGCCATTGAAAGCGTGCGGGGAATAGGGGTTGCAGAAAGAGAGAGTATATCGATGTGGCTTCGCATCTTTTTTAGGTGTTCTTTTTGCTTTACCCCAAAGCGCTGCTCTTCGTCGATGATTAAGAATCCAAGATTAGTCCAGGGAATGTTTGTGGATAATAATGCGTGTGTTCCGATGATGATGGCGCTTTTGCCGCTTTGGAGTACTTTCTTTGCTTTTGTTATTTCTTCTTTGGACGAAAACCTGGAAATTAAGAAAATGGAATCAGCAATGGTAGGGAGGCGTGAACGAAATGTATCTACGTGCTGCTGTACTAATAATGTGGTTGGGGCAAGGAGCGCTACTTGTTTGCCGTTTGCGTACGCATGCATTGCCGCTCGAATCGCAAGCTCTGTTTTTCCGAACCCTACGTCTCCTACAATAAGCCGATCCATCGGATGGGAAAGCTGCATGTCTTGTTTTACTTCTTCCCATACGGTTGTTTGGTCTGGAGTGAGAGTAAATCCGAATGAGGATTGCAGTTCTGCGTCCAGCTCCGCATTTATTACGTACGAGGGTCTAAGTGCGTGCTCTCGTTGTTTTGCAATTTCTAGCAACTCTTTTGCAAAAGCGGCCGCATCCGCTTGAGCCTTTTTCTTCGTTGTGCTCCAGGCTGTTCCGCCCAGCCTATAAATTGCCGGAGATGTTTCCCCTATATATGGAGATACTTTGTGTGCGAATGGTACCGGCACTGCAATACTATCTCCATCCGCATAGCGCAATACAAGGTACTCCGCTTCTTCGTTCCCAACTCGTCTTTTTTCCAGCCCTTCAAATATTCCAATTCCATGATCTGCATGCACGGCAGGTTTTCCGGGCGTAAGTTTTCCTATTAATTCCAATGCACGTTGCGCTGCTATTGGGGATGCATATTTTTTAGGAGATCGTGCTGATTTTATCGGCGTATACGAAGGAAGCTCAATGTGCAGCAGCCGTTCTGGTACTACAATATCTGCAGATGCTGAATTTGGAATAATGGTTGGGATATTTGTTAGTACTTCTTTGAGCGTTACGGATTC
Source organism: uncultured Candidatus Saccharibacteria bacterium (assembly GCA_964413615.1). Classification (GTDB taxonomy): domain Bacteria; phylum Patescibacteriota; class Andersenbacteria; order UBA10190; family UBA10190; genus HO2-45-11b. The sequence goes on along the minus strand of CAYPSL010000017.1, from coordinate 3,701 downwards.
TTCCGGAAAAGCTAATGGCGGAATTGTAATTGTTTGGAGGATGATAGATCTACGATCTTGTTCTTCGAGAATTCTTTCTATGCCGGTGCCGAAAAATTCAATGCGAATAGGGTGGCGAAAAAGCGGATGCACAACGCGCAGTGTGTCTCCTTGAATGAAAAATCCATTATCAGCTACTGCTTTCGTGTGGCGAACATATCCTGCACGAACAAGAAGTGCTGAAAGATCGGATAGCGCCATGCGTTGTCCGGTTGCAAGTGTGACGCAACGCTCTTGGTATACGGATATGCTCGGGATCATTATTTCTTCCATTGTTGGGGTGTATGCAATTGGCATTGATGCAGAAGATGAAAGAAGCGCATGGTATGCAGTTACAAGAGAAGTTGCAATCGTTCCATCAAGTTCTTGCTCTGTTAAGGTGTCTGCAATAAGGCGCCAAGATTCTGGAACTTCAGATTGTAGTTCTTTTGGAATTCGGAGAGCGATTTTTGAATGGGTGTGTGCTGGAAGTGTGTGGAGGAGGGCTGCAATAAGAACTGGTGGAAGCGAAAGGTGCAGGGGGCTTTTTCGCACCGCTGTTTCCGTTGCGATATCGTGCAAAAAATCGTCCCATTCCGGCTGAATGAGGGGCAACACTTTTTTTATTAGCATCTCGCTCTTTGCAATTGACATTGATATAGTAATACTGTAGATTCAATTACCAATCAACTATGGAGTATATACAAGAGCTCACTAGTCTCGGTTTGAAAGATAAAGAGGCGGCAGTATACCTCTCTTGTTTGGAATTGGGACCTTCTCCGGTTCAGCCGATTGCTCGCAAGGCTAAAGTGGTCCGAGCTACTACATATGTCATTTTAGAGTCCCTGATGAAGATGGGTCTCGTTACAAAATATAAAGAAGGAAAGAAAACATTGTTTTCTGCTGAAACTCCGCGTCAATTGCTGCGATTACTTGAGCGGCAGCAGGAAGCTATTCAGGAAAAGCAGCATGGACTTGAAACTATTTTGCCTGAACTACAAATGTTGACGAGATCCGGAGGCGATAAGCCATCCGTCCGATACTTTGAGGGGAAAGAAGGTGTCCGAGCTATTCGCCAGGACATTATTATGCACGGGCGTTCTGGTGATACATTTTATAATTTCACTCCAGCAGATCATTTTCTTGGAGTGTTTCCAGAAGAGGATACTCATGTTGATCAGCGCATTGCAAAAAAAATTAACGCAAAAACATTATTTACCACAACTTCCGAGAAGATAAAAAAAGAATGGCTATTGGCTTCGGGGAAGGAATTAACGGAACGAAGATTTATTCCTCCTGAACATTTTCCCGTTCCGGCTGGAATGACGATTTATCAAGACAGAATTGCGATTGGTTCTTATACCGGAAAACTATTTGGGGCTATTATTGAAAGTCATCAGATGGCTACTATGATGCGTTCACTATTTGAGCTTGCGTGGGTGGGTGCAGAAACCATTGACAATACTAAGAAGAAAAGTTAAGGTCTAGCTGGGTCGACAAGCTTGAGAAGACGGTCTTTTCAAGTGCGACTTATCGCAATTTTTTTCTCAAAACGGGAGGACTCATGCAATGTCAGCTTGACAAAGCATCCGCAACTCCTTCATGGAAAGAAGGAATTGCACAGACTGTTCGTTAAAAGGCTCTTTTTCTTAAGGAAAAGAACATGAGCACAACTTAAGGTCCGGTTTTCGCACATGCGAAACCGGACTTTTCTTTTTTTGTTGACACTCTATTTGATCGGACGGTATAGTTGAATGTCCCTTCTTTGAGGGCAGGCTAATTGTCTTTAGTGTTCCGTCCATGTGAGCAGTCCAGTTGGAATCATCCCCTCCAAGATTTCAACCAGGGGCTCGCTGGCGGAACACTCAAGAGAATTGTACGATACAGTACATGAAGCAGTTTCTTCTTTTTGGATTAGGTAATCCCGGGTCTGAATTTTCCCATACGCGCCACAATGTTGGCGCAGATATGGCGGATGCGTGGGCGAATGAAATGATGCAGCGCGGGAATACGGTTTCTGATTGGAGGACGCATGAAAAATTCCATGCTCGTGTTCGAGAAATTTCTTTCGATGACGTAGAGGTAGTATTGCTTTCTCAGCTTGTGTTTATGAATGATTCAGGAAAAGTATTGAGCTCATACTTGAGGTATCGCGAGCTGGATAGAAAAAACATATTACTCATTCACGATGAAATTGAGTTACCGCTTGGAGATATAAAAATTCAGGAAGACGGATCCGCGAAAGGGCATAATGGGGTGCGATCTATTCATGAGCATCTGGGCGATACGAATATTCCACGCCTTAAAATTGGAGTTGGGCGCCCGCATGATGCAACTCCTATTGAGAAGTTTGTGTTGTCTACATTTACGCCAAGCGAAAAGGAAATATTAAAACAGCGAGAATCTGAAATTCTTCAAATCATTACTACGAGAGTTCTTGCTGCTTAATTTGCGCTGTCGGCTCCTAGGATAACGAGAATATCTGCGTTTGTTGCGGCTTCATCTGAAGGGATGGTAGTTGCTGCTGAGGCGTTAAGAGATGACGCAATCTTTTGCGCTTCGTCTGCTTGGGTTACTTTGGGCGCATATACGATTGTCTTTTCAACTGTCTTTGAGCTTGCATTCCCTGTTGCAAGAACCTTGTACCCTTTTGCTGTTAGAGTATCAGCGTTTTTCTTTGCGAGCCCGTTTACTGGTGTTCCGTTTCTTACTTCAACGGTTGGCTTTGCGGCTTCAGGCGATGCGCTTGCTGATGGTGATGTGGATGGAATTGGAGACCCGCTTGCGAGCGCATCTGAATTATCAGGGGTAAGGGGTAGAGCTTCTCCGGAAGAAGTTGCGGATTCATCAATTACTTTCCCTACGTTTTCGGAGAACATATTTTTCGCAAGTGCTTGAATTTCAGAGTAGTCGTTCGTTCTTGGCTTTAGTACTGATGCCGGAACTCCTCCAAGCACGACAGTTTCGCCTACGAGTGTTCCTCGAGATCCTGTTGTAAGTACGACAGATTTAATGTCGTGAGTATCGATGAGTCGTGCAAGTTCGAAAAATCGTTTCATTTCCCATAGCTGCATGTTGCTTCGAATATTTTCAGAAAGAGAATTAATAATTCCGTTGATTGCAGAGAAGTTAAGAGCGGTGTTTACGGAAAATACTTTATCTCGAATCGCAAGAAGCATTTGCTGCTGACGCGCGGCACGTTTGAAATCGCCGCCCTCGGGCCCTTCGATATATCGTGCGCGAACATACGCAAGTGCGCGATCGCCATTCATTGTTTCAGTGCCTGTTGGGAATGCAATTTTGTGCAAATAATCTGTAAATCCGTTTTCGATATGAATGTTCACTCCGCCAACTGCTTCTACGATCTTTTTAAACGCAGTAAAGTCTACTCTTGCAAAGTAATGCATTTTAAGACCGGTAATTTCTTCTACCTTTTTTGTCATGAGCTCTGGGCCGCCATTTTGCTTTCGCGCTTCGCCGTATGCATGGACTGCATTGAGTTTAGAAAAAGATGAATCATCTGGAATTTGCACGTAGAGGTCGCGAGGGATGGAGAAAAGCGCAACCTTTTCTTCCTTTGGTTTAATGGAGGCGATCATAATAGTGTCTGCGAGGTTTTCTCCGCTATGTCCTTCTCCTCCGATTGCGAGAAGTAATATATTGATTTGGTTCTCCGTTTCTCC
>CAYPSL010000016.1:0-13443 GCA_964413615.1 uncultured Candidatus Saccharibacteria bacterium | reverse complement strand
GTTACAAAGAATTTCCATTTGCGGTATACCAAATTCAAACAAAGTTCCGCAATGAAGAGCGGGCAAAATCGGGTCTTATGCGTGGGAGAGAATTCCGCATGAAAGACTTGTATAGCTTTCATGTAAACGAAGAAGATCTTCTTGCATTCTATGAGCGAGCAAAGGAGGCATATATGCGCGTGTATACAAGAATGGGAATCGGGGAAGATACAAAAATAACAAAAGCGTCTGGAGGAGACTTTACGAGCGGATTTTCACACGAATTTCAAACTATCTGCGAAGCAGGGGAAGACGTAATCTACGTACATAACGAAACAGGAGAAGCCTTTAATAAGGAGGTTGCCCCAGAGGGCGGCGACTTTACTCAATATAATGCTTCGGAAGTTGGAAATATTTTCCCACTCAATACAAAGTTTTCCCAAGCGTTTGATTACACCTATACGGACGAGAACGGAAAGCCGCAAATTGTATATATGGGCTGCTACGGCATTGGAACAAGCCGCCTCATGGGCGTTTTAGTAGAAAAATTCCATGACGAAAAAGGTATTATTTGGCCAGAGAGCGTTGCACCATTTACGGTGTACCTTGCCGGCTTAAATCGTGACGACGCCAACACCGTTGCAACCGCAGATGCTGCATATAAAGAACTTACAAAAGCAGGAATAGATGTTCTCTACGACGATCGAGATGTTGCACCCGGAGCAAAATTCACAGACGCAGAACTCCTTGGTATTCCTTGGAGAGTTATTGTTTCCAAAAAGACAGGGGATAACGTTGAGATAACATCTCGAGCTACTGGAGATACAACCGTAGAACCACTATCTGCATTTATCAATCGAACTGCCTAGAAAATACACTGTATGGGTTTTGTAAATAATTTCCTCGGCCGATTCTCACAAGATATCGGAATAGATTTGGGGACCGCTAACACGCTTGTATACGTGCGTGGAAAAGGAATCGTTATTAACGAACCCTCTGTTGTTGCTATCAATAAAAAAACTGGTGAAGTGCTCGCAATTGGAAAAGAAGCACAGCGCATGGTAGGTAAAACCCCCGGACACATCGTAGCGATCCGCCCGCTACGAGACGGTGTTATTTCTGACTTTGAAGTAACAGAGCAGATGCTTGCGTACTTTATTCAAAAAGTACATGAAGATGGCTTCCATATCCTTCCACGCCCTCGAGTAGTTATTGGAATCCCTTCTTCCGTTACGGAAGTAGAGCGCCGTGCCGTAGAAGAAGCGTCCCTCCGAGCAGGTGCGCGCGCAGTGTTCTTGATTGAGGAATCCATGGCAGCAGCAATCGGGTCCCGACTTCCCATTCATGAGGCTGCAGGGAATATCATCGTGGACATCGGCGGGGGTACATCAGAAATTTCCGTTATTTCCCTTGGAGGCATTGTAGTAAATAGAACGCTCCGTATCGCAGGGGATGAATTAAATGAAAACATCATCCAATACGCTCGAAATAATTTCAATATGTTAATTGGGGAGCGCACGGCTGAAGAAATAAAAATTCGAATTGGGTCCGCCCATGAAAGTACCGAGATATTCGAAGCCCCTATCCGCGGCAGAGACCTTGTAACAGGCCTTCCGAAAGAAATTATTATCAACGGATCACAAGTGCGAGAAGCTATCCAAAAATCAGTGGCCACAATCGTAGATGCGATTAAGCAGTGTATTGAAGAGACTCCGCCTGAACTCCTTTCGGATATCATCGAACAAGGCATCTATCTCGCAGGCGGAGGAGCGCTGTTGCGTGGCTTTGCTGATGTGGTTACTGACGCAACTCAAATTCGGACACACATTGCAGATGACCCCCTTACGGCCGTAGTGCGAGGAACCGGAATCGTACTCGAAGATATTGAGGCAGTTCAAGAAGTACTCTTGCCAAGCGTACACGGATCAGAGTTAAAATAAAGTATCCCTATGAAAAAGCGTACCGTTGCCGCGCTCACAATCCTTGCAGCAATTTTGCTTAGCATAGGATTTTTTGCGACCCCGCTGATGAAAACTACGCGCGCAGCAGCATGGAATACGTGGGTAAATATTACGGCAAACGTATTTGGGATTACAGGCACTTCTATTTCCGATTCAGAGCTCAACACGATATCAAAACTCACCATGGATAACACAAGGCTCACACACGAACTTGCAGACTATCGAAAATTAAAAAATGAGCTTGGCACCCCAGCGTTTGATACCTTAAAAAAGATTCCTGCTGCCGTAATTTCTCGGCCGATTGATACGCTCACATCTCAATACATTATTAATAAAGGTATCGCAGACGGAGTACCGGAAGGCGCCCCTGTAGTTGTTATGGGTTCCGTATTAATTGGATTCACAAAAAATCTTTCCTCGCACACAAGCACAGTAGAAACACTATTCTCTCCAGAAACATCAGTTACCGTAGAAACAAGACCAACCGATGAAGGATCATCTCCGGCAAGAGGCCTCCTTAAAAGCAAATTCCAAACTTCTCTTAAAATGAGCACCATTCCTCGAGATGCAGCAGTTTCAAATGGGCAAACAATAGTTACCTCAAACAAAGAAGTTTCTATCCCATATGGCATGGTTATTGGCACAATATCCTCGCTATCAAAACCAGAAAACGCAGCATACCAAGAAGCGACAGTAGAAATACCATACTCTATCGATAGCATTGACGCCGTAGTAGTACTCGCAGCGCCATGAAGAAGCAACTTATTATTACAAGCGCTATACTGCTTAGCCTTCTCTTGCATATAGCATTTCACAAACATCTTTTTTCTCTTTTTTTAGCCCCTGCAAGCATTCCGTTCATTCTTGCACTAACGACCCCGTTCCCAATAGTGCTTGGAATATTTTCATACTTTATACTTGAATCTTTTTCTTCTTTGCCGCAGGGTAGCATGATTCTCATGTTTCTTATCCCGTACGCAATGCGATTTTTTTGGAAAAGCGCCCATGCAGATCTTTCTTGGAAATTTTTCTTCTTTACCCTCGCTACAACACTCTTGCAGATAAGCGCGCTATCACTTTTTGTTGGACCGTCAATAATTATGCTGCCAGCCCAAATACTCGCAACAACAGCAAGCACATTCCTACTTGCGTTCGCGTGTCATGAATACACAAAATACGTATGAATCTAGATTCCCGAGAACTCTTTGATCACATTGGAGAGCGAAAAGCTCCCACAAAACGACGTCCAGGCGTGTTAACCGCAGCTCTTGCATGCGTTATGGTAGTTATCATAGGAAGAGGGGCATATCTTCAGATTATTAAAGGAGAATCATTTCGAGAACGCGCGGAATATAATCGTGTAGATAATTTTGTCCTACCGGCACCTCGCGGAATCATCTACGATAAAAACCGCGTACAACTTGTTGAGAATATATCCAGCACCGATCTTGTATTCGACCCCCGAACACTGCCAACCCGAGAAAATGAAAGTCATCTTTTAGATCGACTCACTCAACTATTCCCAGATATTGCCCCGGAAACAATTCATGAAGCCCTAGAAAGAACCCGAACAATAAAACAGGAAACACTTATTGCAAAAGCAATTGATCACGATACTGTACTAAAAATAGAGCAAGAACAAGCAGATATTCCGGGGGTAAAGCTGGTGTCATCCCTTGTTCGAAAATATCCATTCAAAGAAGTGTTCGCCCACGTTCTCGGATACACAAGCCCTGTAACTTCTGAAGAGCTTTCAAAAGATGACTCGCTTATCGCCATTGATGCTACGGGGAAACAGGGCATAGAGCAGGAATACGACACTGCGCTTCGCGGACAGCATGGAATTACCTATACCGAGGTTACCGCTTCAGGAAAGCAGAAAACTGCACTCGGAGAAAAGCCCGTAGTAGCGGGCCAAGACATAACACTAACCATAGATTCAGAACTTCAACAATTTGCATACGGACTCCTTTCTGACAGAGATGCGAAATCAAAAGAAAAAGGTGGCGAATCTGCTCGTGGGGCCATTATTGTCATGAATCCAAAAACAGGATCCGTTCTATCTCTTGTAAGCTACCCTTCCTTTGATCCAAATATATTTTCCCAACCATCGCTCCGGGTCAAAGCCCAGAACGTGTTCCAAGACCCTCTCCATCCGCTCTTTAACAGAGCAGTAGATGGCACATATCCATCGGGCTCTATCATCAAGCCATTCCTTGCCGCAAGCGCTCTTCAAGAGGGCATCATTACTCCACAAACAACCGTTCTCTCAACGGGGGCAATTACAGTAGGTCCCTGGAGGTTTGCGGACTGGAAAGCGGGCGGACATGGAATCACTGATGTAAAAAAGGCACTCGCGGAATCGGTAAATACATTTTTTTACATGGTTGCGGGCGGTCTCGATTCAAAAGCAGGCCTGGGCGTAAATAAATCTATTTCATATTTACGCGAATTTGGCTGGGATGAAAAAACGGGAATAGACCTTCCATCTGAAGCGGCAGGATTTCTCCCAAGCCCAGAATGGAAATTAAAAACAATCGGGCAGCCATGGTATATAGGAGATACATATCACTTAGGTATCGGGCAAGGAAATGTATTAGTAACTCCAATTCAAATTGCAGCCGCAACAGGAGCAATTGCAAATACAAACGTTTGGTACTCTCCACATCTCACCGAAGGGACAGCAAAACAACACTCTATTTCAATCAAGCCCGAACATATACGAGTAGTTCAAGAGGGGATGCGCCAAGCGGTAACTTCTGGATCGGCTCGAGTCCTCGACTCATTAGCGGTGCCCGTTGCGGGCAAAACAGGTACCGCCCAGATCGGAGGAACAGAAAAAACTCATGCGTGGTTTTCAAGTTTTGGCCCCTATAATAATCCAGAGTTCGTAGTGCTCGTACTCCTCGAAGAGGGGGGCGATGGGGATAAAGAAGCAGTACCTGTCGCGAAAGAGGTATGGCAATGGATTATAGAACACTATGTCAACAAAACGTGACAGATTGTGAATAAATAAAACTTGACCCATTCGCCATATTCGGTACACTTGTCGAACTCTTAGTATTATTAACTTATGAAAGAACAATACCTTACAAAACAGGGAATGAGTGAATTGCAAGAAAAGCTTCATATACTAAAAACTGTCCGCCGACGGGAAATTGCCGATGCAATCCATACTGCAAAAGAACAGGGCGATTTATCTGAAAACGCGGAATACTCAAGCGCAAAAGAAGAACAAAGCCGCATAGAGCAAGAAATTGCGGAGCTAGAAACAACACTCAAAAATGCCCATGTGGTAGCTAAGCATAAAACTGACGCTGTCGGCATTGGCAGCGTAGTGCTTCTTTCATGCAATGGAACAGAAAAGGAATATCATGTAGTTGGGTCCAATGAAGCAAATCCGCTTGAAGGAAAAATCAGTAATGAATCCCCGATGGGAACTGCGCTTCTTGGGGCAAAGGTAGGCGACACTGTCCAAATTCCAGTACCAGCAGGCTTAAAAGAGTGCACCATCAAAAAAATCAGCTAGGTGCCCCTTATTTCCACTTTCGCCATTTCCAGCTACACTTTTGAGGTATGGCTGAAGAACGATTAGAAGAAATACGAAATAAGCGCCTCCAAACGCGCGAAGCTCTTATTGCGTCCAACAATCAACCCTACCCGTCAGAAGTGCGTAGGACCCACGCAATTGGTGATCTTATCGCTTCGTTCGATGAATGCGTTCAGGATGGTTCAAGTGTTGTAGTTATTGGAAGAATCCAAGCAATCCGTTCTCACGGCGTACTTGCATTTATTGATATTGCCGATGAAAGCGGTAAAATCCAGCTCCAATTTATGCAAGAAGTACTTGGAGATAGATTTTCCGATATCGAAACATTGGATACCGGGGATTTTATTGAAGCTACAGGCACGCCGACTCACAGCAAGCGCGGAGAGCGAACTATCGCTATAACAACTCACACCATTGTAAGCAAGGCTATTAGACCTATTCCAAGCACTTGGTTTGGATTAAAAGATATCGCCCAACGCTCTCGAGAGCGAGAATTGGACTTACTTGCAAACCCTGAAACAAAAGAGACAGTAAAAAAGCGAAGCGGTGTTTTAAAGTTTTTACGAAACTATTTAGATGCAAAAGGCTTCATAGAAGTAGAGACTCCTATATTGCAGCCTATCGCGGGAGGAACGCTTGCAGAACCATTCTCCACTCACCACAACGCACTCGATAGCGACCTATTCTTACGCATAGCGCCTGAACTCTACTTAAAACGATTACTCGTAGGTGGTTTTGAGAAAGTATTTGAAATCGGAAAAAATTTCCGCAATGAAGGCGTGGATAAATCCCATAATCCAGAATTTACTATGCTAGAATTTTATCTTGCATATGCAGATTATGAAGACCTCATGGACTTTGCAGAGGAAATGCTTTCAGCGTCCGCAAAAGAAATTACCGGATCCCATGAAGTTTCCTGGGGAGAAGACACCATATCATTTGCCCCACCATTTGAACGACTTTCATACGTAGACCTGTTGGAAGAGCGGACCGGTGTTAACGTGCTTACAGAAAAAAATCCTGGAGCATACCTTCAAGTATTCAAAAAACACAACATTACCCCTCCCTCCACACAGACATACACAAAGCTGGTAGACGAGCTCTATAAAGAAATTGTTCGACCTACGCTTAAAAATCCAACCATTTTATATGACTATCCCGTAGAGCTAGTGCCGCTCGCAAAGAGAAGCGCAAAAAATGAACATATTGCTGAAATGTTCCAACTTGTTATTGCGGGAATGGAAATCGTAAAAGCATACACAGAATTAAACGATCCAGTAGAACAACGAAAACGATTCGAAGAACAGCAAGCAGCTCGGGATACGGGGGACAGAGAAGCGCACAGTATTGACGAAGCGTACTTAAAAGCAATGGAATACGGCATGCCTCCTGCTGCAGGGTTTGGCCTTGGAGTAGACCGCCTTGTTATGCTTCTCACGAATACATCCCACCTGCGCGACACAATTTTATTCCCCCTCATGAAAAAAGAAGAACGCATATAATCCTATGATAGACATTGAAATTTTACGCAATGAAAAAACGAGATCGGAAGCTATTACCCTGCTTGAAAAACGGGGCGTACCATCTTCAGTTATCCAAGAGCTTATAAAAGCAGACACTGTTTGGCGAGAAGCCGTTGAAGCAGTGGAATCTATAAAAGCCCAAAAACGCCAAGCCACAGAGCACATTGCATCCGCCTCGCCAGAAGAAAAACAATCAATCATTGCCGCTATGCAACCGCTTGGGGAACAGGAGCAAGTCTGTAAGGAGAAGCTTGAGCAAGCATCCCAAGTACGGGAAACTTTATGGAAAAGCATTCCAAATATTCCTCTTGCCGACGTACAGAGCGGAGGAGAAGCTGATAGCGAAGTTATAAAAACAAGCAGCACGCCTGTGCCAGATCCATCAAAAACACCCCAAGACTATTTAACCCTTATGGGCAATAGGATTGATATGGAACGAGGAGCAAAGGTGTCAGGAGCACGGTTTACCTATCTTTCTGGTGATTTAGCTCGCCTTGAGCTTGGCGTTACCTCCTACGTTATGGACACGTTATCAAAGCAAGGCTTTACCCAAATAGTGCCTCCAGTTTTAATCCAGCACGCGGCGATGGCTGGCATGGGGTACTTAGACCAAGCCGAGGACGAAGTATACACAACACAAGATAATCTCTACCTGGTTGGAACAAGCGAACAATCATTAGGAGCCATGCATATGAATGAAATACTTGCAGCAGAAACTCTTCCGATACGCTATGCGGCATTCTCCCCATGTTTTAGGCGCGAGGCTGGCAGTTACGGAAAAGATGTGAAAGGCATCCTGCGGCTTCATCAATTCAATAAAGTAGAAATGTTTAGTATTACAACTCCGGACAAGTCAGAATCTGAACATGAGTTTTTACTATCCCAACAACGCGCTATTATGGATGCCCTCAAGCTCCCATACCAAGTTGTTCGACTTGCAGCTGGAGACCTAGGCGGACCATCAGCAAAAACTTACGATATTGAAACATGGATTCCAAGCGAGCAAAAATATCGCGAAACGCATTCAACCAGCAACACAACAGATTATCAATCTCGTAGACTAAACATTCGAACAAAAAATTCGACAGGAGAAATTCAAAAGGTTCACATGCTAAACGGCACCGCCGTAGCTCTTTCTCGACTCCTTATTGCTATTATAGAAAACCATCAACTGCCAGACGGTTCCGTTGCCCTTCCGGAAGCCCTTCATTCCTATCTGCCGTTCACGTCGTTAGCCCCTCAAGCATAGCCTGATATGCACCGTGCACGTTGGGAGCAAAGGTGGCGCCAACTTATTGAATGGTCATCCGTTGCCTTTCTTATTTTAATTATTGTTATTCCAATAGGAATTCTTACTTGGCTTCTTTTTTTCACACAAACCTTTTCCGTATCAGGAGTAACTATTGTTGATGCAAGGCAGAACACTGAGCAAGAAGTTCGAGCCATAGCAGAAACAGCAAAAGGGGAAAATATTTTATTTGCCCCTACAAACCAACTAGAAGAGCGTATCTTGCGAGAAGTTCCCCAGGTGAGGGATGTCCACATTCTTCGAAAACTCCCCGAAACCCTCAAAGTGATCGTACAGGAAAAAACTCCCGTTCTCTTGCTTGTATCTGGTGGATCCTACTACTTTGTAGACTCCCATGGGATAGCATATGAAGACGCTTCGCTCGACGAGCTACCAGGCGTTGTTCTTTCTACTGTAAAAAACTCAGACCCAGCAGCAAAAGTAACTCTCGGCACAAATGCAGTAGAGGAGTCGTTTGTACACTTTTTAGAAGAGGCACAAAAAAAGCTTCCTGAAATTACCAATGCAGAAGTAGCAGAAATAAAAATACCATCACTCGCAGCCCGAGAGGTGCATTTTCTGTTAAATAGAAATTGGAAAATCTTAATGGACACAACCCGCCCTGCAGAAGATCAATTAGATGTTTTGTCTCGCTTGCTAGAACACACCATTACCTCAGAAGAGCAGCAAACGCTCGAGTATATCGACCTTAGAATCGCAAACCGAGTGTACTACAAGTAAACTTTTGCTATAGGGGTTTTACAGCGAATTCCCGAACAATAATATCACCCTGATAGACGAACACCTCGCGAAACGCCTTCCTCGAAACCTCTTGCCAGCCTGCAGGCGCTTCAAACGGTTGCCCGCTAAATCCTGTAGTTTCTATAACCCAAACTGTACCAGCATACAAAAGTGCATCTCGCTCATACACAACATCTTCCTGGCGCAAGATCGGAGCGCCACTAAAATGAGAAAGAGAGTCGGAAGTAGAATAAAGAAATACAGAGTCATTTGAGCCAAACTCCTCCTTCGCATAATGCAAAATAGGAAAGAACACGTATGGGGAATTTACAATGATTTTCTCTCCGGGCGCCCTCTTATTAAATATATATGCCGTCGCGGACTGTGCTCCTGGCCGACGAGCTATATCAAGTTCTTTTCCGTACAAGAAAAAGCTTCCAACGAGCCCAAGCACAATAAACCCAAATACGACCGCCCTCACTCGAGCAGGAGATATACTATCCACCGTACGCGCAACAATAATAAATAAAAACACTCCGGCAAACGCAAGGAACCGGTCATTATAAATACTTCGCCCAACAAGAGAAATACCTACCGCAAAAAGAAATGGAATAATAAAAAGGGAAAGCGTAAGCCAAGTCCCATCAGATTTTTTATATCTCAAGCCGCAATATAGACAAAAACATACTACAAAAATAAGTGGAAGAAGGGACACGAACGCGGCGCCATTCCTATATCGTATTTCTGCTGTCGTAGGTGCAATAATTTTATAGATCGTGTCGGGCACGGAGTGGGCAGAAAGTGCAGGGACCCAATATGAAGCTTCAACTTGGGACCGTTGGCTTAAGAAAGTAGGAATCCAGACTGAGTAAAGCGCTAAAAAACAAATTAGTGCCGCACTCATTCCCCAAAAAATCCTTGATTGCAACATTTCACCTACTCTCCATTTTGTCGTAACAATAAGCACCCCTACTACGAATAATCCCTGAGCCGCTATAGTGAAAAGCCCAAAATAATGCGTATATGCAAGAGCAGAAATACAAAGAGCGTATAACCCAAACCATAACGCTCCTGGCCTTCGCACAGCCCGAAGAAGCAAATACGAAGACAGAAGAGCAAACACCATCCCAAGCGGGTACATTCGAGCCTCTGTTGCATACGAAATAGCCCACGGAGAAATTGCTATCAATGTGGCGGCAAACACGCCCGCTCTTCTAGAATAAAACGCGGATGCGGCAAATATATATGCACTCACAATAGAAGCGCCTGCGCAGAGAACTGAAAAAGAGCGGAGCGCGAGCACCGAAGAGCCAAATACATAAGTCCAGCCTTTCAGAACAATATAATACAAAGGAGGGTGCACATCAGCCTGAATTCGATCAATCATCTCCGAGAAAGGGAATTGGATAAGCCTCCAAGAAAAAGCCTCGTCAAACCACAAGCTGCGAAGGGTTATATCATAGGCTCGAAGGCCGACACCAACTACAACAAGACAAAAGATAATCCAAAATGATTGCGATCGAGACATAGGCTTAAAAGGGGATAACGTATGCTGTTCGTTGTACTAAAAGCAGTATGTAGTATATCATGGACGTAAGAAAGGACCCCAAACACAAACATTACATTGTATGGCTATTGACCCTAGAATCCTCGCACTTATTACTCAACGCCTTGACGACGCTGAGCGAAATATTCAATATGTGCGCCAAACACTCGAAGAGGAAGCTGAAGCTGGCAATACTTCCGACCAACCCTCAAACACCCCACAAGAAGCCCCTCTTTCCGAGGGAGAGCGCGTTGTAGAAGGTGTGTTTGATGGGCAAAACATGCAAGGTAATGATGGCGAAGAATACCCTGTGCCTCCAAATTACGCGTCTAAATCCAAGCTTATTGAAGGGGACATCTTAAAACTCACAATTGGAACAGATGGATCACTGCTCTACAAGCAAATCAACCCAATTGACCGAAAGCGAGTAGTTGGAACCCTCGTTGTCGACGAACTGGGCAACTTTGGAGTAAAGACTCCCGAAAAAACATATAAAATCCTTCTTGCCAGCGTAACCTTCTATAAAGCTCAAGAAGGAGACGAAGTTACTGTGCTTATTCCCGAACACGGAGAGGGTGAATGGGGAGCCGTAGAACACGTTATTCATCACTAATCACTACTACTTTTTCATGCTTTCTCGCATCACAGAAAACATTCTTTCCTTTGTCCCTGAACAGCACCGCAATACCGCAAAGCAATTTGTTAAATTTGGAATTACTGGAACTATCGGTGCCGTTGTTGATTTTGGAACCTTCGGAATTTTAACTCGAGGATTTAATTGGACTACAACCTACAACGTACTAGGAACGGAAGTTATTGCCGCAAATAATATTAGCGTATTCCTTGCTATCTGCAGCAATTTTATTATCAATAGAACCTGGACGTTTAGCAGCACAGAAGGCAGTGCAGCAAAGCAGGGTATGGGGTATTTTATCTTGAATGTTTTTACCTGGACGCTCAATCAAATTTTCGTATCCCTTTTCTTTAACTGGCAGCTCTTTGTAGACCTATTCGGAGACCAGCGCGACCTTATGGCAAAGGCAGCAGCAATTATCATCACATTGTTTGTTAATTTTTTCGGCAGCAAGCTGTTTGTTTTCAAAAAAGCAGAAGAAGCAAAGTAGCCTAGCGCCAGATTAACTATTCCAGTACCGTAGTAAACGTGCCAGCGCTCTACCGACAATACCGCCCCCTAACCTTCTCCGAAGTTATCGGACAAGACCACATTACGTCCGTTCTTGAACAGCAAATCCTTCAAGAAAAGGTTGCCCATGCATACCTTTTTCAAGGGCCTCGAGGAACAGGGAAAACTACTACTGCTCGCATTTTTGCAAAACGATTAAACTGTAATGTCTCAAAAACAGCGGAACCGTGCGGTACATGCGAAGCCTGCATGGCCTTTCAAGAAAAACGATCAATGGATGTTTTAGAAATTGATGCTGCATCAAACAGGGGAATAGATGATATCCGCGCACTCCGAGAAACCGCTTCGCTCGCCCCTACAAATGGCACATATAAAATATATATCATCGACGAAGTCCACATGCTTTCGGCTCCAGCGTTTGCAGCGCTCCTTAAAACTCTCGAAGAACCACCAAAGCACGTTATCTTTATCCTTGCCACAACAGAGCTTCACAAAGTCCCTGCAACAATTGCATCTCGATGCCAGCTCTTTCGATTCCGCAGGGCAACCGACGAAGAAATAAAAGAGCGTTTAACGCATGTCCTCTCTCAAGAAAAGAGAAGTGCCGATGACGACTTGCTTGCGTTTATCGCATCAAGGAGTGACGGATGTTATCGGGATGCTGAATCTCTCTTAGGACAAATACTTTCCGCAAAAGAAGAAACAGTAACACTTCGCGAAGCCTCTGATCTTCTCGGAGTACCGTCCGGGGAGCTTATTGAGAATTTCCTTACAGCACTTGTTGCGGGTGATGCAAAACAAGCAGTTATAGTTGCAACGAAAGCATATAACGACGGGTTCGATCCGGATCAGTTTTTACAAGAATCCGTGCGAGTTGCTCGAGATGGTGCAATTAAGCACATTACCAAAAATAATCCACCTGCATTTGCGACAACCCCCAATACAATTGACCGCATAACAATCATCATGCGCGCCTTTTTAGTAGCATTGCAGGATATTTCATACGTGCCAGAGCCTATGATTGCAATTGAACTGGCCATTCTAACCATATGCGCATCACGGGGAGCAACTCCGGCATCCCAAATAAAACAAGTCGCATCCACTGCTATGCCAGCCAACCCTATATCGACCCCGAAGATTTCCGCTCAACCCCTCGCGGCCGCACCAACCCCAATAAAAGACCTTCCCAAACAAGAAGCTGTAATAGAGCAGCCAGCAGCACAAGAACCCGCCTCCGACAACGCAACATCTCTTACAAAAATTCAATCCTCCTGGGAAGCAATCATTCAAGCGGTGCGTAAACATAACCCTGTCGCATCTACATTCCTTCGAGCAACGGAACCCGCTAATCTTCGTGAAGGATTATTAACCCTTCAAATGCACTTTCCTCTGCATAAAACATTTTTTGATAAAGCGGATAATATGCAGCTGGTAAAACAGGCAATTTTCGACACAGTACAAGAAACAGTTGCTATCACATGCATACTTGCTACTGCATCGGCTAACCCATCCGCAATACGGGAGCAAAAACAATCCCAAGAAGAAAGCCATCTAAAAAATATCCAGGAAGTGTTCGGGGTACATGCAGCCTAAAGGGTCAGCACTTGTGTTATAACGGGTTTTCGCCGAAACTATATATACTCCAATAGAGGAGGTTACTCCCGGGTCGTCTAAAGGCAGGACAAGAGACTTTGGATCTCTGAATCGGGGT
>CAYPSL010000015.1:11371-13678 GCA_964413615.1 uncultured Candidatus Saccharibacteria bacterium | reverse complement strand
GATCATCCATTTTTCGTAGCCGTGCAATTCCACCCGGAATTTACAAGCCGACCCCTCGGCGGCCATCCACTATTCAATGCATTTATCGCAGCTGCGGTGAAGTAGGGATTCTGTCTGATTAGAATTGACAAAGTCTTTTTATTGCGGTAATTATTGATACGCAGTAGTGGTTACAGCGTTTTTGTTCTTTAAAGAAAGGGAATATGCATCATGGCAAAGAAGGCTGCACTCAAGCGCATTTCAGTTCCTGTTCCTCAAAATCTCGCAGAGGCGAACGAGTCGTTGCGGAAGGTGGGGGAGTATGAGCGTTCTCTTCAAGCAATTCAGGATGAGATTGACGAGAAGATTGCGGCAATTGGCGAAGAGTATGCTTCTCGCATTGAGGAGCAAACTCAAGGATTGAATGCGGAAATGGAAGCGTTGCATTCGTTTGCGGAAAGCCATCGGAATGAAATCCTGCTCAATGGATCTAAAACGGTTCAGTTGATTTCGGGTACGATTTCTTGGCGAATGACGCCGCTGGCAGTTTCAGTGAAAGGGGAGGACAATGTCCTCGCGTTCATCAGAAAGCAAAGGAAGCTCAAACGGTTCCTGCGCATTACGGTGGCACTAAACAGGCAGGCGATGCTCGCAGAACCAACCACGGCTCGAACCATTCCGGGTATTACGATTTCTCAACACGAGGAATTTTATGCCAAGCCCAAAGGAGCGACCGCAGAGATTACGGTCGACAAGAAGGGCAAGGCAACTATCGTTGTTCCGGAAGGCGAGAAGAAAGGCAAGGGAAAGAAACAGAAAGCAGCGTAAGTATATGTGCAGAGCGACTCCTACAAGGGTCGCTTTTTTCTATACTGATGATTTTAGAAGTCGCGCTTCTTCTTGGGTGAGCGTTCGCGAGTCGCCGGGCTGCATGGCTTCTAGTTGAATATTCCCAATACGGATGCGTTTGAGCTGTTGCACGGTGAGGTTTATAGCGCCGCACATGCGGCGAATTTGGCGATTGCGACCTTCTTTAATAACGATGCGGAATGTATGGGGACTAAGAAGCGCTGCAGTTGCTGGCAGGGTGGGGCCGTCGGACAGCGTAAGGCCGGATTCAAACGGAGCTATTGTTTCGGGGGATAGAGTTTCGCGTACGGTGACTTCGTATTCCTTTTCTGTAGTATGAGTATCCCCGGTAACTGCTTTGGTAATAAGGCCATCGTTGGTGAGCAGTAATAGGCCCTCGCTTTCTTTATCCAGCCTGCCCACGATAGCAAGGTGGCTGTATTGGGGAAACGCATCTTGAACGCGCATACCTTCTCCTTCTCCCAGTGAGCATACGATTCCGCGCGGTTTATATACCGCTACTGTTGTTTTTATGGCGAGTTGAGCTGTTGCTTCGGGGGCGAGCGTTACGATATCGGTATCTAAAATATCAGCTCCAGGAAGGGCTTTTTGCCCATTTACGAGGATAAGGCCGGAACGAAAAAAGGCCTCTGCCTCCTTGCGGGAACAGATGCCTTTTTCTGCGAGGTATTTCTGGACAATCATTTAGCGTACGTGTACGAACGTAGCTTGCTTGAGAGCGCCTGCGAATGTCTTTACTTTCTTTTTAGAAAATGCGACAACGCCATCGATTGCAGAGTAGAGCGTATCGTCTTCTCCACGACGAACGTTCTCGCCTGGGCGATATTTTGTTCCGCGCTGGCGGATGATGATTTGCCCAGCCTTTACTGGTTGGTCGCCATAGATTTTCACTCCTAGGCGCTTCGATTCTGAATCTCGGCCCAGTTGTGTCGATCCGGCGGCTTTCTTATGTGCCATAGGGAATGTTAAAAATTAATCGCGTTCCCAAAGGGTTAGTTCTCGAGCTATAAAGGCATCTGGACGCGCATAGATGAGCGGTTCTTCGATGCCAGTAGTATTGCTTGAATTACTAAGTTCCTTTGGAATGAGCTGACCTTTACGATAGCCGATAGCGGCTATCTCGTCAAGGAATGCGCGGGGGATGGGGCTAAAGCGTTCCTTGCCATTTGCGGCTACTCGGGGGGCAGGAAGAAGCAGGAGAATTCGACCGTTTTTCGGGAGAACACTTTTCATGTTCATGAAGAAATTCAGGTAGAGCGGGGTAACGGATGCATAAAATTCTTCCGCTTCGGTAGGGGAGAGTGCTCGTGAAAGCGGGGTGCCAAGAAATGGCTCCGTAACTACGGTGATGTTTTTATGGTGAATTTTTTCCGGGATGTTTGGGTTGGTTACATCGTGCGGAAGGAAGGTGGGAGCAAGCTCATCTTTTACAGAAAAATATTTCTTAAGATGCTCCAT
>CAYPSL010000015.1:0-11271 GCA_964413615.1 uncultured Candidatus Saccharibacteria bacterium | reverse complement strand
AATTCGTATGAGGCAATGTCCTGCATTGCGATTGTTTGCATGAGGATAATCGCTCCTTCGTGCTGAAGAAAAATCAGCTCTTTGTTTGGGTCGTGAGTAAGTTTATTAAAGATCACTTGGGCCGCATTCAAGAGGGAAGTGTGGGTACCTGTTTCGTGGCGGGAGCCAGAAGAGTGGTTGGCTTTATGATGAAATTTTCCGCCAGCGTTGCGCTGAGGTCTACTAGCTGATCGTGGCTCTATAAAGGAGAGACGTGACCCATGCGCGCGGGCTGCTTTTTTGAGCGCTATCCCCATTGACCTTATATTTTGCGACATATCAACAAAGCCGATTCCAAGCTCCCATTTGGCAGGCAGGGGCGCAAGTGCCGATAATACCTCATCGGGAGATGGTATGGTGGGCCATGATGCAACATCTTGAGATATGCGAATAGTGCCACCAAGAATTTTTATAAAATCATCTGGTAGCCCGTCTGGAGCATCGATGCGGATCCAGTTTGAAGTACGAGCTATAACAGTATAGCTATAGCCAAGCCGCGTAAGTGCTGCAATGATTTCGCTTGCGGATAAGCGCGGATTTGTTCCGAGAAAGAATGTAAACATAGTGATACTATTTTGTTATATGGCAGTATCTCGCATGCGACTATTTTTTGCCCAGCACGATAACGCTATAGGAGCAATTATTCTCGCTATTCTTATATTCGTTTTGGGCTGGTATGCAGGCCGTATCATGTCACCGTATTATGCATCAAGCCCCATTGTATTTGAAGACCGAACCTGCGACGCGTGCCCGGCATCTCAAGGAAGCCTCCAGGATCTCCTAGAAAATTCACCAGGTACTAAACCACCTGAAACAGTAGTGAAAACTGTTACAGGTCAACCTGGAGGCCAGGAAGTGCCAGCGGGTCAGCAAGGTGTATATGTGGCAAGTAAAAATAGCAATTTATTCCATCATTACACCTGTGCGCCTGCCAAGACCATTAAGCCGGAAAACCGAGTATGGTACGCAACATACGAAGAAGCGCAGTCTGCGGGGCTTTCACCAAGCGCTTGTACCCAAAAACTGTCAAATCCGTAAAAATAGAAGGGTAGGGGAGTGCTTAATAAAGCCCTCTTCTGGGGGACTCGGGGAACACTGTACGTTTTTAGGGGAAATATACGTCAAAGTAGGGGACTAATACCGCATAAAAACGCAGAAATAGGCTATATTAAGTGCAAATTGACGTGATTACGTTTTGTGTTCGTATTTGTGGAAAACTCCCATGAAACGTACATATTGTCGCAAAAGGTACATTTTCGGACATTAAGTACATTTGCCCTACGCTATTCCGGTATGGCTTTTGCGCCCCCTTGGTATGCCCTTACTATCTGGCTCTTTTTGACCCCTCCCTATCCACTTCCCTTGCGTGCGAACGAATCACGAACATCAGCTTCTCTTTGTGTGTTATGCAGCGAAAAATTGTATCGCAAAATATATTACGGCGAGTATTGCGACTATAAGAATGAAAAATTTTAATCCTTTAAATAGTAGTCGGACAAAAAATAAAATCACGAATATAGAAATTCCCAGCACGATCATTCGATATTCTGGGTTAAATAGGAGCGCTATCCCCTCTTCAAAAAATTTAGTTGTCATGTTTTCGCTTAGAAAGCTCATGGATTAAATATCTAATAATATAATACAGCGCATAAAATGGTCCCCATAGCGGCAGAAGGCGCTCAACCCATCGCTTAAATATATCGTCCGGATCCATAGGTGCGTATTATCTAGGCTTTAAGTAATTTAATCCGTTTACTGCAACGTTATTTTTGCGCACTTCAAAGTGCAAGTGTGGTCCGCTGGATAGCCCTGAGCCACGAGCCCCTGCTGCCCCACCTGTGTATCCGATTACATCTCCTCGGCGTACGAGCTTCCCTTCTTGCGTTGCAAAGCCTGATACGTGCCCATATACGGTAGAAAGGTTATCTCCATGAACGAGCAGGATATAGCTATATCCTCTGCCGCCGGAATCGTGTGTGCGTCCTACATAGCCATCTGCCGGTGCTTTAATTGGCGTTCCTACGGGGCTTGGGATGTCTGTTCCTGTATGCGGCCCAATTAAGTATTCGTACGGGTACCCTCCGCAGTGGAATACGCACGATATACCGAATATGGGCTCTATTGGCCAATCCATGGTGCCTACGCTTCCTAAATTGCCAATACCTCGAGCACGAAGCTCTTCGCGGATGCGCCCGTCGAGGGCTGAGATTGCAGCCTCCGCTGCCTGCGCGTCAGCCTTTGCTTGCGCGAGGAGCTTTTGGTATTCCGATTCTTGCGCGTTTGTAGCTCTGAGAACTTCTTCCTTTGAATCGTTTTGAGATTTTAGGGTGTCTCGCTGCAACTGCTGTTTTGCCTTGAGTCCAGATAGGCTTTTTTTGAAATCATCGAGCTCCTTTTTTTGCTCAAGTAATTCTTGCTTTTCTTTCTGAATGGAAACAATAGTGCGGTGAGCTTGATTCTGCAACTCTTCTACGGTGCTTGCGTCTGCAATGGCCTCGGAAAGGCTTGCGTACTTAAGAAATATCGCAACCGTGGATTGCATATCAAGCTCTTGGAGCTGGCGAATATATTCTCCTAATAGTATTTTCCCTTTATCTATAGAAGCTTCTTTTTTTGAGATATCGAACTGCACGCTTTCTACTTCAGCATCCGTTTCATCGATTTGGGCTTGAGTTCTGCTTAAGGAGAGATTGGTATTTTCGATATTGTCGCTGATGATTTCGATCTGGTCTTTTAGCGTTTGCGCAGTGCGGCGTTTTTCCTGCACTTTTTGCTGGAATGCTGCGATTTTTTCGTCTATGTCTTTTAGCGCCGCTTTTTTAGAGTCGAGGCTTGCTTGCAGTTCTTCCACTGTCGCCCCTTGCGAAGGCGCAGGCGTATAGAGAAGCGCTACGCAAAGAATGATGATGTATGCAACTCGAAGTAGCCTCCCCTTCATATGCTAGTAAAACGATAGTGCTACCATGCCAAAACCTATCATGAGCACAAGAAGTGCGTAAACGATGCGGACCCATTTTTTATGCCTTTTATGCATATACCTAAACAGTATACCTCGTTTATGCCAGGCAATCACTTGCTTTCTTGAGTCTTCGCAAGCTATCTGCCTTGCCGATAGCAGAACCTACTTCAAACGGCCCTGGGGAGTGTTCCCTGCCCGTGAATGCGACTCGCATTGGCCAGAGGACATCGCCTCTGCTTTTGTTGTTTTTATCAATCCATTTCATAACGTGCTCTTCAATCCCCTCTTTTGTAAAGGACTGTTCCGGCAACTCTTCGAGAATAGAATGAAGGTCATCGAGAATTTCTTTTGTTGCTTTTTGATTGCTCTTTTTCCAGATTAATAGTTTTGGTTCGTACGATGCTTCCCATGTTGGTGTATGCCAAGAGAGTGCTTCGTGAAGCGGGGTGCCGTTGATGTCGTATGAACTAAATCGTCCAAGCTCAGTTTTAAGGGCGCGCAGGAGCCTGTTCGTATCATCTATACGCACGGCATGTTGGTTGTAGTGATAAGTTGCCCAAGCGAGCAGCTCTGCATCGGAAAGCAACGAGAGATAATGTCGGTTAAACGCCTGCAATTTGGGAAGAGAAAAAATTGCTCCTCCTTTTTGTACGCGCTCTAATGAAAATTCTTGCGCAAGTTCTTCGTGGGTAAAGTACTCCCTATCGTTCCCCGGGTTCCAGCCTAAGAGTGCGAGGTAATTTACCATGGTGTGCGGCAAGAATCCCGCATCTCTGTATGCAAGAAGGTTTGTTTCCCCGCTTCTTTTAGAAAGTTTTTTTCGCTTGTCGTCTAACAGGAGCGGCAGATGCGCATACTCTGGTTGCGTAAAGCCAAGTGCGCGCTGAATAAGAATATGCTTAATAGTGTTATGAAGGTGGTCTTCTCCGCGAATTACGTGGGTAATAGCCATATCTGCATCGTCGCATACAACAGCTAAGTGATAGAGCGGGTCTGTAATACTTCGTGCAATAACAAAATCGCCGCCAAAGCTATCGGTATGTACGCTTACGTTCCCTCGAATATGATCCGTGAAAGTAATCTTTTCAGGGGCAACTTTTAAGCGAATAACGCCATCCGTATGCCCTGCGGTGTCGCATGCGCAAAAATGTACCGGAGTAGCTCCAGTTCCCTTTTCTTTTTGTGCGCATGTACAACGATATGCCTTTCCTGATTCGAGTAATTGTTCGAGAGCTTTTGTGTAGCGTTCCGTCTTTTCTGATTGCCGATATGGGCCATGATCCCCGCCTATATCTGGACCTTCTTGCCACGTAAGGCCAAGCCATGTAAGGCCATCTATAATGGATTGCTCATACTGTGCTTCTGATCGGGCAGTGTCGGTATCTTCAATACGGAGAATAAATGTTCCGTTGTTGTGGCGAGCGAATAATTCATTAAACAGTGCAGCGCGAGCAGTGCCTACATGGAGATTCCCTGTAGGGCTGGGTGCGATGCGTACTCGGACTGGGGATGAGCTATTCATAGAGTGTTTTATAGAGCGCTTCTTTCTTTTTAGGATCGATCTGAGCTTCTAGTAACATAATGCGAACCCACATATCGCGCAATGTGGTATCTTGCCCGAGCAAGAGGAATTCATCGAATGTAAAAAAACGAAGAGTTGTGCGTTCCCCGGCGCTTATTTCCGGCTCTGCAACTTTTTCCGCATCTTTTCCGATAAAAATGTCTACTGAAAAATCGGATTTCCCATACGGCTTGTAGTGAAGCCAAGGGGTTAGCTTTTTTGCTTTATATCCTGTTTCTTCAAAAAATTCTCTTTCTGCGCACTCCTGCGCAGATTCTCCTTCATCAGCTCTTCCTATTGCTGGCGTAAGCACTGCTTGGCGGCCCGGCTGTTCATCCCATACGAGCATAATGCGCTTGTCGGGTAGTACGGCAAGAACGCCCGCGGCATTGGGGCGTTCTATTTTCTCAAACGTGGCAGTTGTTCCGTCGAATAGCTCTTGTTCCCATTGCCAGACGCTATATATCTTGCCTTGGAATACTTTTTTCATTTACCACTTCAATGAACCGGAATTTTTATATTCAGTTACCCTTGTTTCAAAGAAGTTCTTTTCTTTCTTAAGGTCAATAATTTCACTCATCCATGGGAATGGGTTGGATGCTCCGTAGACTTTTTCTAGTCCAATGCGTTCTAAGCGGCGATCCGCAATGTACTGAAGGTATTCATCGATAACACTCGCGTTTAATCCGAGGATTCCATTCGGTAAGCAGTCGTGCGCATATACAGATTCTAGCTCTACTCCCCTCTTAATGTTTTCGGTGATTGTGGTTTTAAAATCGTGCGTCCAGATTTCTGGGTTTTCTTGTACGATGGTGTTGATTAAATCTGATCCGAAAGCAAGATGGACTGACTCATCACGCAAGATGAACTGGAACTGCTCCCCTACTCCAACCATTTTATTCTGGCGCAAGAATGAGAGCATCATAACGAACCCAGCATAGAAGAAAATTCCTTCCATGATTACGTAAAATCCTACTAAGTCGTGTACGAAGCGCTGAATGTTTTCTGTTCCCTGGGTATTGAAGTTTACATCGAGCAGGGACTTAGTCATATTTACTACGAATTCGTCTTTATGCCGGATGCTCGGAATGCGATCATACATCGTATATACGTCTTCAGGATCGAGCCCGAGCGTATCGCAGCAGTAGATGAACGTATCGGTATGCACTGCCTCTTCGTATGCCTGGCGAAGCAGGTACTGGCGGCATTCTGGATTTGTGATGTGCTTGTAGATAGTAAGCACGAGATTGTTCGCCGTAAGGCTTTCTGCTGTTGAGAAAAATCCCATATTCCACATGATGAGTCGTCGCTCATCTTCGGAAAGCGCAGAAAGACTCTTCCATGTTTCTACATCCTTCTGCATATTCACCTCATCGGGAGTCCAGTTGTTTGCTACACCGTCTTTGTAGTGTTTGCGAGCCCAGCTGTACTTCATGGGCAGAATTTTATTTGGATCAGTTGTACCTGAGTTTAATATTTTTTTCTCAATAGTTTTCATAAGTTGTAGATAGTGTTATTGGCAAGATTCGCAGATGTTTAGATTCGGATCCCCGCTTGTTGCTGATACTGGGGCAGAACTTAACGGGATAGTAATTGAAGGCATTGAATATACAGGAGGGGTTGGGGTCGGCATTGGGGCTGGTGTCGGTGCAGGGGTTGGGATAGGTGCTGGGGGCGGAGTTTGCATGATTGGTTCTGGGGCTGGTGTCGGTGCAGGGGTTGGAGCAAGAGTTGGAGTCGGTTCATATTTTTTATTAATATCGATCGTACTTTTTTCTACGCTGGTTGCTCCAAGTGTGCGAAGGTAATAGGTTGTTTTGAGCCCCGCTTCCCAAGCCATGATGTACATATCCGAGATATCTTTTCCTGACTCTGTTTTAATGAACAGATTGAGCGATTGGCTTTGATCGATCCATTTCGATCTGCGCGCTGCGTGTCTGATAACCCATTCTGGACGGATTTCAAACACTTCTTTGTATCGGTCTTTGATATCTTGAGGAATTTCTGGAATGTCTTGTACGCTTCCGTCGTAATGTTTGATCTTGTCGAGTATTTGATCGTTCCAGATATTGCGTTTCCTGAGGTCGTCCATGAGGCGTTCGTTGATGACAACGAATTCTCCCGTAACGTTTGATTTCGTGTAAATGTTTTTATAGATAGGCTCGATAGATGGCAAGCACCCGGCGATTGTTGAAATAGTTGCAGTAGGAGCAATTGCCATGCAGTTAGAGTTGCGCATTCCGTATGCTCGTACGCTTGCTCGCACGGGAGCCCAATCCATTTTTCCTCCACGGTCTACTTCAATAGGCATTCCTCGCTCTTCTTCCAGGATTGAGATAGTGTCTTGTGGAAGCAGTCCCCGATCCCATTTTGATCCTCGGTAGGTTTCGTATTGCCCCTTCTCTCTTGCAAGGTTGGAAGAAGAAAGAATTGCATAGTACGCAATGTATTCCATTACTTCATCGGAAAGCTGCACTGCTTCTTCGCTATCAAATTGCATTCCAAGAACGTAGAGCGCGTCTTGCCAGCCCATGATACCAAGCCCTACTGGGCGGTGCCGCATATTGGATACTTTTGCTTCTTTGGTTGGATAGAAGTTTAAGTCAATAACGTTGTCGAGCATGCGCATTGCTTTTTCTGCAGTGTCTTTCAGTTTTTCTTTATTCAGCACGCCATTTTCCACGTGTCGTACGATATTGATGGATCCTAAGTTGCATACAGCAGTCTCTTCGGCAGAAGTGTTAAGCGTGATTTCTGTACAGAGGTTTGAGCTATGCACAACTCCTACGTGGTCTTGAGGAGAGCGAAGGTTGGACGGATCCTTGAACGTAATCCAAGGGTGGCCAGTGCTGTACAGGCTATTGATCATCTTTCTCCATAAGTCGATCGCGCGGATTTTCTTAAAGAGATTAATCTCTCCCCTATCTGCCTTTGCTTCGTACTCCATGTATTTTTGTTCGAATGCTTTTCCATATATATGGTGGAGTTCCGGAGTTTCGTCTGGAGAAAAGAGCGTCCAGTCCCCATCGCTAATAACGCGCTTCATAAATAAGTCGGGTATCCAGTTTGCGGTATTTGTATCGTGTGTACGGCGCCTGTCGTCTCCCGTGTTTTTGCGAAGCTCAATGAAGTCTTCAATGTCGTAATGCCATGTTTCAAGGTATACGCACGTTGCTCCACGCCGCTTGCCGCTTCGGTTGATAGCTGCGGTCGTTGCATCAGAGATTTTTAGGAACGGAATAACTCCCTGGCTTCCTACGTTCGTGCTTTTAATCTGCGCTCCTGTTGCGCGAATATTGGACCAGTCGTTTCCGAGGCCTCCTGACCACTTTGAAAGCTGTGCGTTGTCCCCGATTGATTTAAAGATATGCTCGAGTTGATCTTCGACGGTAGTTAAGTAGCATGAGCTCATTTGCGGATGGCTTGTTCCCGCGTGGAATAGTGTTGGTGTTGAAGGTGTGTACCGCAAGGTGGACATAACCTCGTAAAATTCGATCGCATAGGAAGTCCATTTTGATTTATCTTCGTTTAACGCCAAGCCCATCGCTACGCGCATCCAGAAATATTGAGGAACTTCTAAGATTCGCTGTGTTAAATCGCGAATAAAGTATCGTTCGTATAATGTTTGTATGCCAAGATATTCAAATAAGGTGTCTCGAGAAATGACGAGCGCTTGAGATAAAGCGTCAAAATCAAATTCGTTCATTCTTGCATCAAGCCGTTCTGATGCAACTCCCTGGGCGATGCTGGTTTTTAGACCCGCTTTATATATTCGCTCAAAGTCAGGAGTGAACTCGTCTGCGTCAATAACGTCTCGGTATAAATCGTTTGTAAGAACTCGCGCGGCTAGGTATGAATACTTCGGATCGCGTTCAATGCGGGAACGCAAAGACATGATAATAACCTGGTTGATTTCGGAGGTAGAAATGCCGTCGTAAATATTGTTTTGCGCTTCTTGAAGTACGATATTTACCTGGTCTTCGGTAAGGACGTCTCCGCAATATTTAGCAATGGCAATGCGGAGCTGCTCTACGTCGAATGGAACCAGTTTCCCTGCTCTATTCTTAACGCTAAGCTGCCGAGTTTGAATTTTTTTCTGGAGCTCTTCGTGCTTCGCCTGTTCTGCCATCATGCGCTTTTCCTGCTGTTCTACTCGGTATAGGATGTATGATTTTGCAACGTCGAATAACCCTTTTTCTGCAATCTTCTTTTCAACTACGTCTTGGATACTTTCTACTCCCGGAATGCCATCGAGGTATGCTGATTCAAGGTCTACTACTACCTCGTCTACAATGATTTCAATCAAGGGTGTTTCCTCTTGCCCTCGAGTAGCCTGGTACGCTTTATGAATGGCGTTTTGAATTCTGATACGATCGAAATCAACTATGGAACCGTTACGTTTTTTGACCTTGTCGATGGGCATATTGCGAAGATAAATGAAGGATATTGTTGCTACAGTTTTTGTACTTAATTTGTACGTGAATACTCTAGCGCGTATATAAACAATACTGCATTTAAAAATTTATGGGTACTGGATTTAATTGATATTTAGTATTGAAATTTGAGAACGTAATTCGGTATCTTGAGCGATATTTATTTTTGGACCTCTTATTTTTAAATCGAGCGAATAAAGTTATACACAAGAACATAAAACGTAAAACAAAAAACGCTCCCGTGATCAAGGGGAACGTTTTTTGTTTTTTCTTAGCGTATCGCTTGTATCTTAGCGAAGCGCTTGAGTGTACTTTGTGAGGTTCTTGAGTTGCTGAGGGCTAAGCTTTCCTGCTGATTCCACCGCCTGTTTAATGAGGTCGAATGAAATAGTTTTTTCTGCTCCGATTGCAACACGCTCTTTCGGCATGTTCTTACGGATGTAATCTTCGATGTATACTCTGTGTTCGTTTGTAACAGTGTATCCTGCTTCTCGTTCAGCGAGGTATCGAGTAGCTGATCGGCGAGCCAAATGTGTTAATCCATCGCCTTTCTGTGCTGTTTCGACATATGCGCTGTCTGTCTTCTTTTCTGCTGGCAAAGATTTGCTCGCTTCGGCAAGTGTTGCTTTATCTACTGCTGCCGGTGTTGGCGTCACTTCCTTTGCTGCTGCTTTCTCTTCTGCTTTTGTTGCTTCTGGTGTTGCTTCTTTAGCTTCTTCTTTATCTGCTTCTTCTGTTGCTTCCGGAGAATCTGATGCAACTTCTGCATTTTCTTCTTGCGGAGCGGTTGGCTCGTTGTTGTTCGTATCTGAAAACGCATAGATTGCAGATGCGACGATCAGAACGATAATCACGGCTGATACTGTCCGTGGAGAGTTCTTTATCTTTTCTACAAAACCTTCGTTTTGGTTTTCTGGCTGTTGTTCGTATTCCATATGGTTCACCTCCTGTTAGTAATAAAACATTAACTCCCCCTCCATATGACGCCCTCAAGGCATCATATCAGCGTATGCGCCTGAAAAATGCGCGTCAATGTGGATAACCCTTTTGTATGATGCGTGGAAACACGATAACGGCGTTCCAGATACGCCCAATTCGGCGAGGCTCTAGGAAAAGTCGCCATAGCCATTCTAAGTGAAGCGTTCTGAAAAATTTTGGAGCTCGTGGAAGCTCTCCTGATATCATCGCGAATGCTCCACCCACTCCAATTGCAATTCGTATTCCCTTTTCTTCTAGAGCGTTTCGATGTTGTTCTATCCATAATGTTTGTTTTGGCGCTCCGTATGCAACAAGGAGTATGCCGGGTTGCGTATCTGTTGGAATATTTTCGTTTGTAATTTTGATGTGTACTTCTGGGTACTTTTTTTGTAATACCGACAATGTGCCTTGTGCTTGCGATGGGGTTCCTCCAAGTAGATAGATAGCGGCGCTGTTCTTTTGTGCGATATCGCACAAAGAAAAAACGCTCTCTACTCCAGTTAGCGGCTCTTCTTTTGAGAATAGGTGCATGAATAGGCTGGGTATAACAGATTGTTGTTTTTGTGTAAGAAAATTTCTTGCCCACAATATACTAGAGCCATCAGGGATAACCAGTTCCGCCTGCTGCACTGCCTGTTTGAATGATAGGTTGCGCTCTGCCTCTACGACCATTTCTGCATTGAGCGTTACGATATGCGTTAAGGCGGGTGTGCTCAGTGCGTGGGTAAGGCAGGATGCATATTCTTCTGGAGAAAAGAATTGGCAGTTAAGGAGTAACGGGGATGCTGCCGAGGACTTCATAAGGATCGATGTGTAATAAGAAAATTTCTTGAACAGGACACGTTATTTGAATTGGCGAGTCGGGTATGCCGAGTGTTGATATTTGTTCGTATGCTCCTAGGAATATGTGCGGAACGAATTCTTTGGTATCTGGAATTGTCGCAATGGTGTTCTCCGCAAGATACGCAATAATAGATTTTCTAAATTCAAGAATACCGGGAGTTGTTTGCAGATATACCCAAAGCTGGAGAGGATCCTTCCCTTCCCCAATAGAAAGAATCTTTACTGTTTGTGTGTACTGTTCATGAATCGGCCCAGGGGTAATGCTAAACGCACGGAGGCGATCTTCTTGTTCCTGGATAGATACCAGCGGCACGTACCAGCGGTTTTTGGGCACCACACTCGCCATACGGTCCATATACGGGCGCATAGCATCCTCAATTGCTTGTATAGCCGCCTCCGGAGGCATGATCGCAATACACGCATTCATATGTATTTCATCATACTGGCGTTGCCAATTT
>CAYPSL010000014.1:0-14123 GCA_964413615.1 uncultured Candidatus Saccharibacteria bacterium | reverse complement strand
TTTTCCGTAAACCATAGCTGAGAATCCGTTACATCCCACATCATAAACCCAGCAGATAAATGAGGCTCTCCGCCCGTACGGACAATGAGATCAACTGATGGCAGATCTTTTGTAAACAAGTGCTGCTTAATAACTTCTGGTGTTACCTCTCGTACACCCTCTTGTATAATATCCGTAATAGCCTGCGTCATTTCATCGATCCCGTCATACGCTAAGAAAAAATTTAAATACCGTTCATTATAATGCGCCGTAGCATCAATTGCTTTCTGTATTGCACTCTTTACGGGGAGCGGGAATTTTTCTCTCCACCTACCAATAACATTAATCCGCACCTTCCGACTATGAATATCTTCACTTGTTGCGAGGTTTAAAAATTCTGACCGAAAAAGCGCGAGCAACCCGGCAACCTCTTTCATGTCTCGCTTCTTAAAATTATCAAGCGACATTCCCCATATAGAAACATATCGAACGCCTCGGTCTGCAGCATGCGGCATCAATACTCGCATTACTTCAGCCCCTTGCCGATGCCCCTCGATAGGAGATGCGTTTTGCTCCTTTGCCCACCGACGGTTGCCGTCAGGAATAATGGCAATATGGATTGGGATATTTTCTTTCATAATGCAAATGATGATACAGCAAAAGCTGCAATCTCGTGAAGACGAGCCTGCCTGCCAACACTTTCAAGGGAAGCGTATGCAGCAGCCTCGTGTTCCTTGGCCTGTGCCAATGCATCCTCTTTTGAGAACACCGCGAGCATAACTTCATCATGATCTGCTATGTCGTCTCGTAACTGGAACGCCATTCCTAATCTATACCCAAACAGTTCAAGTGCAGCAATATGGTCCGCACTTCCGCCACCCGCAATTGCACCCATCTTGCAAGAAACAGCAAAGAGGGCTGCTGTCTTTCGCTCATGAATAGCCGTAAGTTGCTCTTTTGTAATTGCTTTGCCTTTCGACTGCATATCGTCTGACTGCCCACCAATAGTCCCCAGGCTCCCCGTTGCAGATGCGAGCTCGTGCACGAGCCTTGCATTACCAGATGCGCCAAGCCACTCAAATGCAATGGTAAGGAGGGCATCACCCGCCAAAATAGCAGTGGCTTCATCAAATGCTTTATGAACAGTAGGCTTGCCTCGGCGCATATCATCGTTATCCATTGCTGGAAGATCGTCGTGAATAAGCGTATAGGCATGGAGCGCCTCAAGGGCGATTGCTGGCATAATCGCATGTTCAAGATTGCCGCCCACC
Source organism: uncultured Candidatus Saccharibacteria bacterium (assembly GCA_964413615.1). Lineage (GTDB taxonomy): Bacteria > Patescibacteriota > Andersenbacteria > UBA10190 > UBA10190 > HO2-45-11b. The sequence goes on along the minus strand of CAYPSL010000014.1, from coordinate 12,873 downwards.
GCCTCCGCAGAAGCAACGCAAAGAACTGGGCGTAACCGCTTCCCGCCAGAAAAGATACTGTATCGCATGGCTTCATGTAAACGAGCAGGCGCTGTATCTTTTTTTGGCAAATGCTCATCAAGAGCAGCATCAACCTGCACTTGAACATGCTTCATGTATTCCATAAGCGGCATCATAGAGACAAATATTCTTGCAGCATAAGGCGAGCAGCCTCTGCATGCTCTTCATTAATAGAAGCGCCCGATTCTTTAAGGTTCTGCTTTGCCTGAGAAGATGTAAGCGTTTCGTCTACCTGAATATACATAATACTAGGCCCCGTGTGCTCTTTTAATTGATGTATAAAATCTAAAGTTTTCTTTGTTTGCGCAGTCTCGCTTCCATCTTCAACATGGTACGGCACACCAATGACAATTTCTTGGATTGATTCTTTTTTTACGATATCAAGAATGACAGAAAATGGATCAGATTGCTTGCGATCAATCGTTGCATAGCGGTACGCAATGGCATCTATATGGTCCATTGCAGCAATACCTATATACCGATCACCAACGTCGAGCGCAATAGCTCGCTTTCTCTCTGTCATAGGGTTGCAGTAAGTATTTTGGGTCCGTTTTTTGTAATAGCAATCGTATGCTCTTCGTGCGCAGCCGGCTTCCCAGAAACAGCAATAATGCTCCATTTATCTGGCGCGGTCGTAACATCATGGTTCCCAATGGTGACCATAGGCTCAATTGCAATAACCATGCCCTCTTCTAACACAGCCCCAGTTCCCGCAGCGCCAAAGTTAGGAACTTGAGGATCCTCATGAAGCTCATGTCCCACCCCATGCCCTACTAATTTACGCACAACTTCAAATCCTTCACCCTCTACATAAGCCTGCACTGCCGCGCCAATATCTCCTGTAGTATTTCCAATTACTGCCTTCGAAATACCTATTTCAAGCGCTTTCTTTGTAACATCTACAAGACGTTGGTATTCGGGAGTAACAGATCCAACAGCTACTGTTCGTGCACTATCTACAATTAAGCCATCAAGAGAAAGCCCTGCATCAATGCTTACAATGTCCCCATCCGCAAACAGCGTAGAAGAAGGAATGCCATGAACCACCTGGTCATTCACAGAAACACAAATAGATGCCGGGTATGCAGGGTCTCCATACCCTAAAAATACCGGTGTCGCCCCTGCATCGTTCATCATCTGCTCCGCAAGCGCATTTAACTCTTTCCCCGTTGCGCCTACAACAGCTTTTGCTGTAAGCGTATCAAGAATAGAGCTCAAAAGAGCCCCCGCCTTTGCAAGCTTTTCAATTTCTTCTAAAGTTTTTATACGTGCCATAGAATTGCCTACTATCTACATTTCAAACTGTCTCATAATATCCATCACAGAAGCGTGGACTCGGTGAGGTTCCGGCATACCATCCACCATAAAGAATAGTCCATCATGGCGGCTCCGATGATCCACAATAGCAGGATATGTAAGGTTCATAAATTGGTCGTATCGTGTGTTAAATTTTTCCTTTTCATCATCAGGACGCATACCAACTCTCCCCCCCAATTCAGTACAACGCTCTTCATCACGCTCTGTTCGAACGGGGAACTCTCCTTCTATATCTAAACAAATACGACGATTACTATTACGTTCAATCATTGTCTCTTTATCTACTTCAAGATAGATCACGAGAGGATGCCCATACCCAGCCTCAAGAAATGCCTTATTTAAATACTGAGCCTCTTCTAGCGTACGAGGAGTGCCGTCAAAAACTAGCCCCTCTCCACGAGCCATAAATTCCTTCGTTGCATTAATAACAACCTCTGCAGCAAGAGGCGGCGGAGTTAAAAACCCATTATCAATAATTTCCTTGATCTGGCGGCCAAGAGGAGTGTCTTCGAGCGCGAGCTGCCTAAACGCATTTCCGGTACTAAATCGGCTATATCCAATATCATGAGCAAGCATTTCCGCCTGCGTTCCCTTGCCAGCACCTGGCATGCCCATTACATAAATAATTTTCGGCAATTTCATAAGAACCCTTCATACTCCCGCATAGTCAGCTGCGATTCTATTTGTTTCATTGTTTCAAGTACGACAGAAACAACGATAAGAAGTGCGGTACCTCCGATAGTTAGCGTAGTAAGCCCTGAAAACGCCTGAACAATGAGTGGAAGGATAGCAATCCCCCCTAAAAAGAGTGCGCCCGCAAGCGTAATCCTCTGAACAACATACTGAAGATATAGCTTTGTTTGGCGCCCTGGGCGAATACCCGGAATAAAACCGCCTTGTTTTTGCACATTTTCGGAAATTTGATCCGGGTCAAACGTAACGGAAGTATAAAAATAGGTAAACACAACAACGAGTACAAAGTATACGATTCCGTAAAATAACTGATTTTGAAATAGCTGCACAATGAACTGAGATGCTGATGCAACCGTAGCATTTGATGCGCCAACAAAAAAGTTTGCAACAATTCCAGGAAACAGCATTACAGAAAGCGCAAAAATAATCGGCATAACGCCCGCTTGATTTACCCGCAAAGGCAAGTGAGTAGAAGTCCCCCCTAGCATCCTGTTTCCCCGAACTTGCTTCGCATAACTTACAGGAATAGCACGTTGGCCTTCCGTTACAACAACCACACCAGCAACAACAATAACCGACACTACGAGAAATGCAGCATAGGTTAAGAACTGCTCAGGAGTCCACGTAGCAATAACTTGGAGAATTGCACCCGGCAATTGGCCAATAATACCAATAAATATGATGAGGGAAATCCCATTTCCGAAACCCTGTTTTGTCATCAACTCACCAATCCACATCAAGAATATCGTTCCCGCAACAATAGTAATAAGGGTCATGGTTAACTCCCACGGCGTAAAGGAAAGCGCTACTGCTCCTCCGACGCCCCCGCGCTGTAAAATATTCAAAAAACCAAACCCCTGCAACGCCGCAAATGGAACAGCGAGCAAGCGAGTCCATTGGGCCATCTTCCTTCTACCAGCTTCGCCTTCCTCTTTCTGCATTTCCTCTAAGCGAGGAAAGATCATGGTAGATAACTGAATAACGATAGAAGCAGTAATATAGGGCCCAAGTCCAAGCATCACAAGAGAAAGGCGAGATAGGCCTCCCCCCGAAAAAATATCAAGAAGTCCAAATAACTGATTTCCAGAAAATAGCTGGGCCAAGCTTTCTTTTGGAACACCAGGGACGGGAATAATAGCCGCTATGCGGAATACAAGAATGAGCCACAACAAAATGAGGAGCTTCTTTCGAAGTTCCGGAACCCGTACAATGGCTGTGAATTTTTTAAAATCAACCATCCTGTATATCGTACAGAACCTAGCTGATTATTTCTACTTTTCCGCCTGCCTTTTCAACTGCATTTTTTGCCCCTGCAGTAATAGCATGAACCCGAACAGTATAAGAAGCTTCCAATGTACCAGTTCCAATAAGCTTTACTGAATCAAGCTTATTAATAAGGTATCCTCGCTTAAAAAGCTGCCCCGGGCCAACAATGCTTCCTGCATCAAATGCACGCAACACATTAAGCGTAATAGCAATAGGTTTTACGATTTGAGAAGGGTTGATTTGCTTGCTTCCTCGAGTCTTCGGAAAGCGCATATATAAAGGAGTCTGTCCGCCTTCGAATCCAGATTTAGAGCTGTATCCAGCTCGAGACTTCTGACCTTTTTGCCCACGGCCAGACTTTCCGCCGTTTCGCGCGTGCCCGCGACCAATGCGTTTCTTCTTCTTCGTTATAGATGGTAATTGAAATAGTGACATAGGAGTATGTGTTACGCGATGTTTTCAAGCGCCTTAATAGTAGCCCTTGCGTTACTGATACGGTTCGTTGATCCATATCGCTTGGAAACCAAATCTTTAATTCCTGCTAAATCCGCTACTGTACGAATGATTCCACCCGCAAAAACCCCTGTTCCCGGTCGAGCTGGCTTAAGCAACACCTTAGCTCCTTTATACTTTGCAAGAACTTCATGAGAAATAGTCCCGTCAACCAACGGAATAGTAACAATTCGTTTCATTGCGCGAGCCTGAGCTTTGGCAATAGCCTGCTGTACGTCCCTGCTCTTGCTAATACCAAACCCAAGACGACCAGCGCGATCACCTACCACAACACTCGCACGAAATCGAAATCGACGTCCGCCTTTTACTACGCGAACAACGCGAGAAATCTCCAACACTTCGTGTGCGAATTGGTTGTCGTCGATTGATGGTGTTCCGTATGCCATAGGTATAAATATCCGATATTAAAACTGAAGTCCGCCTTCTCGCATTGCTTCTGCAAGAGCCTTTACGCGACCATGATACATGTATCCGCCTCGATCAAACACGATACTCGTAATCCCCTTTTTCTTCGCCTCAGCTGCGAGCAAAGCTCCAACCTCTTCCGCGAGTTTCGTTTTGTTCATTTTAGCAGTTGCAATCATGTGAGAAGAAACAAGCGTTACGCCTTTTGTATCATCAATAATTTGAACTTCCATTCCACGAGCACTTCGAAACACGCATGCTCGAGGACGATTTGCGGTTCCGGTCATTTTAGACCTAATCTTCTTATGTCGTTTTACTCTGTTTGGTAAGTTCATAGTAATAATCAAACATTATGCGGCAGAGCCTACAACTTTGCCAACTTTTCGGCGAACGTGCTCGCCTACATATCGAATGCCTTTTCCCTTGTATGGTTCCGGCGGACGCACTTTGCGAATATTGGCTGCAACCTGTCCAACAAGATACGCATCAAATCCTTCAACAGTTACGATTTCTTTTTCTACTGTAAACGAAATTCCTTCAGGAGCCTCAATGAGCACAGGATGGGAAAATCCAACAAGCAACTGAAGATTCTTGCCCTGGAGAGACGCTCGGTATCCTACTCCTTGCAATTCGAGCTGCTTCTTAAACCCTTCATGGACGCCAGTTACCGCATTTGCAAGGATCGCGCGCATTGTACCCCAAAGAGCCGCTGATTTCTTTGTCTTATGCCCAATTGCACAAGTAAGCGTATTATCTGCAACGGTAACAGCGATATCAGGATGCACAGAAACAACAAGTGCTCCTTTTGGCCCCTTAACATGCACCATTGCCCCGTCTACAGTTACAGTGACTCCGGCTGGGATAGCGATAATTTGTTTTCCAATACGTGACATAGAATATTACCAAATAGCGCAAATAAGTTCTCCGCCAATCCCCTTGCCACGAGCATGCTTCTCGTCCATAAGCCCTTCAGGAGTAGATACAACGATCATACCGGATTCCTGCCGGCTATATGGAAGGAATTCCGCACCTGCGTACACTCTTCGTCCAGGCTTACTAATCCGACGAGACCCGTGAATAAGCGGTGCTCCGGATTCCGTGTATCCAAGAGACACAATAAGTTTTGATATTGGACTTTCCTGGATTCGAATATCTCCAATAAGCTTCTGAGCTTTCATAAATTCCAAAAGCCTTTTATTAAAGCTAGAAAACGGGACAGCAACGCGCTTCTTGCCAACGCGCTGGCCATTCAAGATGATCGTAAGTGTGTTTGCTACAGTATCCATAGAAATATGAGAATTACCAAGAAGATTTTCGAATGCCTGGAATATGTCCCTTTTCGGCACTTTCCCTAAAACAAATACGACACATTCCAAAATCGCTCATATAGCCCCGAGGTCGTCCGCATAGCTGACAACGATTCCGAACCCGAGTTTGGAATTTCGGCTTTTTAAGGCTTTTAGCGATTTGTGATGTTTTTGCCATACAAGTAATGAGAATACCTTAGTTACTACTCTTCTTCAAGTTCTTCGGTTCTAAACGGGAATCCAAGGGCTCGGAACATCTTTTCGCCGATTTCATTGTTTTTTGCCGTACTTACGAACGTAATTCCAATTCCAAAGATAATATCTGTTTTATCTGCCTGAATTTCAGGAAATGCTAGGTGCTCTGCAAGCCCAATACTTGCATTCCCCTGGCCATCTAATACAGACAATGAAAGCCCTCGAAAATCTCGAACGCGAGGAAGGGTAATATCTACAAATCGAGTAATAAAGTCTTCCATGCGCTTTCCTCGAAGAGTAACGCTATACCCCACAAGATTTCCTTCGCGAACGTTAAATCCAGCAACCGACTGGCGAGCACGACGCTCTCGAGCTTTCTGACCAGTAATAAGAGCTAGGTCCTTTTGCACTGCCTCAATATACTGCTTGTTGTCTCGGTTTTTTCCAACCCCAACCGTAACAACTACTTTTGTAACGCGAGGAACTGCGTGGATATTTTTAATCCCGAGTGATTCTGCGAGCTTCTGTGTAAGTGGTGTAATAACAGCCATAGGAAAATTATTCAATAACAGATTTACATTGTTTGCATACTCGCTGGCGCACGCCATTTTCGCGAGTAATTCCAACTCGAGTTCCCTTTTTGCACTGAGAACAAATAAGCTGAACGTTTGCGAGGCGAAGAGGAGCAGCAATGCTTACACGCTGACCTTTTTGGCCTCCCGTACGAGCCTTTACATGCTTCTTCACCATGTTAAGCCCCTCAACAACTACGCGTTCTTCTTTTGGTAAAACAGCCAAAACCTTTGCACGTTTGCCTGCATCTTTCCCGCGGAGAACTCGCACGGTATCATTTCGTTTAATTTTTGGAAGAGTTGCCATAGGAATTACCACACTTCAGATGCTAAAGATACGATTTTTTGAAAACCTTTTGTACGAAGCTCTCGAGCAATAGGGCCAAATACACGAGTACCTACCGGCTCTTTAGATTCTTTATTTACAATTACCGCAGCGTTATCATCAAATCGAATCGCAGTTCCATCAGGACGCTTGTGCTCTTTCTGCACACGAACAATAACAGCCCGGACTATATCGCTCTTTTTTACCGTTGCACGAGGTTCTGCAACCTTTACTGCGGCAACAACAATATCTCCAATGTATGCATAACGACGATGAGTCGATCCCAAGATTCGGATAACCTTAATAAGCTTCCCACCGGAATTATCAGCTACGATAAGTTTGGATTCTTCTTGGATCATATAGTTTTACCTCCTGGTATAACAACCCATCGCTTTCGAGCAGATAGGGGCCTTGATTCCCTAATAACAACAGTATCTCCAACCGCAACGGTATCAGCTTCATCATGAGCCAAGTAACGCTTTGTACGCTTAATACGCTTTCCATAGAGCGCATGGGCAATTACACGAACAACCTCAACAGCTACTGTCTTAGTGCCAGATTTTCGTACAACAACACCTTCAAGCTCTCGCTTGCGGGATGATATTTCAGTTGGCTGTTGTTTCTTCATAAAAATATACTATGAATGAGAAATGCGAGAAATGCAAGTTTCTATGCGAGCGATTTCCTTTCGAAGGGTTCGAAGCTGGGAATGGTTCTTATCCTTTCCGCCCGCAACCTCTTCCCGCGTATGGAAAAACTTTTCACGAGCTTCACGAAGCTTGAGTGTAAGCTCTTCTTTCGGTAATTGCATGAGTTCTTGAGTAGTCATATGAATATTACGCTCCTAACTTTCCAATAAATTTTGTCTTCAAGGGAAGCTTTTGCGCAGCTAATCGCAACCCTTCTCGCGCTGTTGGCTCATCCATTCCGTCTACTTCAAATAGTATTCGACCACGATGCACAACGGCTACGAAATGATCCACGGATCCTTTTCCTTTTCCCATTGGGAGCTCTTGGCCCTTTGCTGTAATTGGCTTATCTGGGAAAATTCGCACCCAGACTTTTCCGCTTCGCTTTGCATGGCGAGTTACCGCGCGTCTTGCAGCTTCTATTTGGCGAGCAGAAACCCATCGGCTTTCCATAGCCTTTAGCCCATACTGTCCAAAATCGATAGTAAGAGCACTTTTTGAAGCACCACGAACGGATCCCTTCTGGTGTTTTCGATGCTTAACTTTTCGAGGAATAAATGCCATAGGATTATTTCTTTACCTTTTCAGCAAGTGAAGTGCGTCGTCGAGGCGCTGCCTTTGCTTCTTTTGGCGCACCAATTGTTTCTCCAGGCTTTTCCTCTTTTTCCAATTCATATTCTCCGCGGTTGATCCATACCTTAATTCCGATAGCTCCGAAAGTAGTAAATGCAGTACGTTCTGCATACGAAATATCAGCACGGAACGTATGAAGAGGAACGCTGCCATCAGCAAGCCATTCACGACGAGCAATGTCGGACCCATTCAAACGACCAGCAATAGAGATACGTACCCCTCGAGCACCTGCTTGCATAGAACGAGAGACTGATTGCTTCAAGATTCGACGATACGGCATTCTTCGCTCTAGCTGGTCCACTACCTGCGTAGCAACAGCGGAAGCGTCAGTGTCTGGATTTCGGATTTCCTGAACGTTAATTCGAAACTTTGTTGTTTTTCCAAACATTTTTTGCAAATCCTTTTGAATTTTCTCGATCCCCGATCCACCACGGCCAATCACAACTGCTGGGCGGGAAGTATGAATAGTAAGTACTGTTTCTCGCGCTTGGCGGACAAATTCAATACGAGAAATAGATGCCGTTCGCAATGCTTTCTTTACATAATTACGAATGCGGATATCTTGAATTAATTTATCTCGAAAATCTTTTGGGCTATCAGAAAACCACTTCGCATCCCAGTTATGAAGAATGTTACCGATTCGTAAAATATTTGGATTTGTTTTTCGTCCCATAGGATTAGAAGTAATTGATAATTATCCGATACTCTTTCTACGATGCGTTTTCTTCGCATCTCCGCCAATTTGATTCATCTTCTTTTTCTGAAATGCCGTAAAGTTCTTTCCTTCTATTGATTCTTTTGTACGCTCTTCGACAGGCTCCTGCTTTTCTAGCTTTTCCTTATTAAGTTCGCGCTCTTCTTTTTTAATTGCCTTTTCTTCAGATGCCACAAATTCATCAGCCGTTACTGTTTTGATAGGTGCCGCTTTCTTCGCAACTATCTCTGCCTGCTCGCCTTCCACGATAACAGTAACGTGCGCAGTGCGCTTTAAAATAGGATGCGCCATACCTTTTGCAACCGGCATAAAACGCTTCATAACAAGCCCAGAATTGATAAGAACGCTTGCAACTTTCAAATTAGATGCTGGAATCTGTAAGTTATTTGTTGCGTTTGCAATTGCACTATTTAATACATCCAAAATAATTACTGGCGCTTTCCCCACGGCAAACGTAAGCTGGCTCTTTGCATCAAGAGCATTCATGCCCTGGATCATTCGTGCATACGGACGAATTTTCCGAGGAGACATTCTTGCATGTTTTTGTGTAGCAGATACGCGCATCATAGGAAATTATTTCTTAGCATCTACGTTAGCAGCTGGAGCCTTCACTTGCTCTACTTCTTTTTGCAATTTTCCTCCATGACGAACGAACTTTCTCGTAGGAGCAAATTCACCGAGCTTATGCCCAACCATGTCTTCTGTAATTAAAACAGCAACATGCTCTCTTCCGTTATGAATACCAAAACGGAATCCAACCATTTCAGGAAAGACTGTAGAGCGTCGAGACCATGTCTTGATAACAGTTCTGTCTCCAGCTTGAAGATTCTTCATTTTATCAAGAAGATGCTGGTCTATAAATGGTCCCTTTTTAAGTGATCGAGGCATAATACATTATTTCTTACGTTTATTCTTTCTTCGTTCCAAAATAAGCGGGTCTGAATACTTTCCAGGTGTACGCGTTTTTACCCCAAGAGCATGTTTGCCCCAAGGAGTCTTTGGATACTTAAGTCCAATAGACTGAGCACCTTCTCCACCACCATGCGGATGATCCACGGGGTTCATTACCTTTCCGCGAACATTCGGGCGAAGGCCCAGACGACGTTTTCTTCCAGCCGATCCGATGCGCTGTAAGCGCCAATCCGGATTGCCGACCGTGCCTATTGTGGCATAAGATTCTCTTGGAATCAAGCGAACCTCGCTTGATGGCATTCGAACCTGAGCATACTCCTCTTGAACGTCCATCAAAATCCCATAAGATCCCGCGGATCGGAAGAATGCTCCGCCTCGACCTGGCTTAATTTCAACATTAAATACAAACACCCCAGGAGTAATGTTTTTAAGCTTCATACGATTTCCTTCTTTTTCGGGAGTTTTTTCGTCAACAATAATCGTATCTCCTGTTTTTGCACCTTGCCACGCAAGCACATATCGACGATCACCATCAGCATATACAACACGAGCTAGGTTTGCAGAACGATTCGGATCAAATTCAATATGCTCAACCGTACCAACAACGCCCATCTTTTCTTGACCGAGGGCAACAATACGCAATCGGCGCTTTACTCCTCCACCGCGATGGCGAGTAGTGATTTTCCCAGCAGAACCACGGCCGCTTGTTGCCGTCTTTGAGGCAAGAAGCTGCTTTAGTGGCTCTCCTTTGTATAGATCGGATCGGTCTACAATAGACATTTTCTTTCGAGCCGCGCGATTTGGTTTGTAATTCTTAATAGGCATAGGATTACTTTTGGTTTACAAGCGACTGAACATTATCAACCGTAACGTACGCTTTCTTATAACGATTCGTCTTACCTTCCGTAACACCACGTCTGCGGGTCTTCGGATGCGCAAGCAATGTTCGAACACTCTTCACCTGTACTCCGAAGCGAGTTTCTACAACTTGGCGAATCTGCTCTTTCGTTACATGGGGCAATACTTTAAATACAACCGTTCCCTGAATCTGCTCATTGATTCCTTTTTCAGAAACAACTTCCGTAAGCCCGATAATACCGGTAGTTAATGCGTGAGCGTCAACTGTTTGTTTGCTTTTTTTCGCAGCAGTTGCAGCAGAAGTTACCTTCTTATTTCGAGCGGGAGCTTTTTTCTCATTCTTCCCGAGTATTCGTTTTGATAAACTTAAAAGTGACATAAGAGGTATATATTAAATCGAGCAACGAATTTCAAGCGTAGGGAGCGCTGCGTCATCCACCCACACTGCATGAGCTTCCATTAAATCTTTCGGAAGCACCGTAGATGCGTTACGAACTGTAACGGATGGAATATTTGAAGCAATGCGTGCAAATGCTCGATTCGTCTCCGAAACAATCACGAGAAGCCCTACAGCACCTTCCATATGCTTTGCAATATCCTTTGTTTTTTCTGGCATTTTTTCAGAAAACTTCAGAAGAGAAAGCGTGCCGTTCTTTACGTGCATAGCAAATGCCCCAGAAAGCACTCTTCGGCGCTCCTTAAGCTGTGTCTTCGCAATTCGTGTCTTGCGGCTTCGTGGACCAAACGTAATACCACCACCAACCCAAATAGGAGAACGGCTAGAACCGTGACGAGATCGACCTGTACCCTTTTGCTTCCATGGCTTGCGGCCTCCGCCTCGTACCTCTGCTCGTTCTTTTGTGTGAGCGCGACGAATACGCATGCGCTTATGGGTAGTGTGAATTGCGCGTGCAATCATTTCTGGCGCCGCTTCAGCAAAGTATGCAGGCACAGGCGCTGTGTCTTTTCCAGAATCTTTTTCAAGCGTTCGAATAGGAAGGGTTTGAGTTGGTGATTTCTTTGCCATAGGTTATTTCGTTTCAATGCTACGGATCTCAACAACGCTTCCTTTGCGGCCAGGAACTGCTCCTTTTACGGCAACCAAGTTACGAGTAGTATCAACGTGGACAATTTCCAAGTTCTTTACTGTTACCTGATCAGAACCCATTCGGCCTGCCATGCGTCTTCCCTTCATTACATGCTGAGGGAATCGACCCCCAATAGAACCGGGACGACGAAGCACGTGCCTATGACCATGACTTGCAGGGCCACCCTTAAAATGATGGCGCTTCACAACACCTGCATTCCCTTTTCCTTTTGATGTTCCTGTTACCTCAATTGCATCCCCTACCGCAAATTGATCAACGCCCACAGTTGCAATATCTTCAGCAATCTCTCCATCAAACTCTCTTCGTGCCGCAAATGTATCTGTATCGGTTTTTGGGGTTCGTTTCTCTCCAAGTTTCGCTCCCTCTTTCTTTGGGAGTGCAAGTTGGACAGCCGCGTACCCATCTTTTTCTACTGTGCGTCGGATCGTAACAAAGTTAGGAATTGCAGAAATTAAGGTAACAGGAATAAGGTCTCCATTAGGAGAAAACACTTGAGACATACCGATTTTTCGACCGAGAAGCGCTTTCATGATGGTAAACTCGCATGTGCTTGTAAATAAAAAAGCTTATGGTTAAAAGCTTGTATAACTACTTTCCCACACCCTTAGGCACGGTATTAGTCAGAATAGAACACCCATAAAAAAAAGTAAAGAAAAATGCCTCGAGATTTCCACAATACCCCCTATTCGAGCCAATATTTGACATAATAATAAAATAATTGCTATACAATTTTTAAATCAATATCGGCTAAATATACGAAAAAGGCGCTTATTTTTACTCCACATCTCGCCGCCAAACAAAAACCCCGCCATTTGGCGGGGCTTCGTCGTCTAGAACCTGAAAACTAGCCTCTAGAACCTTATTAAACGGTCTTCATCGATACGTCTACTCCTGCAGGAAGATTTAAGCTCATGAGCGTATCTATCGTGCGAGGGGTTGATTCCATAATATCAATGAGGCGTTTGTGTACGCGGATTTCGTACTGATCTCGAGCATTTTTATGCACGAATGTAGAACGATTCACCGTATACTTTTTCTTGCTCGTTGGGAGCGGAGTTGGGCCGGCGATTTTCGCGCCGTCCCGCTCTACCGCTTCCATAATCTGCTTCGCAGACTGATCGATTAGCTTGTGGTCGTATGCCTTAAGCTTGATTCGAATACGAGGTGGTACAACCTCTGCTTTTACTTCAACTTGTGGAGTGTCAGCAGACATTACTCAATAATCTTTGTTACAACTCCGGCGCCAACAGTTCGGCCACCTTCACGGATAGAGAATCGCATTCCGTCTTCCATGGCTACCTTCG
>CAYPSL010000013.1:0-15058 GCA_964413615.1 uncultured Candidatus Saccharibacteria bacterium | reverse complement strand
GAAATTTGTTCGAGTAGGGAAGCGCCTTTCATTTCAACTTCTGTAACTCCCACACCCCATTCTTCGTACATGCGGCGAGTGATCTGCATGCGGGCTGCAATCTGTGGATGGTCGGTTGCAGTTTTTAGAAATACTGCATGGAAGGCGGCTTGGGGGTTTGTCATTCCAACCATTTCGTTATGATTTAATTCTGGAAACTCATTCCAGAATGCTGCTGTTTTTGCATTTTCATTTGTTTGGATTTTCATATTCTTTGCAGCAAATGCCATCGAGTCGGATGCGTAGAATATGGGAGTTTTGTTTACGAGCGTATCTGCGAGCGCTTTTGCCGGGGCTTCAATGCTGGCTTCTTCTGCGTCTATTATATCCGCGGCCTTCAGTAACTCTTGTGACATATTTTGTGCAAGGCTGCTGTTTGCAAGCGCAGTTACAAGCCCGGTAAAACTTGCAAAGAGGGTATGACGAGGCTGCATTCCTTTGTAGTCAATGAGGCTTACGGGGATGTTATCTTGCTTTGCCAATTCGAGCAGTTTGCCGCCGGATGTGTTTACGAGTATCGGATTGCCTGCTTTTTTTGCGTCTTCATAAGAAGAGAGCGCTTCTTCTGTATTGCCGGAATAGGAGCTAATAATAGTAAGGGGGTTTTTGCCGAATGTATGAGGGAGGCTGTAGCTGCGGTGCACGGTAAGCGGAACGTGAGTTGCCTGCAATGCCATTAACAGGTCGCCCGGGTGTCCGGATCCGCCCATGCCGGAGAGCACGATAGAATCAAATGTTCCTTCTACTTTTGCATCCTTATTTACTTCTAGGCTGTGGCGAATTTGTTCCGCTTGCCCGGCTATGACCGCGCGCATTTCTTCAGACATAAAATATGTATATTATGAATTCCAAACTCGTTTTACTCGTACGTACCATTTTACAATATCGTTGAATCGGTCAGAAGGTAGTGCGCCTTGCTCCATTCCAACTCCGCCTACGTGGCTTCGTTGTACAAAGAGGTAGTATGGTCGGTACAAAATAATTGCAGGATGAATATCCAGGAAGCGCTTGGTGAATGAGTGGAGCAATTCATTCCGCTTTTGCTGATCGTTGGTTGTGCGGGAATCTTCAAGGAGCTTGTCGATTTCTTTGTCTTCCAAGAGCGATAGGTTAAGGCCGGGGCTCTTGGTTTGCGTTGAATGCCAGAACGGGTACGGGTCTGGATCTGCTGCTAAGTTTTCGCCGTACAACAAGATCTGATATTCGCGGGGAATAACAGCCGTTTGCTGGATGATTCCTGTGCCGAGGCTTTGGATAGTTGTTTTTACTCCAATTTTTTCCCAGTTTTTTTGAATTGTTTCTGCGGTTTTTACGTATTCCTGCCAGTCGGTAGTTGTAATAGTTACTTCAAGTTTTTTGCCATCTTTTTCCCTCACGCCGTCATCGCCAGATACTTTCCACCCGGCTTCGTCCAAATTTTGTTTTGCTTTTTCAATATCGAATGCCGGCTTTTCAATATCGGAGAACGAGAAAATTCCAGAAGGAATCGGCAGGTTCATTGGCTCCCCTTGTTCATTGAGCGCTTCCTTTACAATCTCTTCTCGATCTACTGCGAGACCGAGTGCTGCTCGTACGCCCGCATCTCCTAAGATTGGATTTTTCGCTTGGTTAAAGAAAAGTCCGAAATATTGCGGAAGGAGAACCTTTCGAATCGTAAGTCCTGATCTGTTTTTTACGGATGGGTACAGTGAAGAAGGAAGGTAGCCTACGCCATCTACTTTTGCGGATGTAAGTGCTGCGAGGGAATCTTCATGTGTATTAAAAAAGTTGAATACCAGGTTGCTGATGTGCGCTTTTTGTCCGTAGTAGGAATCGTTGCGCGCAAGTTTTATAGAAGTAATTTCTCCTGTTTTCTTTTTTGTTACAATCTCTTCAAACTTAAACGGACCAGAGCCAATTGGCTTTAGTTGCTGTTCTGCGAGGCCGATTGTTTTTGGCGCTACGTTTTCCCATACGTGCTTCGGAACGATTCCAACGGTAAGGCTGGAAAGGAATGGAGCATACGCTGTTTTCTGGAGCGTAAACTGCACGGTGTAATCATCAATTTTTGTGACCTGGACGCCTTGGAACGATGACGCAAGGGAAGAGTTGTAATCTTTTGTTTGGATGCTTGTAATGGTAAACAGGACGTCCTCGGCGGTTACTTTTTGCCCATCATGCCAGGTGGCATCTTCTCGGATTTTAATAGTGTATGTTTTACCGTCTGCTGAAGTTTCAACTGATGTGGCCAAGTCGTTTGCGAGCTTTAAGTCTGGACCTAGTACAAAAAGAGAAGAATACAGCACCCTGGTAAGCTCAAGGTCTATATCGTTTGTGCTTGCAAGAATGGGGTTGATGTACCGTGGTTGCCCAACAAGCGCTTCGGTATATGTGCCGCCGTCTTGGGCGATAAGTTGGCTATTTCGATTTACGTATCCGGTAATGCTTAGAGAGAGGGAGATAATAAGGAGGAGGGCTAAAAAGCCGAGAATGGCCTTTTCGCGCTGCGACATGTAGCCGTATATTCTCTGGAACGACGCTTTGAGATTCTGGATATACATCATAGGGGAGAACTTTCTATTGTCGACCCCGTTCCATTTTCACGCAATATTGACGCAATCCCGTAATCATATGTAGTGTGAATTCCTTCCGGGCATGAAAAAGTGTTCCGCTCTCCCGTCGGCGCAGCCTCTAAAACAGAATATAGCTCGAACATAGCAGGGCTTCGCTTCCAGTAGTAATAATTTCGTTCGCTATTGTTTGGGTCGGTAGGAAATGGCTTTTCTGGATTCTCGTACTTTTCCACTGATTTGCGGAGCATGTCTTCTATGTCTTGCCGAACGGAAGTATTCTCTGGAGCGCTGATAACTCCGCACCATGAAGATGCGGTATATGGAGGGAATGTTCCTTTTTGGTTGCGTGCAAGGTAAAGTGCAGTTTCGATATCTGCCAAGTGATGTTTGCGGATTGTATCGCGAGCTTGCTTGTCTTGCTTTACAAGAAGGAGTGTTCCGGCAATTACGAGTAATACAAGAGCGGCTGCTACTGGTGCATACGATGCGCGGCTGCTGATGCGGTCCATTTTTTTATGCAACAAAAAGATGCGCGATTGCTACGAGGAAGAAGAGGGCTGACAATACAACCGTTGCCTGGAATAAGCGTTTTTCACTTCCTCTACGCACATAAAAACCGTCTGAGCTTCCGCCAATTGCGGATCCTAAGCCTGCAGAGCTGCTTTGGAGCAAGATGCTTCCGGTGAGCAATACGGCGATACCGATAAAGAGAATATTAAGCCACAACATATGTGTATTTATATACGGTATGGAGTATTGACCCGCCAGTCAACTTGACAACTATAGAATATATTTTACAGATGTTCTCGCAATGATTGCGTTTTTTGTTTGCCTACTGCCGCTTCTAGGTCTGCGTCTGATGCCGAGCGTATTCCTTGTACGGAACCGAATGTTTGTATGAGAAGCTTTTTTGTTTTTGGGCCGATTCCTGGCACTTCATCGAGCGCTGATTTTACATGTTCGCGGCTGCGGAGCGATCGATGGTAGGTAATGGTGAATCGATGCGCCTCGTCTCGCATGCGCTGGATTAAATGAAGCGCAGGGGAATCGTACGCAATTCGTATCGATTCCTTTTTGCCGGGCATGAAGATTTCTTCTTCCTGCTTTGCAAGTGAAATAATTGGAATATTTGCATTCGATTTTTTTAGTGCCTTCATTGCAGAGGAAAGTTGGCCCTTGCCTCCGTCTATAATAAGGAGGGTTGGTGTTTTCCAATCCGTTCGCGCGAGGCGGCGGGTTAGTGTTTCCTCTAGCATGGCGAAATCGTTTGATTGGTGCTGGGAAGGTGCAAGTGTTTCTTTGTATCGAATTTTAAATTTTCTATATTCTTTTTTATCCGGCATGCCGTCGGTAAATACCACCATGGATGCAGTGGCCAAGGTGCCCTGAATATTGGAAATATCGTATGTTTCAATTCGGATCGGCGAATGCATGTGCGGGTCTAATCCGATTGCCGCAAGGAGCGCTCCTAGTGCTTCGCGAGATGCGGCCGCTGTTTCTTGTGCAGCGGATTGTTCCTGGAGAAATGCTTTTGCGTTTGTTTCTCCCATTCCAACTAATGCCTTGAGCTTGCCTCGTTCTGGCACGGTCATCTGCACGTTCCCGATCCATTCTTCTAAAATAGAGGTGTCTTCTATTGCGGATGGAAGGAGGATTTTTTTCGGAATGTCTTGTGCTAGGGAGTAATACTGAATTAAAAATTGGCGAAGCGTGTCTTGCGCTTGCGCTTCTTTTGCATGTTTGAGCAAGAAGGTTTGTTTGCCGAGCAGCTTGCCATCGCGAATCTGCAGGACATTCGCCGCGCTTTGCGTGGATGTATGCGCAATACTGATAACGTCGAATGATTCTTTTCTTGGAAGGTATACCTTTTGCGACCCTTCCAATCGTTCTACTGCCTGTAGCTGATCTCGAAACAATGCAGCTTGTTCAAACTGAAGATTTGAGGCAGCTTCTTGCACGCCTTTTTCTAATGTGCGAATAATTTCTTGTCGATCGCCTTTTAAAAAGTTGATAACATTTTGAATGTTTTCTTGAGGATTTACTTGCTGTGCAAACAGCGCATGGGGAAATACGATGTCGTGCGCAGTTTGTTTTTCTCCGCGGAACGGAAAGATGCGCTGGAGCAGGCGAAGTGTTGCGCGCACCGATGCGGCGGAAGAATATGGTCCGAAGTAGCGCGAACCATCTTGCGTGATTTTTCGCACGGGGAATATGCGCGGTGGTTCTTCTTTTGTAATTTTTATAAAGAGAAAGAATTTATCATCGCGCAAAAGCACGTTATATGGAGGCTGGTGTTTGCGTACGAGGTTGGCTTCCAGTACGAGGGCTTCAAGTTCAGTATCGGTCGAGATTGTTTCGAGTGAATTGATTAACGAAACCATTTTTTCTTTCGCGGGGCCAAGGCTGGCGCTTTCCATAAAGTAGGACCGCACTCGGGAGTGGAGATTCTTTGCTTTTCCTACATATAATACGGACCCTTTTGCATCTTTATATATATAGACGCCAGGACCCTTAGAAAGGGAGTCAATTTGGGTCGTAAGGGCTGTTTCTTGCATAGGCCAACTATAGCTTCTGGGGCTTGTAAAATGAACTTGACAAATTGGCAATTATAGTGCTATAATGCCTAGTTACGGTTGATTCTCTCGTGTTTCTGCCACTTTAGGCTCATTTAAGGACAAATGATCATGGTTACTGCAAACGCTTCTTCCGCTCATGTTTCCCAGGTCGTGTTCGATCAATGGACAAGGGGTCCCATCGGCGGGATTGTCTGCGCTATTCAAAGCGACGATTGGGAGCTCGCTCGTCAGGAGGCTCAAAACCGCCTCTTCGAGAGTGAAGAGCGAATGCGGCAAGCAGACGCTCGAATTCGATCTCGACTTCGATCCACGCCTCGCTAACTAGACGCTCCTTCAAACGCCTTCCTGTTTCACACAGGTAAGGCGTTTTTCTTTTGACTTGCGCCTGCGATGTTTTGCGTCTATACTTTTCCCTTATGGCCAATGAGATAGTCATTAAAGGCGCACGGGTACATAACCTCAAGAACGTCACGATTAAAATACCCCGCGACAAGCTTGTCGTCATTACTGGTCTTTCTGGTTCTGGAAAATCTTCTCTTGCATTCGATACATTATATGCAGAAGGTCAGCGCCGATATGTAGAATCGCTGTCTCCATATGCGCGTCAATTTTTAGGATTAATGGATAAGCCGGATGTTGATCAGATTGATGGATTGTCTCCAGCAATTTCTATTGATCAGAAATCAACAAGCCGCAATCCTCGTTCTACTGTTGGTACGGTTACGGAAGTGTATGACTATTTGCGATTGTTGTACTCACGAACGGGAACTCCGCATTGCCCGAAGTGCGGCAAAATTATTGCGCGGCAAACAATGAAAGAAATAGCCGGCAAGGTATTTTCATTTCCTGTTGGATCTAAGCTATTAATATTGGCTCCGATTGTTCGCGATCGAAAAGGCGACGGAAGAGCTGCTATAAAGGAGGCGCGAATTGCAGGGTACGCCCGTGTGCGTGTAGACGGTACCGTGTATACGTTGGAAGAAGCAGACAATCTCTCGCTTGATCGCCAAAAGCGCCACACCGTCGAGGTGGTAGTAGATCGATATTTCCTTGATGCAAAGCCGGATCGATCACGACTGTTAGATTCGCTTGAAACTGCAACAACAATCGGAAGCGGGCTTGTGATTGTTGCAAACACAGAAACAAAAGAAGAAGTATTATTCTCTCAAGAATTTGCATGCGTGGATTGCGGCATTAACGTTGCGAGTTTAGAGCCGAGAGATTTTTCGTTTAACTCTCCGCATGGGGCATGCCCGGAATGTACGGGGCTTGGTACGAAGCAGGAAGTAGATCCCGACTTGGTGCTGCCGAATAAAAACTTAAGCCTTGCAGAAGGTGCCATTAAGCCGTGGAGCAAATCCGGGCGCAGCGGATGGTATGAGCGCATTTTGGAAGCAGTGGCTAAAGATCAAGGATTTTCCATGAGCAGCCCTATTAAAGATCTTTCTAAAAAAGCGATTGAAACTATTTTATATGCAGAGGATTTGCCGCTTACTGTTGCAACCGGCCGAGGCGGTTGGAACACTACGTACACGGGAGTTATTCCTCAATTAATTCGCAGATACAAAGAAACGGATTCTGATCATTCGCGTGCTGAAATCGAGCAATTTATGATTGATACCGACTGCCCGGTATGTAATGGCAAGCGGCTCAAGCCTGCTCCGCTTTCCGTATTCGTGGGCGAAAAATCTATTCACGATGTGGTTGTTATGTCTATTGAGGAGGTTCTAGAATTTTTCAAATCTTTACAGACGGGGAAGAACGAAGCATTCGGAAAGCAGAATCAAGAAATTGCTGTACAAATTTTAAAAGAAATTATTTCCCGCCTTACGTTCCTTCGCGATGTGGGGCTTTCCTACCTTACGCTTAATAGAAAAGCGGGCACGCTTGCGGGCGGAGAAGCGCAGCGCATTCGGCTTGCAACTCAAATTGGATCTGGATTAGTTGGCGTGTTGTATATTTTGGACGAGCCTTCTATTGGGCTACATCAGCGCGATAACAGCAAGCTTATTAAAACTCTTAAAAATCTTCGAGAGCTTGGAAACTCTGTAATCGTAGTTGAGCACGATGAAGAAACAATCCGCACTGCAGATCAGGTTATTGATGTGGGGCCAGGCGCAGGAGAGCACGGAGGTAAAATCGTGTTTCAGGGTACTCCAAAGCAATTGGAAAAAAGTAATACCTTAACAGGAAAGTATTTATCAGGACGGCTTGCTATTCCTGCTCCAAAAACATATCGAAAAGGAAATGGAAAGAAGCTTACGATTGTTGAAGCAACGGAACACAATTTGCGCAATGTTACGGTAGATATTCCACTCGGAAAATTAGTGTGTGTTACGGGAGTTTCTGGCTCAGGTAAATCTACGCTTATTAATGATATTTTGTCGCAAGTATTAACTCGCAACTTGCATCGTGCAAAAACGCACCCCGGCGCGCATAAAGAAATTTTAGGATTAGAACATCTCGATAAAGTAATTACTATCGACCAGTCGCCGATTGGAAGAACTCCGCGAAGCAACCCCGCAACGTATACGGGATTATTTGCTCCTATTCGTGATTTGTTTGCAGCTACGGAAGAAGCAAAAATTCGCGGATACAAAGCAGGGCGATTTTCATTCAACGTAAAAGGTGGACGATGCGAAGCGTGCCAAGGCGATGGCGTACTGAAGATAGAAATGCATTTCTTGCCGGATGTGTATGTGCAGTGCGACGAATGTCATGGGCAGCGATACAACGCAGAGGCGCTTGAAGTTGAATATAAGGGTACGAACATTTCCCGAGTGCTTGATATGACCGTAGAGCATGCGCTTACCTTCTTCCATGCAATTCCTTCTATTAAAGACAAGCTCCAAACGTTAACAGATGTAGGGCTGGGGTATATTCATTTGGGGCAAAGCGCTACAACATTATCTGGTGGAGAAGCGCAGCGCATTAAGCTCGCAACAGAGCTGTCCCGCAGGGCTACTGGCAAGACGTTATACATTTTAGATGAACCAACGACGGGGCTTCATTTTGATGACGTGCACCGATTGCTTGCAGTGCTTCAAAAATTAGTAGACAAAGGCAATAGCGTGCTGGTTATTGAGCATAACCTCGACATTATTAAGTCTGCAGATCATTTGATTGATATGGGTCCCGATGGGGGCGATAAGGGCGGGTATTTGGTGGCATCAGGTACTCCTCGAGAAGTTGCTAAGGTTAAGGAAAGTCATACCGGCCAATATCTGAAAAAAATATTGTGATACACTTATCCGCATGAAGAGCGGATGGTTATACACAGCAATTGCGGTTTTCTGCATCGTATCGCTCGCATGGTTTTTGCGGACGTACGATATTACGTCGTATCCGCCAGGGTTGTTTCCAGATGAAGCCGCAAACGGGGAAGATGTTCTCCTGATTCTGCAGGGTGATATGCAGCCCTTTTACCCGCGCAACAACGGTAGAGAAGCATTGTTCTTCTATCTGCAGGCGGCGTTGGTGAAAGTGTTTGGAATTGGGGTATGGCAGATGCACATGGCCTCCGCAATTGTGGGGACTCTTACTGTGCTCGCAATATATTTTGCAACCAGCCCCTACTTCGGAAGATTGTCGGGATTGCTCGCCGCACTTTTTCTTGCAACGAGCTCTTGGCATCTTGCGCTTTCCCGTACGGGTTTTCGAGCAATTTTAATTCCACTGGTCCTCGCGCTCTTTACAGCGTTTGTTGGGTTATTAATTGTGGCGGTGAAAGAAAAACGTTTTGCCGCATCGTACGTATACGCAGCTCTCGCAGGGCTTTCCTTTGGAAGCGGTTTTTATACCTATATTGCGTATCGATCAATGATCGGTGTAGTGCTCGGAATTGTTATTTTGTTATTACTTGCGGCAATGCATCCAAAAATTGGATTCCCTCATGCGCGCAGGTATGGCTTTCAAACATTGTTTGCGGTGCTGCTGAGTATCGTGGCGCTCCTTCCGCTCGGAATGTATTTTATGGAGCATCCGAACGACTTTATCGGCAGGGCGGGGCAGGTATCAGTATTCAACAAGGATTTGCAGCGTGAAGTCGGTGGTGGAACGCTTGTAGGTACGGTGCTGTATTCGTTTGAGAAAACTGCACTTTCTTTCTTTTATAAGGGCGATACTAATTGGCGGCACAACGTATCGGGGTACCCACTCTTAAATCCACTTGTTGGATTGCTCGCAATTTTGGGAATCTGCTGGGCGGTGAAGGGTACGTGGGATGTATTTCGCCAAATTGTGCGCGGAAAGGAAGTTCATATGGGTATGGTGTATCCGTATTTGCTGCTGCTTCTTCTTGGTATGATGCTTCCTTCTATTACCACTGCGGAGGGTATGCCTCATGCCTTACGAAGTATTGGAATGATTACGCCTTTATATATTCTTGCAGGTACTGCTGGTGCAGTGGCGCTTCGGTGGATGCTTGCCCGAACGCGAGGCCGATCATTTACTGGTCTTGTGTATGGAAGCGCTGCCGGCTTGTTAATTATATCGTCTGCGTATGGCCCGCTGTTGTACTTCATGATTTCTCGTAACAGTCCAGATGCCGCAGAAGCATACAGGGGCGACCTCACGGTGGTTTCTGATTTTATTATCAAGTACGCAGAAGACCATCCAAATGGTCCAAAGCCATACGTAGTGCTTGATGAGTTTTCTAATCATACCGTTCACTATCTATCTTCAACGCTTACCGGAAATGATCGATATATACGTCTCCACCCGGAAGAGGCCGAAGAGACGCTCGTGCGCCCAGGAGAAGTTATTATCTTTGCTCAATCTACAATTGCAGATGCTAATGAATACGAAGTTGCCCATCGCAGTTCTATTGATCTGGTGGATTCTCAGCACAACCGATTTGGCCAAGAGGTGATGCGTGTGTATATGGGAAAGAGCGATGATACTGTGGAGGAGTTTGATTTAGATGCATGAGTATTTCGCTTCTTGAACAATCAATATTCGATACCGTTCGGTTTTTTGATTTGTACGACATGCCGATCACGAAGACGCAGGTATGGCAGCATTTAGTGGTGGCTAAAACGGGATACGACCACCATGCTTCATTGCAAGAAATAGTGCGGCTTCTCGAAACTTCCGATTTTTTAAAAACGAACCTAGAAATGAAATGGGGGTACCTTGCGCTCCGCGGCAGGATTTCCCTGGTTGCAAAACGCTTGAGGCGCCACGCGATTGCTCAAGATAAATGGAAGCTCGTAAGGCGTTGCGCGTATCTGCTTTCATTTATGCCGTTTGTTCGAGCGTTGGCGGGGTCTGGTTCGCTTGCGGTTGATAATACAAAGCACACGAGCGATTTGGATATTTTTGTAATTGCAAAAGAGGGGAGAGTATGGACTACGCGGCTCATGCTTTTAGTAGCTTCTCAAATTCTTGGCAGGCGCCGAGTGTACGGAGAGCGCAGCGCTCCCGATATGTTGTGTTTGAACCACTATATTACCGATAGAGCCCTTCGTATTTCATCCGATATTCAAAACGTCTGCATGGCGATGCAATACACTTCCCTCGTTCCGTTATTTTCCGATTCTTTGGTGCGCACGTTTCAGCAGAGGAATGTATTTTGGATGAATGCGCAGGTTCGCCTGCCTGCCGGAATTGGAGGGCCTTCTGTGCCGCACCGATACACCATTTCGCTTCCGGTGTGGATGCTTGTTATAAAGGAGCAGGTAGAAAAAATATTACTAGAGCCTATTGGGGATTACCTGGAGCGCTTTGCGGAATTATTGCAGCGTGCTGTTATAAGTCGCCATCGTACATCGCGCGGGCGCATCGTGCTTGCATATCACGAATTAGCGTTTCACCCGGATACAAAAGTGCCATCATTCGTCCAAAGATTTTCTCTTGACGCTTAGCAGTCACAGGGATAGACTGCTAGATACCAGATAGGTATTTCAATTTTTAATTTCTATTCTTTTTTCTATGAAGATTGAACCGTTGTATGACAAAGTAGTTATTAAGCCACTATCCGACAAAGAAGTGACCGCTTCCGGTATCGTGCTTCCAGATAGCGCAAGCAAGGAAAAGCCGATGGAAGGCGAAGTAGTTGCAGTGGGCGCAGGCAAGCGTATGGATAATGGCACAATTGCGCCAATGAGCGTAAAGGTTGGCGATAAAGTATTGTTTACCAAATACGCTCCAGATGAAGTTGAGGTAGATGGCGAAGAATACCTTGTTATTGACGAAGACAAAATCCTCGCGATTGTCAGATAATATATTTTCTTAATTCTTATAGTTTATACATATGGCAAAACAAATTCTTTTTAATGAACAGGCACGAGAATCTCTCCGCAAGGGCGTAGATAAGCTTGCGAATGCGGTAAAAGTAACACTTGGGCCGAAGGGTCGAAACGTTGTACTCGATAAAGGATACGGATCCCCTATTATCACGAACGACGGCGTAACAATTGCAAAAGAAATCGAACTTCCAGACAAGATTGAAAACATGGGCGTTGAATTGGTAAAGCAGGTTGCAGAAAATACAAACGATATCGCCGGAGACGGAACAACAACTGCTACCGTTCTTGCGCAAAGCATGTTTGCAGAAGGTCTTCGCCATGTAGCTGCGGGCGCAAACCCTATGGTGCTCCGCAAGGGAATGGAAAAGGCGACAGAAATTGCAGTTGCATCTTTGAATGAGCAAACTCGCGACGTAAAAGGAAAAAACGATATTGCGCAGGTAGCAACTATTTCTGCACAAGATCAAGAAGTTGGAACATTGATCGCCGATGTAATGGATAAGGTTGGAAAAGATGGAATCATTACCGTTGAGCAATCCCAAACGCTCGGAGTTGAATCTGAATACGTAGAAGGAATGAACTTCGATAAAGGGTATGTAAGCGGATACATGGTAACCAATACAGAAAAGATGGAAGCCGTTATGGAAAACCCGGTTATTCTTTTGACTGACAAAAAGATTTCTGCAATTGCAGACATTCTTCCGCTTCTTGAAAAGCTGATGCAGGCAGGCCGCAAGGAGCTTGTAATCATCGCGGAAGATGTAGACGGGGAAGCGCTTGCAACGCTTGTAGTAAATAAGCTCCGTGGAATTTTCCACGCCATTGCAATTAAAGCTCCGGGCTTTGGCGATCGTCGAAAAGAAATGCTTCAGGATATTGCCGTTATTACAGGCGGTAAAGTAATTTCTGAAGAAATCGGACTTAAGATCGAAAACGCAACTATTGAAGATTTGGGCCAAGCTACCAAAGTTATCGCGACAAAAGAAGAAACAACAATCGTTGGCGGTAAGGGTGGCGCAGCAGGAATTGAAGCTCGTGTAGCTCAGATTAAAGCTGCTATTGAAAAAGAAACATCCGATTTTGATCGAGAGAAGTTAGAAGAGCGTCTTGGAAAGCTCGCTGGCAAAGTAGCTATCGTAAAAGTTGGCGCTGCTACCGAAACGGAACAGAAGGAAAAGCAGCATCGTGTAGAAGATGCCGTGCAGGCAACAAAAGCAGCTGTTGCAGAAGGTATTGTTGCAGGTGGAGGACTCGCACTCTTGATTGCAGCAGATAAGCTCGCATCTGCAATCGACGAACTTGAAAACAAGGAAGGCCTCGGAAATCGCGACCACATTACAGGCATGCAGCTCGTCATGCGCGCACTTGAAGAGCCGGCTCGCCAGATTGCAATCAATGCTGGCAAAGAGGGTTCTGTTATCGTCGAGGAAGTGAAGCGTCAGTCATTCAAGCTTGGGTACAACGCAGCAGAGCATACGTATGTAGATATGTTTGAAGCTGGAATTGTTGATCCAAAGAAAGTGACGCGTTCTGCGCTCCAGAATGCTGCATCTATTGCATCAATCATGCTTACAACGGAAGCGATTGTTGCAGAGCTCCCAGAAGAAAAGAAAGAAGCACCTGCAGGAATGGGTGGTATGGGAGGCGGCATGGGCGGAATGGGAATGATGTAATCAAGTAGGATTACTTTCTACGCAAACTACAAACCCCGTCGCATACGCGACGGGGTTTGTGCTAGAATAAGCCTATGGCAAGCCAAGATGACCAAAATATAACAGGAATGAAGCCTCATGTATTGATGGCTTCCCTGTCGTATATGGGCATACTTGTTCTTATTCCTATTTTTGCGGGGGCAACAGGGCACCCGTTTGTAAAATTCCACGTAAAGCAGGGATTGGTGATTCTTGTAGGGGAAATACTTGCGATTATCATCACCTTCTGGCTATCATACGTTGGTGGCTTACTTTTCCTGTTGATGCTGATAGCGTCAATTGCAGGACTCCTTCGCTCCACTCAGGAGCAGAAGTGGTACATCCCAGGTATAGGAGCGGTCGCAGAGCTATTTGATTTATAATTTTTTTGTAACATTTTTGCATATGGAAAAACAGACAAAGATAGTGTGTACGATCGGGCCGGCATCTTCTTCCGTGCCAGTATTAAAAGAAATGATTGCTGCGGGAATGAACGTTGCCCGCATTAACTTTTCTCATGGTGGCCATGAGGGAAACTTGGAATTAGTAGATAAAGTTCGAGCTGCGGCACAAGAAGCTGGCGTTGAAGTTGCGATTTTGCAGGATTTGCAAGGTCCGAAAATGCGCGTAGGAACGCTTCCAGAAGCAGGGCTTGAATTAATCGAAGGCCAGCTTGTAAAAATGCAGGCAGGGGTGCAAGAGGCGGAAGCTGGGGTAATTCCTGTTCCGTATGAACGCTTCGCACACGATCTTGGAAAGAGTGATCGTATTCTTCTTGCAGATGGAACGAGGGAATTGGAAGTGGTAGACGTACAGGGCAACATGATTACCGCAAAAGTATTGCTTGGCGGACCGCTTCTTTCATACAAAGGGGTAAACGTTCCAACAGTGACTCTTTCTATTGAGTCTATGACAGAAAAAGATGACGAAGACTTGGCATTTGGCTTAAAGCAGAACATTGATTTTGTCGCTCTCTCATTCGTTCGATCCGCAGAAGACGTAAAGGCTCTGAAGGAAAAGATCGCAAAGTGGCTTCCAGAAGGAGCAGAGGCGCCTCATATTATTGTGAAGATTGAAAAGCATGAAGCGCTCCAAAACTTTGATGAAATTTTGGCAGAAACAGACGGCGTAATGGTTGCTCGCGGAGACTTGGGAATTGAAACTCCGGTAGCGCGCCTTCCTATTCATCAGAAAGAAATTATCGCAAAGTGCGTAGTGGCAGGAAAGCCAGTTATTACTGCAACAGAAATGATGGCATCTATGGAAAAGAATCCTCGCCCTACTCGCGCGGAAGTTTCCGACGTTGCAAACGCAGTTATTGACCATACAGATTCCGTGATGTTGTCCGGAGAATCCGCAATGGGAAAGTATCCGGTAGAAGTAGTGCGCACTATGTCTGAAATTATTCAGCAAACAGAGGAATCTCCTCTTGATGCGCTTTTGCCTCACCACGATGCAACAGGAGAGCCTGTTCCATCTGCGGTTGCAGCAGCTGCAGTAGAACTTGCGCGCCATATTGATGCGGCAGCTATCTTGGTTACTACTAAGTCAGGGTTCTCTGCTCGCCAGGTATCAAGGTTTAGGCCTCATACTCCTATTTTTGCCGCAACTACCAGCACTCGCACATTGCACCAGTTGCTCCTGTCTTGGGGTGTAGTTCCGTTCATGGCGGAAGATTACAGCTCTCCTGAAAAAATGGTTCAGGAATCCCTTACGCTCTTGAAAGAAAAATACGGAATAGCGGCAGGGTCAAAAGTTGTTGTTATGTCTGGCTTAAAGAAAGAAGACAGCGGGTACGACAGCATGATCAAAGTTCGAGAACTGTAAAAATTCTTAAGAGGAACGCATAAGCCGCTGGAATATTGTTCCAGCGGCTTTTATTTGTATTCCCTTGCGCATGAAAACGGCCGGTGGTCTACTTATATATAAGATCTATTTTATTATTACGTTCT